>NZ_JBHXSL010000037.1:0-77513 GCF_042714725.1 Streptomyces sp. NPDC058685
GCCGGGACATGTGTCCCGGCCGCCCCTTCTCGCCTGCTCCGCCGCCTGCGCCTGCTCCCCTGCTCTGCCGCCCGTGCCTGCTCGGTGTGCGCTTTTCAGTGCCGCGACAGGGCAGAGCCTGCCGGGAGCGGCACTAGATCCGGACCTGGACGGCGCGGGCCAGGCGGTCGTGCAGTCCACGGCCGTCCCGGTCCCAGATGAGAGCCGGGATCGCGAGGCAGAGCAGTACGGTCCGCACGGCGACCCGGACGAAGCCCAGCCGGCCGCCCTCCTCGGACACGACACGCAGCCCGAGCAGCCGCTTGCCGGGGGTGAACCCGACCGTGCCCACGGTCAGCAGCCCCAGGGCGAGGAAGATGCCGAGGGCCCAGTTGCCGGCCGCCTGCCGGTCACCCTGGGCAAAGAGTCCGTATGCGATCAGGAGGCAGAGCCCCCAGTCGACGAAAAGGGCGCCGAAGCGCCGCCCGAGCGGGGCGATGGAACCCGGCCCCGACTCCGGCAGACCGAGTCGCCGGCCCCGGTGTCCGAAGTCGGCGCCCATGTCCTCGGCCGCCGCGCGGGGGCCGGACAGCCACGATCCGATTGCTTGCCTGTTGTCCACCCGTCCACGGTACTGCGCCCGCATTCACGCCTTTCCGCCCGGGCCCCCGGCCGTTCCGCGCGCGCATGTCACTCTCTCGATCCACCCCGCCCGGTTAACTTGGGCGAAACAAATGGGTCATGCTGGAGAAATCCCGTCTGCCTAAGGTCGGGTCCCAGCGTGTGCCACCGCACTGGCCGCACAACCGAGCTGCAACCCCGCCCCTCCCGGGTCGGGAGTAGGAGGAGTTGGATGTTCCAGAACGCCGACGACGCGAAGAAGTTCATCGCTGACGAAGATGTCAAGTTCATCGATGTCCGGTTCTGCGACCTGCCGGGCGTGATGCAGCACTTCACGATCCCCGCAGCGGCGTTCGACCCGGACGACGAGCTTGCCTTCGACGGCTCGTCGATCCGCGGCTTCCAGGCCATCCACGAGTCCGACATGGCGCTCCGCGCGGACCTGTCGACCGCCCGGGTCGACCCCTTCCGCCGCGACAAGACCGTCAACATCAACTTCTTCATCCACGACCCGATCACGGGCGAGCAGTACAGCCGCGACCCGCGCAACATCGCCAAGAAGGCCGAGGCCTACCTCGCCTCGACCGGCATCGCGGACACCGCGTACTTCGGCCCGGAGGCCGAGTTCTACGTCTTCGACAACGTCCGCTTCCAGACGTCGGCGAACGAGAGCTTCTACCACATCGACTCCGAGGCCGGCGCCTGGAACACCGGTGCGCTCGAGAACAACCGTGGCTACAAGGTCCGCTACAAGGGCGGCTACTTCCCGGCCCCGCCGGTCGACCACTTCGCCGACCTGCGTGCCGAGATCTCCCTGGAGCTGGACAAGAACGGCCTCCAGGTCGAGCGCCAGCACCACGAGGTGGGCACCGCCGGCCAGGCCGAGATCAACTACAAGTTCAACACGCTGCTGGCCGCGGCCGACGACCTGATGCTCTTCAAGTACATCGTGAAGAACGTCGCCTGGCGCAACGGCAAGACCGCGACCTTCATGCCGAAGCCGATCTTCGGCGACAACGGCTCGGGCATGCACGTCCACCAGTCGCTGTGGCAGGGCGGCGTGCCGCTGTTCTACGACGAGCAGGGCTACGCGGGCCTGTCGGACACCGCCCGCTACTACATCGGCGGCATCCTCAAGCACGCGCCGTCGCTGCTGGCCTTCACCAACCCGACGGTGAACTCCTACCACCGCCTGGTCCCGGGCTTCGAGGCGCCTGTCAACCTGGTGTACTCGCAGCGCAACCGCTCGGCTGCGATGCGTATCCCGATCACGGGCTCGAACCCGAAGGCGAAGCGCGTCGAGTTCCGCGCCCCGGACCCGTCCTCGAACCCGTACCTGGCGTTCTCGGCCCTGCTGCTCGCGGGCCTGGACGGCGTCAAGAACAAGATCGAGCCGGCGGAGCCGATCGACAAGGACCTCTACGAGCTGGCCCCCGAGGAGCACGCGGGCGTCCCGCAGGTCCCGACCTCGCTCCCGGCGGTGCTGGACGCGCTGGAGGCGGACAACGAGTACCTCCAGGCGGGTGGCGTGTTCACGTCCGACCTGATCGAGACGTGGATCGACTACAAGCGGACGAACGAGATCGCCCCGATCCAGCTGCGGCCGCACCCGCACGAGTTCGAGCTGTACTTCGACATCTAGGAAGACCCCGGGTCGGAGCGGGTTTCCGCTCGTCCGGGCCGTGTGTGGGCCGTCGGCCGTGCACTTCCCTCACGGGGAGGCGCGGCCGGCGGCCTTTCGCCTTCCGCCGGGGAGCCCCGCAACCGGGCCGCGCCTCGGAGCCACCCGCGGACCGGACTGTCCCGCACGCCCTACGGGCATGACCTCAATCGCCGGACGGGCCGGCAGTGCGGCCCATTGAGACGCCGCGCCCCCGTGCGTTCACGCGCCGAAGTGTGTGAACGACGCCCACACCGACGCAGGGACGCCCAGCTCGTGCGATCGCCGTATCGCCTGGCCGAGCGCGAGCGTCGCCGACGTGTGCGACAGCGCGCGATGCGTGTCGACCATCAGGTCCACCGTCTCGTCCTCGTCCGGCACCGGCCACAGCGCGCCGATCACCGAGCGGGCGCCCATCGCCAACAGCGCGGCCGGGAAGCCGAGCTGCTCGTCCGGGAGGTCACCGGCGATGCTTCCCAGTTCACAGGCGGACAGGACCACGGTCGCTCCCGGACGCAGGTCCCGCTCCAACAGGCTCGACAAGGGCAACCGGTCGTCGAGGAGCAGCGACGAGGTGAGCGGCTCGTCCGACTGAAGATCGCCGTGGCAGGCGAGATGGATCAACGACGCCTCGGACATGCGCCTGACGATGTCTTCCGGCACGCCACCGCTGCCGCCCGGGCCGGTCCCCGCGCCCGCCCCGCGAAACGTTCGCAACGGGTCTCCACCCGTGCGTGCCCGGTCTCCGGGCACGGTCTCCCCCGGCTCCCGGGACAGTCGCGGTTCGACACCGTGCGCCGCCGCGACTTCTCGTGCCTCGGGAACCGTCCGTGGAATCTCTCCCGCGCCGTACCAGGGATCCGCCGCCACGAATGCGTCCTTGCCGGCCGGGAGCGGCCACGTGGATGCCAGGAACAGAGCCCTGCCGGAGGGGACCACGGTCACATCCAGCAGGCCGCAGGCAGGCGTTCCGTCCACCGGGGAGAGAGGGGACGCGTACAACGGAAGCAGCGCGGAGTGCCCCAGCGGTACGAGAGCGATCCTGGCGTCCCGGAGATCCGGCCAGCCGCTGAGCATCGGCTCCCAGAACGCCGAGGCCACGCCGTCGAGGACGCTGCGGATCACCCTGGCGAGTGCCTTCCTGCCGATGCTTCCGCTCTGCGCCCCGGCGTACGCCTCCCGGATCCGATGCACCTGGCCGCGCACGGCGTCGATGTCCAGGCCGGGGAGTTCGACGCTTTCGCACATCTCCCGTTGGGCATCGGGAGGATTGATCCGCAGTGCGGCGCCGCTCCTGGGACCTGGGGCGAGATACACGAGGGTCCGCCCGCTGGAGGCTGCGGCCCGCACCGAGGCGACGGCAAAGGGTGAGGTGACCAACCCCTGTCTTCCGGCCGGTGCCTCCCGGGCCAACCAGTCCCGTTCGAACGTCTGCTGCATGATCTCCGGCATGCCGAGACCGGACTCCTTGGCCCGCTTCGCCGCTCTGCGGGTCTGACGGAAGGAGACATCCGGTTGCCGCACAAGCGCGTCCAGGAGCTGCTGGAGCGCCTCGGGCCCCTCGTCTTCGACGGTGGCCGTCAGCTCTCTCGCCACCATCCGGTCGCCGAGCGACAGCGAAGTGATCGCCTCGGCCACCATGACGCCCACGAGAGGCGCCCCGCAGCGATGCCCCGCGTAGGCGGCGAGCATGGCCACGCCGCGCATCTCGCCGAGAAGATCACGCGGCATGGATTCACCACGACGGCCGAAGAACGCCTCCGCGGACGCACATGCCGTGGCGAAGGCGAGTCCGGAGGTGGTGGCGCGAACCCAGTCCACGCCGGTGCTGCACTCGATCTGGAACGACAGGCGCGCGGCAGATTGCAGCGGCCCGGCGACGGCCGTGGACGGTGCGTCTCTGGCCAACTCCATGACCAGCTTCATCTGGAGATCCCAGACGTCGTCCCTGACGTCCTCCAGCCCCGTTCCGCCCGCCATCGCCGCGTTGAAGCGGTCCTGGATCTCTTTGTAGGCCCGCGCCGAGGCCAGGTACCGCGATTTCTCGGATCGGCCGAGCACCTCAGGCTGTCCGGTCCTCGCTGCGGCTTCCGCTCATCGCCGAGGCCAGCAGCCTGGCCAACGCCTCGGTGTCCGGTTCCGCCGCACTGTCGGCCGGTCCTGTGCGGGTGATGGTGACCCGGGACTCCGTGTCGCCCACTCGGACGGTGAGCTCGGCCGCGAACCCCCCGAGCGGCTCCGCTGCCCGCCGTCGGCCGCTCCAGGTCCGCACCTGCTCGACGAATGACGCGATGGCGTCCCGGCCCAGGATCACCGTGACCAGATTCGCCCCCACCCCCAAGCCCTGGTCCGCGACGGTGATGACTCCCTGTGCCACCTGCGCCCACTGGTCCGGGCTGCGGAAGGAATCGACTGAGTCGAAGTCCTCACGGTCCAGGAACTCCCAAAGATCCGCGGGCACTTGGACGTGCATCTGGTTCCCCATGGGCCGAAGCTAGCAGCCGTCGTCGCACCGACAGGGGCGAATGACAAACTGCCCACCGCCGCCGACAAGGGGCAGAGGCCGTGAAAGACGCATCGATGCTTCGATACCCGATGATCACGCGAGGGGGCCGCCACCCCCTTCGGGATGGCGGCCCCCTCGTCACCGGCCGATGCGTGTCAGCGCTCCGAACCCTCCGGTGACAGAAGCTCCCTCAGCTCCGCCACCACTCCCCGGAGCTCCTCCGCGAACGTCTCCATCTGGTCCGCCACCGCCCGTGGTGTGCTCAGGTAGAGGTTGAAGCGCTCCGGGAGCAGCACGTACGCGATGCCGATGCAGCGGCTGCTCGTCGAGCCGAAACCGAAGTACTGGATGTTGGCCGAGGGGGCCGAACTCGTGCTGAGGTAGTCGTCGCGCATCGTCAGCCAGCCCGGAGTGCGGTACAGCCCGGGCTGTACCGGTACGCCCAGTTCCGCGCCCCGGCGGCGCTGGATCAGTTCCAGCTCCCACAGGTGCTGTTCGGGGACCTGGCCCGCCTGGGACTCCTTCGCGCGGGTCACATGCGCCCGGGCAGCGGCGTGGAAGGCCGCGCGGCGGGTCGCGGTGTCCGTCGACGGGTCTTCCATCGTGTCCGTGAAGGTGACCATCTCGGGGGTGACGACCCGCATCGCCTCGGTGCGCCCGTACCGGTACTGCCGGGTGGCGATCGACTCGTACGTGGCGCCCAGGTGCCCCTTCGCGCGCCGGTGGGCGAGCTGGTAGGCGACCTGGACGAAGGCGTCCGGCGACACCCCGAGCGCTTTCGCCGCGCTGCTGCCGAAGTCCTCGAAGGACACGGTCCTGGTGGCCGTGTCGGCCCCGTACGCGGCGAACGCCTCGGCGGCCGCCCGGGCCCGGTCGCGCTGCGCCTCGTCCAGTTCGAAGACGATGGGCTCCAGGGCCGGCATGCCCTGCGGGCGGGCGCCCGACCGCCGGGACTGTTCCTCCGCCGGGGTGTTCAGCAGCGCGTCGACGAAGCTGAGGATGGTCGTCCCGTCCAGTTCGCAGTGCTCCACGTTGATACCGGCCCGGCCGTCCGCGAACACGATCAGGGACACGGCCTTGTCGAACCAGCGGTTGCCGCGGTCGCCGTACAGCAGTTCGTCACAGGCCTCCTGGATGCCCGCCGGGGCGAAGTCCTCCAGAGCGACGCAGAACAGCGCGGTCTCGATGTCCTCGATGGCCGCCGCGTTGACCGGGTGGCCGGTGATCAGGGACTCACGGGTGGCCGCCCACTCCGCGCGGGCCATGGTGGTGAAGTGCCCCGCCGAGGTGTCGGCGGAGGGCTCTCCCCCGGCCTTCATGACGGCGCACAGGCCCGCTTCGAGGTCCTCCAGGCTGTGCGGCGCCCCGTCCGGTCCGAGCACGTCCAGCCGGAACATCGCGCCGCGGAAGAAGACGACGATGTGCCGGGCCGGGGACGGCCCCGGGCAGGCGTCGGTGTACGGGGCGCGGACGGAGTCGAGTTGCGCCCCGGGGATACGGGTGGTGGAGAACAGGAAGGCGTTCTGCACCATCGACTGGGGTACGCCCCGCTGCACCACCGGCTCGATCAGCCCCTGGTCGAGCCGGCTCTTGTAGTCGAGGGCCCCGGCGATGAGCCCGGCCGCGCGTTCCACCTGCGGCTGGTCGGAGTCCTGGAAGAGGAAGAAGAAGTTGGCGTTGAGCGCGATCCGGTCCCGGCGGCCCAGGTAGCGGTACGGCCAGAAGGTGTCGAGCCAGCTGTGCACGCCCTCGGTGGCGTCGTACTCCTCCAGCGCGCCGTGCAGGACCCGGCCGGGGCCGTCCGGGCGGAGGAACTCGGCCACCTCCGCCCGCGTCGCCTCCAGTTCGCCGGCGGACAGCAGCGGCGCGCACCAGGTGAGGAACCGCTCGCAGCTCGCCTCGAGGGCGGGCAGCGGTACCCGCGGCAGGCTCTCCTCCTGGGCGAAGGTCGCATTGCCTGCTGCTTCCTGACTGATCTTCACTTCTGTACTCGATTCAGATCGTGGTGGGCACGGGTGGTGTGTCCTGCGGCCGGGAGAGATAGAGCTGTGCGTGGAGCCAGCCTTCCGCCTCCAGGCCCCGCGCATCCACCCCCGCGGCCGACATGCCGTCGAGGACGAGGGCCTGCTCCTCCGGGGAGGCGAAACGGCGCTGTTTGAAGACCTCGTCGACGAGGATCGTCCGGTAGCCGAGGCCCTCCAGGGCGCGTTCGACGGAGTCGAAGGGGAACATCCGCAGCACGAAGTGGGCCATCCACGGCCGGCCGCCCTCCTGCGCCTCGACGACGCGCAGCAGGGTGCGCTCGGTGACATAGCCGAGGCAGCCGGTCGAGATCACCAGGTCGGTCCCGGCGAACTGGGCTCGCTGGCGAGGGGTGGGCTCGTTCCGTTCGAGGTCGGCGTGGACGGCGTCGTCGAGGAAGCCGGTCTCCCGGGCGTAGTCGAGCGCGGGCGCCGAGGTGTCGAGACCGACCACGCGCAGGCCGTTGGCGGGCCGCCGCGACCGGGACAGCCCGCGGTCCCGTGCCACCAGTTCCTCCCGCGACCGTGTGTCCTCCTCGGCACGGGCCCGGTCCTCGTCGCCGCAGTAGCGGGCGTACAACTCGTCCATGGTGGCGTCGTACTTGAGCAGGGCGGCGTTGATGCCGTACGAACAGCCGATGTCCAGTACCTGGGGCACCTCGACGTGCCGGGCCTCCCGGTACTCCTTGATCAGCTTCTCGAAATAGGGCTTGGCCTGCTGGGGAACGCAGTAGCCGAGCGGGCGCAGCACGCTGAAGTAGGCGCGCGGGTCCGGCTGTGTGTAGATGTGGTCGAGCGTGACTTTTCCGGTCGCGTCGAAACGCACAGGCATGACTCCTCGATGGGTCGCCAGGGGGAAATGCGCCGGGGAAACGGCGGCGGGTCACCGCGCGCCGGGGCCGTACGCCGGCCGATCGGCTGCTCGGCCGGCATCCGGGCCGTACGTCAGTCGAGCAGCCGGTCGCCGCGGACCGCCCGGCCCTCCGCCTCGATGTGGTCGGGCAGCACCCGACCGAAGAGCTGGCGGGTCCTCGCCACACTCCCGATGACGCCGGGCCGCTCGCTGTACGCGAAGATCGCGGAGTGGCGGGCGAGGCCGCCGCGGACGGGGCTGACGCGGTGCAGCGAATAGCGGCCCTTGAACAGCTGGAGGTCGCCGGGTTGCAGCGGCAGCCGGCGGACGAGCCGTTCGCCCCGCCCCTCCAGCACGTCCCGTACGTCGTCGAAGCGTTCATCCTCGGCGGACCTGATGCCGGGGCAGTACTCGAAGACGCCGCCCGCCTCGGCCTGCTGGGTCAGCATGCTCACGGTGAACTCGTTCGTGTCGAAGTGCCAGGGGTGTTCCATACCGGGCTCGACGACATTGAGTACGAGACCGGACAGCGGGTCGGCCAGTTCGTGCAGTTCGGGCAGGCCGAAGCAGCGGGCGACGAAGGACTGGACGTCGGGATGGGTGTACAGCCGGCTGATGAGGGAGGCTTCGGGGACCCGGTCGCGGGCGACGAAGGCGTTGCCGCGCCGGAACGTCGTCCGGCCGGGGTGTCCGTCCGGGAGGTCGGAGTCGACGGCGATGTTGTAGACGTTGACGGTCTCGACGTCGAAGTGGGCGCGAGGGGCGATGTCCGCGCACTCCTGCCGGAGCACCTCGCGCAGGTCGGCACGGATGAAGTCCGTCAGTACGGTGCAGCCGGTGGCGGCGAGTTCGCGACGCGCGCGGGACACGACCGCCTGTCCTGCGGCGCCTTCGAGGTCGGACAGGGGGTAGCGGGCGGTGTCGACCACATGGTCGAGTGGCAGGGCTTCCAGGGTGCTCATTCGATCAGTCCCTCATCCTTGATCTCAACTCACCTGAAGAGCAGCAGAGTTGAAGCTCCCACAGCACCGCCGGGTTGTCTGTGACTCGTCACACTGCGCAGAGGGGTGTGGCCGGGCGGTGAACGCGCCGGGAGTCCGCCGGGAGTGGAACGATCGTCGAGCGGGACGCTCTATGGTGGTCGGCATGTCTGCGCCCGATCTCATCCGTATCGTCTCCCGCTCGTCGCCCATGGCACTCGCCCAGGTCGAGCGCGTCCGCGCCGAACTGACCTCGCTGCACCCCGGAATCCGTACGGAGGTCGTGCCCGTCACCACCTCCGGGGACCGCTGGATGGGGGACCTGGCCAAGCTTGGCGGAAAGGGCGCGTTCACCAAGGAGGTGGATGCGGCGCTGATCGCCGGGGAGGCGGATCTGGCGGTGCACTGCGTCAAGGACGTGCCCGCGGACCGGCCGCTGCCGGCCGGGACGACCTTCGCCGCCTTCCTGGAGCGGGACGACATCCGGGACGCCCTGATCCACCCCGAGGGACTCACCCTGGACGAGCTGCCGGCCGGGACCCGGGTCGGTACCTCTTCGGTGCGCAGGATCGCGCAACTGGCCGCCTCGCACCCGGAGCTGGAGTGCGTGCCGATGCGGGGCAACGCCAACCGGCGGCTGGAGAAACTCGCGGCCGGGGACGCGGACGCGCTGCTGCTCGCGGTGTCCGGTCTGGAGCGCATCGGGCGTGCGGACGTGATCAGCGAGGTCCTGTCCGTCGAGACGATGTGCCCGCCGATCGGTGCGGGAATCCTCGCGCTCCAGTGCCGCGAGGACGACACCGCGACGATCGACGCGGTGAGCGGTCTCGGCGATCCGGCCGCCCACCGGGAGGCGACGGCCGAGCGGATGTTCCTCCACGTCCTCCAGGGCCACTGCAATTCGCCGATCGCCGGGTACGCGCGGGCGGAGCGCTCCGGGGACCTGTCGCTGCGGGCGCGGGTCTTCACGCCCGACGGCAAGCGGGTGCTGAACGCGCACGAGTGGGCGGGCCCGCTGGACCCGGCGACACTCGGGACGTCGGTGGCGGTCGCGCTGCTGCGGCAGGGTGCACGGGAGCTGATCGACGGGATCGCGCACTGAGGTCCCACCGGGGCGCGTGACGGAGGCGTACGCGCGGGGCCCGGCGCCACGGCCCGTACGGCGCCGGGCGCCCCGCCCCGAACGGCCGCGGCTCAGGCGTCGGCCGCGTACCGCCAGAACTCGCGCATCAGGGCCGGCGGGGTCGGCCCGCCCATCTCCCGCTGGGTCAGCAGGATCGAGACCGTGCCGGTGGACGGCGTGATGTGCGCCGCCGTCCCGGTGCCGCCGACCCAGCCGTAGCGGCCCGGTACGTTCCAGGGATCGACCGGTGCGACGTCGACCGATCCGCCGAACCCCCAGCCCTGACCCTCCAGGAACAGGTGGCTGTCCGCGCGCTGGGACGCCGTCAGATGGTCGGTGGTCATCTGCCGCACCGACGCTGCCGACAGCAGCCTGCGGCCGTCGACGGTCCCTCCGGCGAGGAGCATGCGGCCGAAGGCGAGCCAGTCGTCGGCGGTCGAGACCAGCCCGCCCGCACCGGAGGGGAACGCGGGCGGGGTGCTCCACTGCCCGTCGGGGGCGTCGATCAGGTCGAGGCCGCCCGACTGCCCCTCCCGGTAGGCGGAGGTGAAGCGGTCGAGTTCGCCGGCCGGGACGGCGAAGGCGGTGTCCCTCATGCCGAGCGGGTCGAACAGCCGCGTGTGGAGGAACTCGGGCAGCGGCCGGCCGGACGCGCGGGCGATCAGTACACCGAGGATGTCGGAGCAGGTGTTGTACAGCCAGGTGTCGCCCGGCTGGTGCAGCATCGGGATACGGGACAGGGCCGCCATCCACGCGTCCGGCCCGGCGACGGTCTGCGGCTGCGGCGGGCCCTGCTTGAGATCGCCGAACAGCGGGGCGACCGCCGGCAGGGAGAAGTCGGACGGGAAGCCGTATCCGGCGCGGAAGGTGAGCAGGTCGAAGAGGGTGATCGGCCGGGCGGCGGGGACCACGTCGTCGACCGGGGCGTCCGGGGTACGCACGACGACCGGTGACGCCAGCTCCGGGAGCCACGCACTGACCGGCTCGTCGAGCGCGACGAGGCCGTCGTCGACGAGCATCATTGCCGCGGCCGCGACGACGGGCTTGGTGATCGAGGCGATGCGGAAGATCGAGTCCCGGGCCATCGGGGCGGTGCCCTCGGCGTCGAGGGACCCGGCGGTCCCGACCTCGACCCGGTCGCCGCGGGCCACCAGAGCCACGGCTCCGGGCACCGATCCCTTGTCGACCTGGTCCTTCAGGATGTCGTGCAGGCTGGTCATCGCTCCGCCTTCTGCTCGCCGGGTGCCGTCGCAGAGACAGACTTCCACCGCGCCGGAGAATCATCGGCGGGCGCGTCGTCACACCTTCCCGCATTTTGCACTAGTGCGATCACATGTTGCGGCTAGTACATAATCCGGCTAGCGTCGGTGCGCATGCCTGCCACGATGCCCGCGCCCGTCACGCTGACCGGCCACCATGTACGCCTCGAACCGCTCACCACGGCCCACCTCCCCGACCTGTTCGCCGCGGGCGGCGGTGACGACGAGGTCTGGCGCTGGCAGGGCGGGCCGACACCGCACACCCAGGACGCCCTGGGCGAGAAGCTCGACGCTCTGCTCGACAGCGCCGCGCGCGGCACGTACATCCCCTTCGCAGTCGTCCACCGCCCCACCGGCCGGGCGGTCGGCTGGACCACGTACATGGACATCGACGTGGAGAACGAGCGCCTGGAGATCGGCTGGACCTGGTACGGCCGCGCCTTCTGGCGTACGGCGGTCAACACCGAGACGAAGCTGCTGCTCCTCACCCACGCCTTCGAGGAACTGGGCATGGGCCGCGTCCAGTTGAAGACCGACCACATGAACCTCCGCTCCCAGAAGGCGATCGCGCGCCTCGGGGCCCAGCGGGAGGGAGTCCTGCGCCGTCACCGGCTGCGCCCGGACGGCACCTGGCGGGACACGGTCTACTTCTCGATCCTGGCCGACGAGTGGCCGACGGTGAGGAAGGGGCTCGCGGCCCGCCTCTGAATCGATCGAAGGACGCCCGGAGACGACGAAGGGCAAGGAGGGTTCGACTCCTTGCCACTCTCAACGTATAGCGCACCGGGGGGCTTGCGGCAAGGCCCCGGTCGTCCCGCAGAATGATCCGCCGAAGCCAGGACCTGCGGAAACAGCAGATGCGCGCTCAGCGCGCGGACGGCCGGAATCCAGTCTCGTTGAATGGGCGTTTCGATGATTGACGTGATCGTGGTCGGCGGCGGACCGACCGGTTTGATGCTGGCCTGCGAGTTGCGGCTGCACGGCGTGCAGGTGGTCGTGCTGGAGAAGCTGAACGAGCGCACCGGGGAGTCCCGCGGGCAGGGTCTGCACGCGCGCAGTGTCGAGGTCATGGACCAGCGCGGCCTGTTGGACCGGTTCCTCGCGGTCAGTGAGAAGTTCCGGGTCGGCGGTCTCTTCGGCGGCATCATGAAGCCGTGGCCGGAGCGGCTGGACACGGCGCATCCGTACGGTGTCGCCACCCCGCAGCCGGTCACCGAGCGGCTGCTGGAGGAGCGCGCCGTCGAGCTCGGCACCGAGATCCGGCGTGGCTGCGAGGTCGTCGGGCTGAGCCAGGACGAGCACGGGGTGCGTGTCGAGCTGGCGAGTGGGGGCGCCCCCGCCCATGAGGGCGTAGCCGGCGGGGGACGCACGCACCTGCGCTCGCGCTATGCCGTCGGGTGCGACGGCGGCCGCAGTGCCGTGCGCAAGCTGCTCGGCGTCGGTTTCCCCGGCGAGCCGTCGAGGGTCGAGACGCTGCTCGGCGAGATGGAAGTGGCCGAGGACCCGGCGACGATCGCTGCCGTCGTCGAGGAAGTCCGCAAGACCCAGCTCCGCTTCGGCGTCGCCCAGGGCACGGACGGGGTGTGGCGGGTCGGTGTCCCCGCCGAGGGCGTTGCCGAGGACCGCGCGACCGCACCGACCCTCGACGAGTTCAAGAAGCAGCTGCGGGCGTACGCGGGCACCGACTTCGGCGTGCACTCGCCGCGCTGGCTGTCCCGCTTCGGCGACGCCACCCGGCAGGCCGAGCGCTACCGCGTCGGCCGGGTGCTGCTGGCCGGCGACGCGGCGCACATCCACCCGCCGACCGGCGGACAGGGGCTCAACCTGGGTGTGCAGGACGCGTTCAACCTCGGCTGGAAGCTGGCCGCGGCGGTCGACGGCTGGGCGCCGGAGGGCCTGCTGGACAGCTACCACACCGAACGGCACCCGGTGGGCGCCCGCGTCCTGACCAACACGCGGGCGCAGATGACCATGCTGGGAAGCGATCCGGGCGCGACCGCCCTGCGGGAGCTGATCGGGAGGCTGATGGACTTCGAGGAGGTGAACCGGTACGTGACCGGGATGGTCACCGCGGTCGAGGTCCGCTACGACTTCGGCGAGGGACATGACCTGCTCGGCAGCCGCCTGCGGGACGTACAGCTCAAGCGCGGCCGCCTCTACGGGCTGATGCACGAGGGCCGCGGCCTGCTGCTCGACCAGACCGGCCGCCTCTCGGTGAAGGGCTGGGCGGACCGGGTCGACCATGTCGTCGACGTCAGCGAGGAACTGGACGCGCCCGCGGTCCTGCTGCGACCGGACGGCCATGTGGCATGGGTGGGCGAGGACCAGCGGGACCTGGTGGCCCGGCTGCCGCGCTGGTTCGGCGCGCCGACGGGCTGAGCCCGGCTCGCGGGCGGGGCCCGGGCCGTACCCGGCCTCGCCGGTCCCCGTCCACTCCCCCGGCACTCGCCCGTACGATCGGACAGCATGGGGATCACTGTGCAGAAACTGACGTACTACCCGGTCAAGGGCTGTGCCGGGACGGACGTCGAGTCCTCCCGGGTCGGGGAGACGGGGCTGGAGCACGACCGTACGTTCATGGCCGTCGACGCCGTCGACGGGTCCTTCCGCAGTCAGCGGACGCTGCCGGCGATGGCCACCGTCCGGCCCGAGATCGTCGACGGCGGTGCCGTGCTGCGGCTGTCCGCCGACGGGGTCGGGAGTCTGCTGCTGGACGTCGACCACGACGGTGAGCGGCGGCCGGTGAGCATGTTCGGGCGCGACATCGGGGAGGGCGCCGATCAGGGGGACGACGTGGCGGAGTGGTTCTCCGAAGTGCTGGGGGCGAAGTCACGGCTGGTGCGGGTGCCGCCGGGGCTCGACCGGGACGGGTGGGGCGAGACGCCCGGCAAGGTGGGGTTCGCCGACGCGCATGCCGTCCTCGTCGCCTCGCAGGCTTCGCTGGACGGTCTCCACGCACGGATCGAGGCCGCCGGGGCCGCGCCCGTTCCGATGGACCGCTTCCGGCCGAACATCGTGCTCGCCGGCTGCGACGCACCGCACGCCGAGGACGACATGCGGCAACTGGACATCGGTACGGCCCGACTCGCCTATGCCGTACGGGCGGCGAGGTGCGCGGTACCGATGGTGGACCAGCGCACCGGGCTGCGGGCCGGTCCCGAACCGATCCGTACGCTCGCCGGGTACCGGCGGGAGCCCGCGTACGACAACAGGGTGAGCTTCGGCATGAAGGCGGCGGTCGTACGGCACGGCACGCTCGCCGTGGGCGACACCGTGGTGGCGGCGACGGCGTCCGGCCCGGCTGTCTGAACTCACCCTGCCCCCACCGGCGTCAGCAGCGCGGCACCGGTTTGCTGTAGGTCGTGTTGCTGGCATTGGACACGTAGTAGTCGGAGACGTAGCGGCCGTTCTCCGTACGGTTCCACACCGATGTCGTGCCGACGGCCGAGCCTGCCCGCTGGCAGTACACCCAGGCCAGTGACCCGTTCGCGAGGACCGCTCCGGCCGGGAACGACGTGCCGGGACCGGTGCGTTCGGCGACACCCGTGGTCGTCTGGAACGGGTACGTGCACAGCGGCAGCGGGCGGCTGTAGCCGGTGTTCGACGGGGTGCTCACATAGCGGTCGGTGACATAGGTGCCGTCGGCGAGCTTGTCCCACACCGGGGAGCCGCCGACAGCCGGGCCGGGCGTCTGGCACACGACCCTCACCGTGGTCCCCGGCGCATAGGACTTCGCCGCCGGATAGGTCGTCGACGGGCCGGTCCGGGCGTTCAGCGCGGTGGTGCTGGTGACCGAGTAGGGGTACGCCACCGTGGCGACGGGCGAATCGAGCCGGTCGGTGTCGATGTTGATCGTGACACCGCCGTACGTCTCGTTGTGGCCGCCCTTGAACTGCTTGGCCCGCTGGTGCAGCGGCCACCGCACATCGGGGATGTTCGTCCAGCCCTTGAGGGAGTCGACCGAGTCGTAGCGGGCGATCCACAGCGCGTCGGGACGGGCGTACGAGGTGGACGTGTAGACGTCGGAGAGCTGCTTGGCCCCGAAGTTGAGGTTCATGTACACGCCCGAGACATAGCCGAGCCGGTGCAGCTCCTTCGTCCAGGCGGAGACGAACGCCAGCACACCGGTCCGGCAGGTGGCGTCGGTCTGGGTGTAGTGCTCGATGTCGTTGTAGACGGCGCTGCCGGGGACCATGCCGAGCGCCTTCGCCTTGGCGACGGCGTCGGCCGCCGCCGCGGTGCCCTGGCCCCGGGCGGTCGCCGCGGCACGGCTGATCTTGGCGTCGGTGGGCTTGCCGCCGCACGGCGGCTGAAGTCCCTTGTAGATGGGCAGCAGACGCCACTGGAGCGCGGATACGGACGCCACCCACGGAGCGGTGAGCTGCGGTTGGGCGCAGGTGCGGGTGATGCCCCCGATGTAGACGCCGACGGCGCGGTACGGCGAGGCGGACCATGCCTGGATGGCCGACAGCGGCGGTGCGGTGCAGGTGTCGAAGGCGAGTCCGGAGTAGCGCGTCGCGCTCGCGCCCGCCGGATAGGCGGCGGGCGTGGCCGGTTCGGCGGCTGCGGACGGGGCGAAGGCGAGCACGGTGCCGGCGACGAGTGCGCCGGCGGTCGGCAGGACGCAGAGTCTTCGGATTCCGGGAAGTCGGGGAAGGATGCGGGACGGGTGCGGCATGGCGGCCCCCCTGAACGGTTCGAACCGAGTGGCATCAGCATGCTCCGCGGGCCGCCAACTGTGCCCTCAGCTGCGCGCTTTGTTGCGGGAACCGGACAAACCGCCCTTGGGGGGCGGGAAGGAGCCCCGCCGTCGTCACCGAAGTGACGACGGCGGCGCCGTGGGCGGGGGCGGCGGTCGCGACAGCCGCGCCGGTCAGCGTCCGTAGCGGATCAGCGCACGCACCATCCGGCACGTCGTGTCCGAGGGCGGGTGCACTCCGATCTGCTCCGCAGTCGCTCGTATCCTCGTGTTGTCCGCGGTCGCCGGGTGGTAGATGCCCGAGTCCAGCAGGGCGATCGTCAGCCGCATGGCCTTCAGGCGGCGGTTGTGCGTCACGTACCACTCGCGCGGCTGTCCGGCCGGCAGTGGCTTCCTCGTCGCCTGCGGGAACTCGGTGTCGGCGGGCTTCCTCATGAGTCTGGCTACAGCCATCGGCAACCTCCTGGCACGGTGGCGGGACCATCCCGAACTACTGTTCATTCTACTGGCCGCCACTGACAATCCCCCCTGGCCAGACGGTGTTTGAGGGGCTGGTGAGCGGTACCGTGGCGGGATGGAGATCTGGATCAATCCCGCCTGTTCGAAGTGCCGCAGCGCGGTGAATCTGCTCGACGCGGAAGGCGCTTCGTACACCGTCCGCCGCTACCTCGACGAGGTGCCGACCGAGGACGAGATCCGCGCCGTCCTCGGCCGGCTCGGGCTCGAACCGTGGGACATCACCCGGACGCAGGAGACGGAGGCGAAGGAGCTCGGGCTCAAGGAGTGGGCCCGGGACGAGAGTTCACGCGACCGGTGGATCGAGGCGCTGGCGCGGCATCCGAAGCTGATCCAGCGGCCGATCATCACGGCGGACGACGGGACCGCCGTCGTCGCGCGGACGGACGAGGCGGTACGGGACGCGCTGGGGCGCCACGGCTGAGACCCGGTCGCGCCCGGGCCCCGCGCCGCACGGTCGCGGGGCCGATCCGGGCGGCCGGGGCGCCCGTTCCGCCCCGGGCCCTGCCGCAGGACCGAAAGCCCCTCCCCGTACCGCCGTGGGCCCTCCGCACGACTGAACGCCCCCTCCCCGTACCCGTCATGGGCCCTCCCCACCACCGAGGCTCCCTCCGCGGTCAGCGTTCGTCCGTGCCGGCCACCTTCCCCGTCGCCAGCGCGATCCTGTTCCACGTGTTGATGGTGAAGATCAGCGCGAGCAGCTGAGCCAGCTCCCGCTCCTCGAAGTGCTCGGCCGCCCGGGCGTACACCGCGTCCGGGACCCCGCCGTCGGCGACCAGCGTGACCGCCTCGGTGAGCGCCAGCGCCGCCTGCTCCTTCGCCGTGAAGAAGTGCGCGGCCTCCCGCCACACGGCCGTCATGTGCAGCCGCTCCTCGCTCTCGCCGGCCTTGCGGGCGTCACCGGTGTGCATGTGAAGGCAGTAGGCGCAGTGGTTGAGCTGCGAGGAGCGGATCTGCACCAGCTCCACCAGCGTCGGATCCAGTCCCTCGCGCGCCGCCGCGTCCAGGCCGATCACGGCGCGGAACGCCTTCGGGGCCAGCTTGGCGAAGTTGATGCGGGCGGCGCTGCGGTTGATCTCTGTCGTCGTCATGTGTACGAATCTAGTGAGACAGAAGACCGGTGACAGGGTGCATTTTCATGGCAGATTCATGGGTCAATCCGGCGGAGATCCTGGGTGCCGACCTGCATCTGGAACTCACCGGCGGCGGCAGCCGTCGTGCGGCCCTGATGCGTGCGCTGCGGGACGCGATCCGGACCGGGCGGCTCGCGCCGGGCACCCGGCTGCCGCCGTACCGCTCGCTCGCAGCCGATCTCGGTATCGCCCGCAACACCGTGGCCGACGCCTATGCCGAACTGGTCGCGGAGGGCTGGCTCACCGCGCGACAGGGCTCGGGGACCCGCGTCGCAGATCGCACGGAACCCACCACGCCCGTACGCAGGCCACGCACCGCGACACCCGAACACCGGCCGGCGTACGACCTCACGCAGGGCCGCCCCGATCCGTCCGCCTTCCCCCGCGCCGCCTGGCTGGCCTCCGCGCGCCGGGCGCTGACCGCCGCACCGCACGACACCTTCGGGCCCGGTGATCCGCGGGGACGACCTGAGCTGCGCGAGGCGCTGGCGGAGTATCTGGGCCGGGTGCGCGGGGTGCGGACCGACCCCAGCCGGGTCGTCGTGTGCTCGGGTGCCGCGCATGCGCTGCGTCTTCTCGCGCGGGTGGTGGGCGGGCGGTGGGGCGTCGAGGAGTACGGGCTGCCCTTCCACCACGCGCTGCTGACCGACAGCGGGGTGCGGACCGTGTCGCTGCCGGTCGACGAACACGGTGCGGACATCGCCCTGTTGCGCAGGGAACGCGCCGTCCTGCTCACTCCGGCCCATCAGTTCCCGACCGGCGGCCCCTTGCACGCCGAACGGCGCTCGGCCCTCGTGGACTGGGCACGGTCGTCGGGCGGTCTGGTCCTGGAGGACGACTACGACGGCGAGTTCCGTTACGACCGCCGGCCCGTGGGCGCCGTGCAGGGCCTGGACCCGGACCGAGTGGTGCTGATGGGGTCCGTGAGCAAGAGCCTCTCCCCCACCCTGCGGATCGGCTGGATGGTGCTTCCCCCGCAGCTGCTGGACGACGTCCTGGCGGCGAAGGGCGAGCGCGAGCAGTACTCCAGCGCCACCGAACAGCTGACGCTGGCGGACTTCGTCCGGTGCGGCGCGTACGACCGCCATGTCCGCAGGATGCGGCTGCGGTACCGCCGCCGGCGCGATCAGCTCGTCGCGCTGCTGGCGAAGCGGGCGCCGCAGGTACGGGTGACGGGGATCGCGGCCGGACTGCACGCCGTCCTGGAGCTGCCGCCGGGAACGGAGCGGGCCGTGGTCAAGGCGGCGGCCTGGCAGGGGCTCGCGGTCGAGGGGCTCGCCGACTTCCGCCGGCCCGGTGGCGGCCCGGGTGAGGCGGCGGGCACACGCCGGGACGGTCTGGTCGTCGGGTACGCCACCCCGCCCGAGCACCTGTACGCGGGAGCCCTGGACGCCCTGTGCCGCGCGCTGCCGCCGGCCTGACGCGCGCTGCCGCCGGCGTGATGTACGGCGGCAGGAACACCCCTCCCACCTGGCCCAACCTTAAGAAAAGTTAAGGAAGTCGCGGGTGAGGGCCTTGAGTCGGACGACCCGCCTACTCGTACGTAGGGGCACACGGAACCGACCCGACAGGAGTCCCACGTGTCCCGCAAGAAGACCCTCACCGGTAAGAAGAAGATCGCTCTGCTCGTCGGCGCAGCAACCGTCGTCGGCGGTGGGGCTTTCGCGATGACCGGCACCAGCCAGGCATCGGTCGCCTGCGACGGGCTCGTCACGGCCCTGCAGAACAACGAGCGGTTCATCGCCGACCAGCGCGCCAACCCGGACGCGCAGTCCGAGGCGCGTATCGCCAACCGGCAGGCCGTCATCGAGGAGATCAAACGAAAGCAGGCCGCCTCGGGTTGTGAAGTCGGCACAGGGGGCGGCGAGGCGGCCCAGCCGCCCGCGCAGCAGCCCCCGGCGCAGGAGCAGCCGCCCGCCCAACCGCCCGCGGAGGCCCCGCCGGCCGAGGAGCAGCCGCCCGCGAACGGCGGCGGCGAGGAGGCCGGCGGCGGTGACGCCGGAGCCGTGGGCGAGGTCGTCTGCGCCGGTTCGACCGTGACGCTCTCCGGCGAGGCCGGCGAGCCCGCCGCCTCCAGCAACCAGTTCCCGATCGGCACCACGCTCAAGGTGACCAACCTCGACAACAACAAGTCGACGACGGTGAAGGTCGCGTCCCCCTCCGGCAGTTGCGCGCTGCTGAACAACGCCGCCTTCGAGCAGGTACGGGAGCCGGGCAAGTTCCTGATCCGCAAGGCGCGCATCGAGCGCGTGGGCTGACCCGGCGCAGTCCGGGCCGGTGCCCGTCCCTCCTTCGGAGCGGTCATCCGAAGCGTCCACGCGCTTCGGGTGACCGGACGACCCGTTCCGCGCTCATGCGGCGGGGCGCTGCCTGCCCCCGCCTCCGGGAGTAGCGCCCGTGCGGAACGGGACAGACGGACGCGGCACCGCCCGGGCGCGCGCGGGGGGTGACCCGTGCGCGCCCACCGGACGAGCCGCGGTTCGCCACCCCCGACGAGCCGCGGCTCCCCACCCGTCAGGTCCCCTCACGGGAGCCGCGGCTCCCCCTCACGGGCCGGCAGCTGCGCCTCCGCCTCGGCGAGGATCTCGGTCAGCCGCAGTCCGAACGCCAGGTCACAGCTGTGCGGCCGTCCCGTGCGCGCCGACTCCACCAGCGCGTCCAGCGCGGCCCGGAACGATCCGACCGCGTCCCCCCACTCCGGCAGCGAGGCCGTCCCCGGCTCGCCCACGAGATCGATGCTCACGCCCGAGGCGCTCACCGGCGCGCTCAGCCCCAGGGTCGCCGTGCTCGAAGCGCCCGACGCGTGCCGCAGCACCAGGTGCACGGTGTCCTCGGGCCCCCGGGCGGCCGTCACCCGGGTCACGTCGCCGAGCACGGGGATCAGCACGGACAGCACATGCGGGCCGACGTCCCACAGCCCGCCCTTCTCGCGCCGCCAGGGCGAGGCGGCGTACGGGCTGTCGCTGTCGTGCGCGAACAGCGAACCGAGCCACCGCGCATGCGCCGTGTACCAGCCCTTCGCCGCGGCCCGGTCCTCGATCCAGGCCGCGGTGTCGGCGGCGAAGCGCAGCGTGCAGAACACCACGGACGCCACCCCGGCCCGCTCGGCGGCCTCCGCCGCGGCCCGGGCGGCGGCCACATCCGTCGCCACCGGCTTGTCCAGCAGCAGATGACAGCCGGCCGCGGCGGCCCGCACGGCGAGCGGCGCCTGGATGTCCGGCGGCAGGGCGAAGGCCGCGATGTCGCAGGAGGCGAGAAGCTCGTCGGCGCCGTCCTCTCCGGTGTACGCGGCCGTGCCGTGCGCCGTGGCGATCACCTCGGCGGCCTCGGGCCGCCTGGCCCAGACTCCGGCGAACTCGACACCGGGATGGGCGGCAATGGCCGGCGCCTGGGTGCGCTCGGCCCACGGGCCGGCGCCGAAGAGTCCGATACGCAGCTGTTTCGCGGGAGTCGTCATGCGGCCCAGTGTGCCCGGCGGGGAAAAAATCCGGGGGACCGGAGCGGGGGCGGTGTTACGTTTCCGCTGCCGGCCGCGGGACTCCGGTGCGACTTCCGAGACATGCTTCTGACGCAGTGATTTCGCCGTTCGCACCCCCATTCCCCGGCCGGCTCCAGTCTTGTGGGACCCGGGGGGGGAGACCATGGCGGACGCCGCCGAGACATCTGCCGATCTGGTCGCGGCCGAGGACGTGCTCCTCTTCGTGAACGCGGCGATCACGGCGACCGGACAGCGGGAGTTCCGCTCGACGGCCGCCGAGCAGCGGCTCTCCCTGTCCTTTCTGCACGAGTACGTGTGCACCAACTACCGGACCGTGTACGCGGCGGCGCTCGCTCTGGACATCAACGACCACAACGCGGCCTCGATCATCGAGCGCCTGCTGCGCACGGCCGGTGACGCCGACCGCCCGCAGAAGCTCGCCGAGGGCCGGCTGATCGCCGCGCGGCTGGCCTCGCTGCCGCCGCAGCGCGTCTACCGGCTGTTCCGCGCGCTGCGGACCGCCGGGGTCAACAACCGCCGCACCCGGGCGATCCAGCGCGACTGGCTGCGGGCCCGCCCCGATCTCGGCCATGACGCGGTGAAGTACCGCGCCGGGCTGAGAACAGCCGTACGGCACACGCATCTCTCGTTCGGGGAAGGCGCCCTGGACACGGAGTACGGCGATTTCCTCTTCCGCCCCGGCCGGCGGATCCGGTACGAGGACGCCTTCCTGGACGCCTACCGACGCGCCCACTACGAACGGGAGGCCGTCTACGAGCTGCCGTTCACCGTGGCCGAGGGCTTCGCCGCCCGGCACGGGATCCCGCGCGGGGTGTTCCTGGAGCGGATCGCGCCGCGGATGACACGGCTGGAGCGGTTGCGTACGCGGGGCTCCGGCACGACGGCGGATCTCACCGTCATGCCGCTCACCCGGCTGTGCCTCTACGTCCTGTCGCTCACTCGGCAGGAGCGCGTGGACCGGCGGGCGGAGCTGACGCGTGCCCTGCGTGCGGCGGCGCTGCGGGCCGCGGGTCCGCACGCCGGATCGTGGGGCAGGGTCGCGGCCGTGCTGGACGACAGCTACTCGTCGTACGGCTCGGGGGTGAAGCGCCGCCGGCCGCTCGCCGTGGCACTGGGGTCGCACTTCCTGCTGGAGGCGCTGGCCGGGTCGTACCGCGCGCACTGGACCTCGGGTGCCGGGGATCCGCTTCTGGTGCGCCCGTGGGGGCCGAGCCCCATCGGCACCCGTGTCCTCGACGCGCTGGAGCACTCCCCCGACCGCCTGGTGATCGTTTCGGACGGCTGGGACAACGCGCCGCCCGGGCTGGCGGGCGAGGTGCTGCGCGTCTGGCGGACCCGCCTCGATCCGGACCGGCGCACAAGTGTCGTGCATGTGAACCCTGTATACGACGCGGACGGGTTCGACGTTCGCCGGCTCGCACCGGGCGTGCCGACAGCGGGCATCCGCGACGCGGAGGACCTGGCGGCGCTGGTGGAGATCGCGCAGTTCGCCGAGGGCCGCACCCGGCTGGGCGAACTGCAGGCCTATCTCGACCGCCGCTGCGGGCAGTTCCTGCACCGGCATCAGGAGGGGGCACGATGAACAAGCTGGACATGACCGGTCTGACAGCGGCACCCGGCCAGACGTGGGGCGGCATCCGCCTGGTGCCCCTGCTGCGCGACAAGCCGGTGGACGGACTGCGGCTGCGCCACGAGATCTACGGTCCCGGATACGGCGAGGTGGAGACCGCGCGCCGGACGTCCTACCTCTCCTACGTCCCGCACGGCTTCGTCGCCGACTGGTCGGGGGACGGCGGCCGGTCGGCCACGTACGGCACCCAGCTGGGCGACGGCTGCCCGGTGACCATCCCCGTCCGCCGTCACCACCGCCTCGCCAAGCGCCGCTCGGTGAAGGGCGTCAGAGAGCAGCGGCTGCGCTTCCTGCCGCTGCATCTCGCCCTGGACGGCTATCTGGCGCTGCACTTCAACGGGCCGTCCGTCGTCTGGGACGAGTGGTCCCAGCAGGCGGTGCGCCGAGGGCTCTCCCCCCGCGCGGAGGCGGCCTGGGCCGGGTGGCAGGTGCGTGGTCTCGCGGACGCTCTGCGGCTCTTCGAGATCCATCCGGACCAGTGCGGCGTGCTGGTCTACGCTGCGGACTCGCTCGCCGCGGCCTTCGTCGTGCCGCACCCCGAGGACTACCGTGCCCTGCATCCGTCGCTGATCGAGGATCTGTACGGCGAGCTGGTGCACCAGTACGCCTTCTTCGCCGCCGCGGTGCCCGCCTTCGAGGCCGGCATCCGCGACAGCCGCCATCTCACGACGCTCGCCGATCTGCGCGCGGCAGCGCTGGCACAGGAGCGCAGCTGGACCGCGGCCCACGCCGGCCTGTTCGCGAACCGGCTGCTCGACCCGTCGTACCTCTACGAACGGGTCCACAGGATGGAGTCGTTCGTGCTGTGGCGCTTTCTGCCGTCCTTCACCCGCGGCGAGGCGGAGCAGCACATCGGCGAGGTCATCACGGACCACAAGGGCCGGGTCGCCTATCTGAAGACCTTTCGTCTGTCCGAGGCGCAGATCCGCCGCGGCCACCTGCTGAACCGGCTGCACGACCACGACTGGCATCTGGGCCGAACGGCGCAGTCGCTCGGCACCACCGAGGCCGATCTCGTGCGCAGAATCCGTGACGCGGGCTTCTCGTCCCTGCTCAAGCACGGGGTCGAGAGGGTGGCCAGGAGCTAAAATCCGGGCTCCACGGGGGGCGGCGCGGACGGGCGGCGCCCGCGGCAGGTGAGCGGCAGGAGCAGCCCGCATGACGCGCGTGTTCATAGCTTCGTCGACGGAGGGTCGGCCGTTCGCGCAGGCCGTGGCGGCCGTGCTGGCGCGGCAGGGGGTGGAGCCGCTGCTGTGGTGGAGCCAGCAGTGTTTTCCGCCCGGGATGACCCTGCTCGACTCGCTGCTGCGGCTGCTGAACGAGGCGGACGGCGCGCTGATCATCGCCACTCCGGACGACCGGACGACCCGGCGCGGGGCGACGAGTTACGCCCCCGCGAGCAACGTCCTGCTGGAGTACGGGCTGTTCACCGGACGCCTCGGCCAGGCACGCGTGGCGATCGTGACGGTGGGGGACCCCGATCTGCCCTCCGACCTCGGTGGCGTCGTCCATCTGCGGCTCGGCCCGCCGGACGCGCACCAGGACCCGTCGGTGTACGAGTCGGTGGAGATCGAGCCGCGGATCGTGCCGTGGCTGCGCACCCTGGACGCGGTGAGCAGCAACGGCGCGCGGATCGCCGGTCTGCTCACCCGCCTCGCCCCGCAGGCCAAACCGCGGGACCGGGTGCGGCTCAAGGCACGGGTGCTGTGCGACCAGCTGGACTCTCGGGCCTTCCCCAAACTGCCCGAGCCGCAGGTCCTCGACATCCTGCGGCGCTACGCCCTCTCGTACGGGCGCGAAGAGCGAGTCGGACATACGGTCAAAACGCCGGTCGCGGGCTATCTCGATCTGACGCGCGTCGCTCCGGAATCCCTCGACCAGCGGGTCCTGGCAGGCCACCTGGCCTACCATGTGGCCGAACTGGTCAGCCGAAAGGTAATGCGACCGACACTGCTCGCCGTTTCCAAGGTCGCGGCCACCGGTATTCTGAGTGCCGCAGCCGACTTGCTACCCTTTCCAGCCGTCTACGTCAGTCCCTACGGCCCGAACCGCGACAACCCCGTCGAGGGTTTTTTCGAGAAGGGCGATCGCGCAGTCCTGTTGCACGATGTGGCCCTGAGTGGACATCATCTGGTCGATTGCATGACCGCTCTGAGGTCCGCAGGCATCAATGCCCGACACATTGTTGCGCTCGCCGAACACGACGGTCAGAACGAGGCGCTCGATTCATTGCTCGAAGAAAACGGGATCATGATGCACACCGCCGTGAAGTTCACCCCAGGCACCGGACGCGGCCCGCAGGCGGTGGAGACCATCCAGCCCCTCGGCATCACCGGCGCCCCGGAGGCGGAGACCGCCCCGCCGTGCCTGTTGTGCGATGTGCTGCACGACGCCGACACCACGCCGTTCCGTGGCCTGTTCGAGCGTGCGGAGCTGCCGCGCGAGTTGTTGGCGGAGACCGACGGCTTCGTGGTCGTCGCCGACGTCGCCCCGCTGACCCGGGGGCATGTGCTCATCGTCCCGGACGAGCACGCCCTGTCGATGTCCGCCCTGCCGACCGCGTCGCTGGAGACGCTGGAAATGCTGCGCAGGCACGTCACCTCGGTCATCCGCGAGGGGTACGCCTCGGAAGTCGTCGCATTCGAGCACGGAATGTGCGACCCCGCGGTGCGTTCCTCCTGCGGAATCGACCACGCGCATCTGCATGTCCTGCCGCTGGAGCAGTCCGTCACCGAAGGCTTCCGGGAACGCTTCGCCTGCCGGGAAATCGGATCCCTGTCCGATCTGCCGCAGGCCAACGAGGCACAAGAGGAATACCTTCTGCTGATCGACCAGGAGGGCACGCACCATTTCGCCCCGACCCAGGTGTCGACGAGTCAGTACTTCCGCAAGATGATCGCCGACAGAACCGGCGAGCTGCTCTGGAAATGGAACGACAAAGTTCTGCTGGGAGACCGCGGGGAGACCCGCGACCGGATTCTGGAGCTGCACCGTGTCTTCGGCGTACTCGGCGAATTCGGCGTATTCGGCACCGTCGACTGACGGAACTCACCCGCCGCCGGGCCGGACCACCGGTCCGGCGTAACACGGGGTTCACAGTCGGGCAACGGCCGGGAAATCGCGTCTTGCCAAGCTGCGCGGCATACCGCTGGACCCGCAAAGGATGAGGCCCGTGACCTTCAAGGCTGAGTACATCTGGATCGACGGCACCGAGCCGACGGCCAAGCTTCGCTCCAAGACGAAGATCCTCACCGAGGCCGGCGGCGAGCTGCCGATCTGGGGCTTCGACGGGTCCAGCACCAACCAGGCCGAGGGTCACGCCTCCGACTGTGTCCTGAAGCCGGTCTTCTCCTGCCCCGACCCGATCCGCGGCGGCGACGACCTGCTGGTGCTGTGCGAGGTCCTCAACACGGACATGACGCCGCACCCCTCCAACACCCGGGCGCAGCTGGCCGAGGTGGCCGCGCGGTTCACCGCGCAGGAGCCGATCTTCGGCATCGAGCAGGAGTACACGTTCTTCAAGGGCAGCCGCCCGCTCGGCTTCCCGGAGGGCGGCTTCCCGGCCGCGCAGGGCGGCTACTACTGCGGTGTCGGCGCGGACGAGATCTTCGGCCGTGACGTCGTCGAGGCCCACCTGGAGAACTGTCTCGCGGCGGGTCTCGGGATCTCCGGCATCAACGCCGAGGTCATGCCCGGCCAGTGGGAGTTCCAGGTCGGCCCGCTCGCCCCGCTGGAGGTCTCCGACCAGCTGTGGATCGCGCGCTGGCTGCTCTACCGCACCGCCGAGGACTTCGAGGTCTCCGCGACACTCGACCCGAAGCCGGTGAAGGGCGACTGGAACGGCGCCGGTGCGCACACCAACTTCTCGACCAGGGCGATGCGCGAGGGCTACGACGCGATCATCACCGCCTGCGAGTCGCTGGGCGAGGGCTCCAAGCCGCTCGACCACGTCAAGAACTACGGCGCCGGCATCGACGACCGGCTCACCGGTCTGCACGAGACCGCCCCGTGGAACGAGTACAGCTACGGCGTCTCCAACCGCGGCGCCTCGGTACGCATCCCCTGGCAGGTCGAGCAGGACGGCAAGGGCTACATCGAGGACCGCCGCCCGAACGCCAACGTCGACCCGTACGTGGTGACCCGTCTGCTGGTGGACACCTGCTGCACCGCACTGGAGAAGGCCGGACAGGTCTGATCCCGCCCGTCCGCACCAGGGGCGCCCGCCGGCATCGGCGGGCGCCCCTTGCCGTCCCCGTCACCGGGCGGCCGGGCCGTCTCGCGAGATCTCTGTCTCGATCTGTGAGAGAGCCCCTCCTTCGCACGCCGTTCATCTGATTCAATGGGCCCATGGCCAGCCTTGAGACCCCCGCGACAGGTCGCACCGACCTCGAGCCGTTCTGGCCCTCCCGGCAGCACCACGACTTCGACCGGGTGTGTTGCCGCGCGGTGAACGCGCAGGCCCTCTAAAGCCGTTCCGGCCTTCGGCCAGCGCGCACGACGTACGTCCGTCTCTGACGACTCGACGACTCCTCCGCGCGAAAGAGCTGACCTCTCATGGCGAACTCCCGTTCCTTCTCCGCCGTCCACTCCCCCGCGGCCACCGCCGCCCGAACCGTGCAGGGCACCGGCTCCGGCGCCCTGCACCCCGGCCGTCACCGGCTGCGCGCCATCGACCGCGACGAGGTCGTGCCGCTCGGCAGCCTCGTGGACGTGACGGACTTCCTGCCGCCGGGCGCCACCTGGCTGCCCGCCCCGCAGCACAATGTGGCCGGGCTGCCGGGCCGGCCGCCGATGCTCGGCTATCTGGTCCTCGTCCCGGCCGAGCAGCAGGCCCCGGCCGCGCTGCTGCCGGAGCCCGCGCGCCTCGACACCGGCGAGGGCGCCGGTCCCGTACGGATCGACGCGTCCGAGCGCACCGCGTACGTGGACGGGCGGACGCTCGACCTCACGTATCTCGAATTCGAGCTGCTGGCCCACCTGGTGGCGCATCCGCAGCGGGTGCACACCCGCGACCAGCTGGTGACCACGGTATGGGGCTACGGCCATGTCGGTGACGGCCGGACCGTGGACGTCCACGTCGCCCGTCTGCGCCGCAAGCTGGGCGCCGACCACCGTCGCACGATCCAGACCGTCCGGCGGGTCGGCTACAAGTACGCGCCCTGATCCGGC
Organism: Streptomyces sp. NPDC058685; assembly: GCF_042714725.1. Lineage (NCBI taxonomy): Bacteria > Bacillati > Actinomycetota > Actinomycetes > Kitasatosporales > Streptomycetaceae > Streptomyces > Streptomyces sp. NPDC058685. The sequence goes on from NZ_JBHXSL010000037.1 coordinate 27,649, forward strand.
GGCCCCACCCGGGTGCCCGGGGAGAAGCCGAGGGGCCCGGCCCGCCGTGCGGCGGGCCGGGCCCCTCGGCATGAGACCCCTCAGGTGCGCGCCCTGACCTTCCGTACGGCGCCGACCGCCGCGTCGACCAGCACGAACGCCAGCAGGGAGATACCCAGCAGCGGCACGAACCAGCCGACGAGCGCCGTGGCCGCGGCGAGCGGCAGCAGGGCGGCGACGGGCGCCTTCCGCCAGGCTCCCCGCGCTATCGGCCGGCCACCGGCGAGTGTGCGCCCCTTCGTGGGCCGGCGCAGCCACCACATGCGGTAGCCCCACAGGATCAGCAGGATCAGCGCGAGGGCGAGGGCGGCCAGGGCCAGCTGGTTGGCCAGGCCCAGGAAGACGCCCATGTGGGCGTCGATGCCGAAGCGGGTCAGCTTGGCGAGCACCGGGTAGTCGGCGAACCGGAGCTCATCGATGACCTTGCCGTTCGCGGGGTCGACGGCGACGGAGTCGAGGTGGACGGGGAACACGGTGTCCGTCTCCTTGACCACATAGCCGGTGCCCTCGGCGGGCATCGTGATCGCCAGCTTGCCGTCGATCCCCGCCGCCTGTGCGGACCGGAGGGCCTGGTCCACGCCGACGTCCGCACCCTGGTGGGCGTCTCCGGCGCCGCCGCCGTGCCCCGCGTGTTCACCGCCGGCGGCGGCGCCGGGCTCGACGGCCGCGGAGACGGCGGGGGTGGCACCGCCGAGCTGGTCCTGCACCGCACCGATGTTCTCGCCCGCGTACCGCGACCAGGTCAGGCCGGTGGCGGAGAGCAGCACCAGGCCGATCACGGCCCACAGACCGACGGTGCCGTGCCAGGAGAGCGTCCTGCGGCGGCCCTTGGTCCCGCGCTCGGGCACGAACAGGGCACGCTTCGAGCTGCGCCGGCGGCCCAGCCACAGCAGCAGACCGCCCAGCGCGACCACCCACAGCCAGCTGGCGGCCAGTTCGCTGTAGTGGCGGCCGACGTCGCCGAGGAGGAGGTCGCGGTGCAGGCTGTCGATCCAGCTGCGCAGCGGAAGGGCGCCCGAACTGCCGTAGGAGGGCAGCTCGCCGCGGACCTCCGCGGTGTACGGGTCGACGAAGACGGCGAGGGACTTGCCCTCCTCGACGCCGGGTGCGTCCATCAGGACGCGGGTGGTGGCGCCCTCCTCGGAGCTCGGCCAGACGCCGGTCACCGTGCCGTCGGGCCGGGCGTCATGTGCGGCCTGGACCTGGGTGCTCAGCGGCAGGGCACGGTCGCCGACCGGGACCTCCAGCTCGTGGCTGTAGATGACCTTCTCGGCCTGGAACGAGAGGGCGTAGAGCAGTCCGCTGGCGGCCGCGGCGAGAAGCAACGGCGCGATGAGCAGACCGGCGTAGAAGTGGATACGGAGCACGAGGGGTCGCAGGGCGCTCCAGGTGGAGCCCGTCGGGGACTCCTGCTCGGTTTCGGTTCTGCCGTGCGAGGGGGCGTCAATGGCCATGATGGTCCCGGGGAGTTGGTGTCGACATGGGGGAATCGGCCCCAGGTCAGACGGCTGCTCCGGGGGCCGTGGCGCGGGGTGTGAGGAGCGCGGGCGGCCCGCGGCGCACCAGGGTGTGGCCGAGGACGACGCTGCGGCGGCGAACGGCGTCGGACCGGCGGCGCGCGAGGGGCCGCGGCGGTTCGGGCAGCGCGGGGACGGCGAGCAGGAGCCGCAACGGCGTGAAGGCCAGCGCGCCGACGGCGGCGGCGACCCGGAACACGGCGGTCTCGCCACGGGCGAGCCACAGGGCGCAGAGGACCGCGGCGAGGAGGTGGGCGGCGAGCATGCCGCCGGAGGAGTGTCCGAGGAGGCCGTCGACCGTGGTGTCCACAGCCATGGTCTCGGCGGACAGGGAGCCCGGTGGTGTGGGGCCGGCCACCATGGTTCCGGCGGACGTGCTGTGCTCGTGGGTGTGTGCGGGACCGCCCGTGTGCGGCTGGGCGCTGCTGAAGAGCAGATGCAGCGCACCCTGCACGGTGAGCACACCGGCTCCGATGGCGAGGCCACCCCTGCGGCGGGCGCCCGCGAGCCAGGCCGCCGCCGCGGTCACGGCGAACGCGGGCAGCAGGACGGCGAACGGGATGTCCTGCCCAGACATGAACGAATGCCCCATCGCGGCCAATGCGGTGCAGACAGCCGCGAAGAGTGCGGCCCGCAGGGCGCGCATCGGCGACCGGGCATCTGTCATGGTCCGCACATGCTGCCATCCCGCACCGGGAAATGCGCACCCGCGGGCGGAATTGGTCCCACCGGCCCGGGCGTTCGCGGGCCCGAGCCGGCCGCGTTCGCCCTGCTCCGCCGCCCCGTTCCGGCGCGATCCGCGTGATTTCTCTTCTACCGGCAGAACTCCTGGTCAGCGCCGACAGGGTGCAGGCAGAGTCGGGTGCATGAGACTTCTGATGCTCGGGGGTACGGAGTTCGTCGGTCGCGCGATCGTCGAATCGGCCCTCGCCCAGGGCTGGCACGTGACCGTCTTCCACCGCGGGCGGCACCCCGCCCCGCCCGGGGTCACGGAGCTCCTCGGCGACCGCACCACGCCGGACGGTCTCGCGGAACTCGCCGAGGGCCGGTGGGACATGGTCGTCGACACCTGGTCCGCCGCGCCGTCGGTCGTACGGGACTCGGCCCGGCTGCTCGCCGGCCGGGTGGACCGCTACGTCTATGTGTCGAGCTGTTCGGTGTACGCCGCGCCCCATACGGCCGGTTACGACGAGACCGCGCCCGTGGTCGACGGCTCGGCGGACGCGGGCGACGTGGCGTACCCGGAGGCGAAACGCGGTGGTGAACTCGCCGTCGTGGAGGCGTTCGGCGAGGACCGTTCGCTGCTGGTGCGCGCCGGGCTGATCATCGGGCCCTGGGAGAACATCGGCCGGCTGCCGTGGTGGCTGCGGCGGACCGCCCGCGGGGGCCCGATGACCGCGCCCGGCCCGAGGGACACACCGTTGCAGTACATCGATGTGCGCGACCTCGCCGACTGGACGCTCTCGGCCGCGGAGAGCGGGCTGAGCGGACCGTACAACCTGGTGAGCGAGGCGGGGCACACGACCGTCGAGGGTCTGCTGGAGGCGTGCGTCCGGGCCACGGGAGCGGACCCGGAGCTGCGCTGGACTGATCCCGAGGTGATCCTGGCGGCGGGGGTCGAGCCCTGGACCGACCTGCCGATCTGGGTGCCCCGGGAGCAGCTGCCGGAGTTGCACCACGCGGTGCACGGGGTCGGGGTCGCCAAGGCACTGGCGGCGGGCCTGCGGTGCCGACCGGTCGGGGAGACGGTGGCGGACACCTGGGAGTGGCTCCGGTCGATCGGCGGCGAGGCACCGCAGCGACCGGACCGGCCGGTGGTGGGCCTGTCGGCGACCGCGGAGGCGAAGCTGCTGGGCACGTGAACGCGCCGGCGGGGCTGGGTTGCAGCCCCGCCGGCGGCGGTTGGGGGTGCCGGGGGTCGGATCGGGCCGGGTGTCCGTGGCACGGGGCCCTGGGTCCCGGGTCGGGGCCGCGTCGGGTATCCGGGCCCAGGGGCCCTGGGTCCCGTTCGAGCCACCGAACCCGGCGCTCCGGATGGGGCGTCCGTGGCGCCGGATTCGGGCCCCCGTGGGGGCCCCGGGCGCCGGGATTCGGCCCCGGATCAGGTATCCCGGGTGCCGGGATTCGGCCCGGGATCCGGCATCCGGGCACGGAGGTTCGGGCGCGGACCGGATCCGGCATCCGGCATCCGGCATCCGGCTTCAGGCGCCGAGGGGGCCGGGGTTCGAACCCGATCAGGCGTCCGGGTCGGCCCGCGTCGAGCATCCGGCCCAGGAACCCCGGGGTCCCGTTCGAGCCACCGAACCCGGCGCTCCGAATGAGGCCCGGGGCGCCGGGCCGGCCACGAGAGTTCGGGCTCGGGCGCCGGGGGTCGACCCGGATCAGGCGCGCGGTCCCGGGTACGGGCCTCGGCTCGTACCCGGGACCGGAGCCTGCCACGAGGGTTCGGGCTCGGGCGCGGAGTTCGTCCCCGATCAGTCGCCGAGGGCACGGGGTCGGCCCGGATCCGGGTCCGGGGCCCGGAGGGCGTCCGGGCCCCGGATCAGGCTCCCGCGGTCACGCCCGGCCGCCGTGCACGGCCCCGGGGCCCGCGCGCCCCGCACCCCGGTACCGAGTCGGCCTCAGCGTCCCGCCGGCACCGGTGCCGCGTGCCGGCCCTGGCCCGCCATCGGCTGCCCCTCGCCGTGGTCCATGGTCGGCAGCCACCGCAGCCCCCTCGGCGTACGCCAGTTGCGTTCCCCGAGCAGCGCCATCACCGACGGCAGCAGCACCATCCGGACGACCGTCGCGTCCAGCAGCACCGCCACCGCGAGGCCCACGCCCATCTGCTGCATGTCCTGCATGGACAGCGTGCCGAAGACCGCGAACACCGCCACCATGATCGCCGCCGCACCCGTCACCGCGCCGGCCGTCCGGCGGATGCCCTCGCTGATCGCGGCGCGGGTGTCCGCACCACGGTCACGCGCCTCGCGGATCCGGGACACCACGAACACGTGGTAGTCCATCGACAGTCCGAACAGCACCACCAGGACGAACAGCGGCATCCAGCCCTCGATCGCGCCCACGGCCTCGGTGCCGAGCGCGGAGGCTCCCCAGCCGTGCTGGAAGACCGCGGTCATCACGCCGTACGCGGCCGCCACGGAGAGCAGGTTGAGCAGGATCGACGTCACGGCGATGACGTACGAGCGGAAGCACAGCAGCATCAGGAGGAAGGTGACGGCCGTGATGAAGACGAACACCGGCACGATGCCGCGCTTCAGCTGATCGTTGAAGTCGACGGACCCCGCCAGCTCACCGCCGACGTGGACCTGTGCGCCGGTGCCGCCGAAGGCGGCCGGGACCGTCGTGTCGCGCAGTTCGGCGAGCGCGGCCTCGGAGCGGTCGTCGCTGCCGTTGCCCGGGAGGCTCACCTCGATCTCGGCGATGTTCTTCGCCGTGTGCACGGTGACATGGTCGAACCCGGCGAGCGCTTCGCGTACCGGCGCGGCGGTGATGTCGTCGGCCTTGACGACCACGAGCGCCGGTTCGGGACCGACCGGGAACGCCTCGGTGATCTTCCTGTGCGCCACCGAGAGGGCGGAGTCGGAGCCGAACTGCTTCTCCATGCCGAGCTGTTCGGTCTTCATACCCAGCGCCGGGGCGGCCAGCACCAGAAGCACGGCCACCGCGCCGAGGGCGAACAGCTTGGGCCTGTTCAGGACGGGCTTCAGCACCGCGCCCGCGATCGCGCCGCTCTCGTGCACGCCCTTCTTCTTGCGACGGTTGAGGAAGGGCAGCCGGCCCGCGTCGATCCGGTCGCCCAGCCAGGCCAGCAGGGCGGGCAGGACGGTCACCGAGCCCAGCATGGCGATGAAGACGACGAGGATCGTGGCGAGGGCGAACCCCTTGAAGAGCATCAGCCCGGACAGGAACATCCCGGCCATCGCCATCATGACGGTCACCCCGGAGACGAGGACGGCGCGTCCGCTGGTGGCGGCGGCGATCCGCAGGGCGGTGTCGGCGTCGTGGCCGGCGGCCCGCTCGTCGCGCTCCCGACGCAGGTAGAACAGGCAGTAGTCGACTCCGACGGCCAGTCCCATCAGGAACATCACGGAGTACGTCGTCTGGAACAGATGCAGCTGGTGGCTGGCGAGGGAGAGGAGCCCGAAGGCCGCCATGCACGCCGTCAGTGCGAGGGCGACCGGCAGCAGGGCGGCGACGACCGCGCCGAAGGCGACCAGCAGGATGCCCAGCGCCAGCGGTACGGCGGTGAACTCGGCCTTCTGGAAGTCCTCGGAGAGCAGGTCGCCGAGCCACTTCTCGGCGCTCGCCTGCCCGAACTGGTGCACCTCGACGCCGTCCCGGCCCGCTGCCGTGTCGCGTACGGCGTCGAGCACGGGCTGCACCCGGTCGGCGGCCGTTTCGGCGTCGCCCTTGATCTCGAAGCGGATCAGGGCCTCGCGGTCGTTCGCGGAGGCCAGCGGCCGCTCGATCCTCGTGGCCTCGCCCGTCTTCCCGATCGCCGCGGACAGATCGCGTGCCGTGTCCTTCCAGCCGCCCGCGGTCCGGCTGCTGACCAGGACCAGTTCACCGGCCGGCCGGTCGAGGCCCGCGTCGTCGAGCATCTGCTGGGCCCGGGCGGAATCGCCCGTGCCCTGCTCGGACTCGGACATCTCGACCATGCCGGAGGCCCCGCCGGCGACGGTGGCCAGGACGACGAAGAGCAGCCAGCCGATGATCGCCGTTTTCCGGTGGTGTGCGCTCCACACACCCATACGTGCTGCGAGGTTGCGCCTCATGACGTTTTCGCCCCCATGGTCCATCGAGTCACGCGCCGGGCCGGCGGCGAGACATGCCGAAAACACGTCGGAACAAGCCGAACAAGACGAGTACGACGCTAGGAACCGGCGGGCCCGCGCCCCAGCCGTCAGGACCCCCGTCCACGGAGCCGTAGGGCGAGCTCAGGGGGGTGGTGCTGAGTACACCCTCGTTCGGGGTCCGGACCCAGTGCCCCGGCACATGGGCCACGGCCACACTGGTGCCTGAGACCGATCAACGAGGGGATCCCGATGAAGTCGACGAAGGCACGAGAAGCGGTGACCGCCGGCGCCCAGGGGCTGGCGCTGAGCCTGATGGCACTGGTCGGATCGATCACGCTCTTCGTCCTGGCAGTGGTCTCCATCTCCCTGATCCCGATCGGTGTAGGGGTGTTCACCACCCCGCCGATACTCCAGGCGGTGCGGGCGCACACCAACCAGCGCAGACTCCTCGCCGCCCAGTGGTCACGGACGAGAATCCCCGTCCGGTACCGCCCGTTCCCGCGCGATCTGCGTGGTGGCATCACCGGTCAGGTCGAGCGCTGCACCGTGATGCTGAAGGACCCCGCGACCTGGCGGGACCTCCAGTGGATGCTGGTCGACATGACGGCGGGTGCCATCGTCGCGCTCCTCGCGCCGGGGCTGCTCCTGGAGGGCGTCTTCGGTCTGCTGCTCGCCGCCGGTCTGTGGAATCCGGTCGTCGACGCGGGAGGCACCTACTGGTACGCCTTCATCCCCGTCACCGGCTGGGGCACGGCGGGCCTCGCCGCCCTGCTCGGCCTGTTCTGGCTGCACCTCGCCCTCAGGGTCAACCCGGTACTCGTGCGCACCCACTTCAGGATCGCCGGATCGGTGCTGGTCCCGGGCCGCGAGGACGAGTTGGAGGAGCGCATCGACCGGCTGACCGAGACCCGGCACGACGCCCTGGACACCTCGGCGGCCGAACTGCGCCGCATCGAGCGCGACCTGCACGACGGCGCCCAGGCACGGCTGGTCGCGATGGGGATGAACCTCGGCACCATCGAGGCGCTCATCGAGAAGGACCCCGCGCAGGCGAAGGAGCTGCTCTCCAAGGCCCGGGAGTCCTCCGCGGAGGCGCTGACCGAGCTGCGCGACCTGGTCCGGGGCATCCACCCGCCGGTGCTCGCCGAACGCGGTCTCGGCGACGCGGTGAAGGCGCTCGCCCTGCGGCTGCCGGTGCCGGCCGAGGTGGACGTGGAGTTGCCGGGCCGCGCGGACGCACCGGTGGAGTCCGCCGCGTACTTCGCCGTCAGCGAGGCCCTGACGAACGCGGTCAAGCACGCGGGGGCGGACCGGCTGTGGATAGACGTGTCGTACGCGGACGGTTCCCTGCGGATCGCCGTCACCGACAACGGCGGTGGCGGGGCGCGGATCGGTGCCGGATCCGGTCTGAGCGGCATCGAACGGCGACTCGGTACATTCGACGGAGTACTCGCCGTCAGCAGTCCCGCGGGCGGCCCGACCATGGTCACCATGGAGATCCCTTGCGAGTTGTTCTAGCCGAAGACCTGTTCCTGCTGCGTGACGGCTTGGTGCGCATGCTCGAGGCGTTCGGCTTCGAGATCCTGGCCGCGGTGGAGAGCGGGCCCGAACTGTCCAAGGCACTCGCGGAGCTGGAGCCGGACGTCGCGGTCGTCGACGTCCGGCTTCCGCCGTCCCACACGGACGAGGGGCTTCAATGCGCGCTGGCCGCGCGCCGGGCGAGGCCCGGCCTGCCGGTGCTGGTCCTCTCCCAGCATGTGGAGCAGTTGTACGCGCGGGAGCTGCTGGCCGACGGCAACGGCGGCGTCGGCTACCTCCTCAAGGACCGGGTGTTCGACGCGGAACAGTTCATCGACGCGGTCCGGCGGGTCGCGGCAGGGGGCACCGCGATGGACCCGCAGGTGATCTCCCAGCTGCTCAGCCGCCGGGCCCGGGACGAGCCGATGGGCGGTCTGACCCCGCGGGAGCGTGAGGTCATGGAGCTGATGGCGCAGGGCCGGTCCAATGCGGCGATCGCCGCCCAACTCGTCGTCACGGAGCGGGCGGTGGCCAAGCACACCTCCAACATCTTCGCCAAGCTGGGACTTCCGGTCTCGGACGACGACAACCGCCGCGTCCTCGCCGTTCTGGCCTACCTCGACCACGGCTGAGGGGCCCCGCCCGCCTTCCGCTCGGTATGCCGGATTTGGCGATGGAGATTTCTACGAATCCCGGATCGCTTTGAACACCCCATGAGCCCCACCCGTATGGAACGTTGCGCTTCTCCCTCTGCCGGGACCCCCCAAACCCACACCCGGCAACGAAGCAGAGGAGTTCCATGGGACGCAATACGAGAAAACGCTCAACGCTGGCGAACCGGGCGATCGTCGCCTCGGCCGCTCTGATCCTGGGCGGGGGTGGGCTAGTGGCGGTCAACTTCTACGCATCCGCGGGTGAAGGCTGGTCATCCGGTCCGCGAACGCAGCGGGCCGAGAATGCCGGACAAGTGTCCACCATTGACTGCCCCGAGGTCGCCAACGAACTTCCCCGTGAAATGCCCAGGCAGGCACGCGGAGAAGTCGACCGTGAACTGGCGGCGATCGACAGCCAGATCACGGACGCGTACAAGAAGTTCGCTGATCAGAAGGAACAGATTCAGCGTGATCCGCAGTTGGCGGACAACGCGATTCTCAATCCTCTGAAGGACAAGCGTCAGGCGAGCATCGACCGGATCGCGAACGCCATCGGTCGAGGTGGCAACAAGCCTCAGGGCATGAACAACCTCGCCCCCTGTTCGCTGCGTGATGACGGCAACGACCAGGGCGACGGCCAGAACCAGGGAGACAACCAGGACGGCAACCAGGACCAGGGCCAGGACGGCGGTCAGGACCAGGGCAACGACCAGGGTCAGGACCAGGGCCAGGACGGCGGGCAGGACCAGGGTCAGGACAACGGCGGTCAGGACGGCGGCCAGGACAACGGCGGCCAGGCCGGCAACGGGCCCCAGGACGACGACTTCGTCGACATCCAGTCCATCGAGCCGAACGTCAATGAACCGCAGGAGGGCAATGACGCCTCCACGGGCTCCTTCGCCACCGACTGCGGGGTGAACGAGAACGGCAAGTTCAACCCGGACAACGTCATCGTCGCCCCCGGTGTCGCCAATGGCGCGCACCATATGCACGACTACGTCGGCAACCAGGCGAATGACGCTTTCGCGAGCGACGACGATCTCGCCAACGGCGACACCACCTGCCAGAACCAGGGTGACAAGTCGACCTATTACTGGCCGGTGCTGCGTCTGCAGAACGGTCAGAACGAGAACGACGCCAATGCGGACGGCGGCGGCAACGACCAGAACGTCGGTGAGATCCAGCAGCCTTCCGAGGTCACGCTGAACTTCGTCGGCAACCCGGTCAGCAAGGTCACCGCAATGCCGCGGTTCCTGCGCATCATCACCGGTGACGCCAAGGCGTTCACCAATGGTGACGCGAATGCCAATGCCTCCTGGAGCTGCACGGGATTCGAGGACCGTCAGCTGAAGGACAAGTACCCGATCTGCCCCGAGGGCAGCCAGGTGGTGCGCTCCTTCAAGTTCCAGAGCTGCTGGGACGGTCAGAACATCGACAGTGCCAATCACCGCACCCACGTGGCGTTTGCGAACGAGGACGGCGAGTGCGGTGACGGCTTCCAGGCGATTCCCCAGCTGGTGCAGCGGATCGTGTACGACGTGCCTCCGGGCCCGGGCTTCGCGGTCGACTCCTTCCCCGAGCAGCTGCACAAGCCGATCACGGACCACGGTGACTTCATCAACGTCTTCGACGACAACGTGATGGACGAGCTCGTGGACTGCATCAACAACGGTCAGAAGTGCCAGTGACCCTGCCCGGGTGACCCAACCCGGACCGGCTGGAACGGCCCCCCTGAACAGGGGGGCCGTTTCGTGTGTCCGGCCCCCCTGCCGCTGCCTCGCGGTCGCGCGCGCTCAGCCGCCGTGGTGCCCGGTGTGCCCCGAGTGGTCCTTGCTGGGCTCGCCGCTTCCTCCGCCGGAGCCGTGCTGGACGCCGGTCTCCACCGAGCCGCCGAGCCGGCCGCGCAGCGCGGTGACGACCTTCGCGTCGCCGACGGCGATCCACTTGCGGCCCACGAGGTAGGAGCCGCCGTAGTCGTTGGCCTCGTTCAGCCATTCGCGCTGGCCGCGGTCGGTGGCGAAGGTGGCCAGCACGTACTTGCCGTCACCCGTGGTGCAGTTCGCCTGCCGCAGCTCTTTCGCGTTCGTCTGGATGTTCGGTTTGCACTCGGCCTTCGCCGCGATCTGTTCGAGCGTGCCGGTCGCCGTCTTGGGGACCTTCTCGTCGCCACGCCCGTCACCGTCGCCGGAAGATCCGCACGCCGTGGCCAGGGTCAGGGCCAGAACTGCCAGTGCCGCGCGGGCTGTACGCCTCGCGCCGTTCTTCGTACTCGTCCGCATCCGGCCATCGTGCCCCTTCACCACCGATCCGGGGAGTCGAACGGCGGGTAACCTGCGCCACGCACGCACCGCTTGTGACGTGGGCAACACGGAGGATTGCTGATGTTCGAGCCGTCGAGACGTACCGTGCTGGGCACCGCGGGGGCGATCGGTGCGGGTGCCGCCCTCGCCGGGCAGGTCCCGGCGGCCGCCGCACCGCTGCCCGCCATGCCGCCCGCCTCTCCGCCGAGGAGTGCGTCGCCGTCCGGCCCGGCCGCTGCGTACGCGGCGCTGCGGCGGCTGCTCCCCCGCCATGCCGACCAGTTCTCGCTGCGGCTCCTCGACGGCCCCGAGCGTTTCCGGGTGACCGGCTCCGCCGGCCGCGTCGAGGTCGCGGGCACCTCCGGCGCCGTCCTGCTGACCGGCGTGCACTGGTATCTCAAGTACGTCTGCCGGGCGCACATCTCCTGGTCCGGGAGCAACCCCGCGCTGCCGCACCGGCTGCCCGCCCCGAGCCGGCCGCTGGAGCGGGCGGCGACCGTCCCGCACCGGTTCGCGTACAACGACACCCACGACGGCTACACCGCTCCGTACGCCGACTGGGCACGCTGGGAGCGGCTCCTGGACGTCCTCGCCCTGCACGGCTGCAACGAGGTGCTGGTGACTCCGGGGCAGGAGGCCGTCCACCACCGGCTCCTGATGGACTTCGGCTACTCCGACACCGAGGCCCGCACCTGGCTGCCCGCCCCCTCCCACCAGCCGTGGTGGCTGCTGCAGAACATGAGCGAATACGGCGGGCCGCTCTCGCAGGCGCTCATCGACCGCCGCACGGACCTCGGCCGCCGCATCGCGGACCGGATGCGCGAGCTGGGCATGCACCCGGTGCTGCCCGGCTGGTTCGGGACCGTCCCCGACGGCTTCGTCGCCCGCAATCCCGGTGCCCGGGTCGTGCCGCAGGGCACCTGGAACGGACTGCGACGCCCCGACTGGCTCGACCCCCGCACCACGGTCTTCGCCGAGGTGGCCGCAGCCTTCTACCGGCACCAGGCCGAACTGTTCGGCACCGCAGCCCACTTCAAGATGGATCTGCTGCACGAGGGCGGCAGCGCCGGGGACGTGCCGGTGGCCGACGCGGCCCGGGCCGTGGAGAAGTCGCTCCAGACCGCGCACCCGGGCGCGACCTGGGTGATCCTCGGCTGGCAGTCCAATCCGCGGCCCGCGCTGCTGGACGCCGTCGACACCGACCGGCTGCTGATCGTCGACGGACTCTCCGACCTGGACACGGTGACGGACCGGGAGAAGGAGTGGGGCGGGGCGCCGTACGCCTTCGGCACCATCCCCAACTTCGGCGGCCGGACGACGATCGGCGCCAACACCGACCGCTGGACGGCCAAGTTCACCGCCTGGCGCGACAAGCCCGGCAGCGCGCTCGTCGGCACCGCCTACATGCCGGAGGCAGCCGAGCGCGACCCGGTGGCCCTGGAGCTGTTCAGCGAGCTGGCGTGGCGGGAGGAACGGATCGACCGGCGCGAGTGGTTCGAGGAGTACAGCCGCTTCCGCTACGGCGGCGACGACCCCGCCGCGCGGGCCGCCCTCGGCACGCTCGCCACGACCGCGTACCAGCTCACCAGCACGGACGGACGGCCGTACGACTCGCTGTTCTGCCGCCGGCCGGGGCTGTCCGGTGCCATCGGCACGGCCTTCGACCCCCCGGCCTTCGACCGGGCGTTCACCGCGCTGCTGGACGTGCGGCCCGAACTGCGCGACACGGACACCTACCGCCACGATCTGACGGATGTCGCCCGGCAGGCGCTCGCCAACCGCTCCCGCACCCTCCAGCTCCCGCTGCGTGCCGCGTATCTGCACGGGGATGTGGACACCTTCCGCGCGCTGTCCTCGCTCTGGCTGAAGCTGATGCGGTTGAGCGACACCATGGCCGGCTGCCATCGCGCCTTCCTGCTCGGGCCCTGGCTGGAGGACGCCAAACGGCTGGCCACCAGTGCCGGTGAGGCGGTGGAGCTGGAGCGCACCGCCCGCGCCCTGATCACCACCTGGGCCGACCGTCCGGCCGCCGTCCAGCTCAGCAACTACGCCAACCGCGACTGGCACGGGCTGATCAACGAGGTTCATCTCCCGCAGTGGGAGGCCTATCTGGACGAGGTGGCCACCGCGATGGCGGAGGGCCGCGCGCCCACGCCGTTCGACTGGTATCCGGCCGAGGAAGCCTGGACCCGGGACCGCCGGCCGCATCCGGTCCGGCCCACCGCGGACGCGTACCGCACCGCCCGCCGCGTCCACGACACCCTGGCCTCGGCCCCCTTCCAGGGCTTCGTCGAGGTCTCGGTGGACCCGCCGGCCTTCACGCCCGGCAGCGAGGGCACGGTCACGGCCGCCTTCCGCAACCTCAACGGGCTGCGCGGCACCGGTCGCGTCGACCTCGACCTGACCGGCCCGACCGCCGAACCGCAGGGCGTCACCTGGCTGCCCGGTGTGCAGGCGGGCGGGACCGGCTCGGTCCGCTGGCGGGTGACGGCGCCGCCGGAACCGCTCACCGAGCCGCTGCACGCCCTGCCCTACGAGCTGCGCACACGGTACGGGCCGCGCGGCCGGGAGCGGGTCGCCGTCACCCAGAAGGGCGCCCTGCACGTCGCCGCGCCCCTGGGACCCGAGTGGCGCACCTTCACCAGCAACGCGGCCGTCTTCGGGCAGCTGGACGACCGGTTCGCGGTCAACGGTGCCGGCAACGACCTGTGGCGTGGCACCGCCCAGTTCGGCACCGCCTACCGGGAGGGCGCTCTGACGCCCGGCAGGAGTGTGCTGCTCCGGGTGGACGCCCAGGACAACACCGGATCGTGGGCCCGCGCCGGCATCGTCGTCCGCGACAGCCTGGCCACCCCCGGCGACACCGGCTTCCTCAACCTGGCCGTCACGCCGTCCCAGGGCGTCGCGCTCTCCTACGACACCAACGGCGACGGGACGCTGGACACCTACCGGCGTGTGACGGGTGTCCGCGCCCCGGTGCTGCTGCGGCTGACCCGGGGCACGGGGACGTCGTTCACGGGCGCCTGCTCGACGGACGGCGGGACGACTTGGCGGACCGTCGCCACGGTCTCCGTGCCCGGGGCCGCCGCCGTGCAGGACGTGGGGCTGTTCATGACGGCCATGAACGGTGGCAGCGGGGCCCGCGGCACGGTGCGGTTCAGCGGATGGTCGCTCCGCTGAGGCCGTCTCGCGGCCGGGGCGGTGACCATACGACCATTCGCTCGTTCTGCTGAACGTGCGCCCACAGGATGTCGTCACCCCGCCTGCCCCACCGTCGCCCGCTCCGACCGGCCGGGTGGAGCTCGACCAGGCCGAGGCGGCGCTGGTCGAGCACTACCCGCGCCTCGTCCGGATCGCCTATCTGGTGCTGCCCCCCACCCTCGGCCGCAACCGCCGTGTGCTGACCGCGCACGCGCTCGCGCAGCGCTCGCTGCCGCGCGGCCGGACCGTCCCCTCGGGCGCCGGCGCCATCGCCGCCGCCCGCGCGGCCGGCGGGCCGGAGAACGCCGCCGACCCCGGTTATCTCTACGTCCGGGGACGGGTGCTGCGCCAGGCGCTCGACGCCGGACTGCCGCTGCGGCGGTTCGCCCGGCCGAAGCGGGCGCAGTTGCCGCCGCTGCTGCCGCACGTCTGGGGTCTGCGGGTCTTCCCGCGCTCCGGTGGCGCCGACGAACTCGCCCTGGACCAGCGGCTGTCGGCGCTGACCGGCCCCGCCCGGGCCGCGTACGTCCTGCGGGCGCTGGAGGACCTGCCGGACACCGAGGTGACCCAGGTGCTCAGCGACGCCGGGGTGGACGATCCGCACGCGGCGCTCGCGGAGGCCGACGGCATGACCGGGAGCGACCCGGCGCTGCTCGACTCCGCCGAGTTCGACCCGTGTTCGCTCCAGGCGCGTCCCACCGATCTGATGCGCCGCCGCCAGCACGCGAAGGCTGCGCTGGTTGCGGCCGCGGCGCTCGCCGTGTGCGGTGCGCTGCTCGGCCTGCCGGGTGACGGCTGGGGCCCGGACGGTGCCGCCGCACCGGCGTATGCCCGTAACCCCTCGGCGGAGGCGGCCCTCGACCCCGGCCGGCTGGTGCGGGTCTCCCCCACGGCGTGGCAGTACTCCGCCCGCAGGGATTTCTCGGTCTGGCCCGCCCGGGGCGGGCTCACCGGCGACGACGCCCTGCTGCGCCGGGCGCTCGCCGTCTGGGCCAGGCCCGGCAGCACCGTTCAGACCTCGGCCACCCCCGCCACCCCGCCGGGGCCGCCGATGGGCCCGCCGCAGTTGCTGTACGCCGGAGTGGTGGACCGGGCGCGGGTGGTGCTGCTGCACGACGGACTGCGGGTGGTGCGGTACGCCGAGCCGAAGGAGGGCACCGGCGGGGTGGCGCTCGACTTCGCGCGCACGGACGACGCCGACTCCGCGTCGGCGAGCGCCCTGGTGGCCGGCCGCACCGACGGCAACGTCCGCTATCTGTCGGCTCCCTGGGTCCGGACCACGTCGGTGCGGGACCTGCTCACCCCGGAGGGCGGGGCGCGTCCGCTGCGCCGGGACAAGGACGGCCTGACGAGCCCGCTGCCGAGTCCGGCCCAGGCGCGGGACTGCCGCTCCTGGGACGTGCTGGAGCTGCGTGACTCCGCGGCCGACCGGCTGCTGACCGACCTCGGCGAGCTGACCCCGGCACGCCTCACCTACGGCACTCCGTCGGCGCCCAAGGACCTCGGTGGCGCGGTGGAGCGTGCCGCCTGGGCGCGAACGGCCTGTCTGCTGCCGGGAGTCGCCTCGCACGGCGTCCGCAGCGTCAATCTGTGGCAGTACGCCCAGCAGTCGCTGCCCGAGGCGAACGGCACGGCGGCCTGGCTGTGTACGCGGGCGGAGACGTGGCGCGGGCCGGGCAGCCGGGTCATGGCCCAGTTCCACGCGCCGGGGACATCGCCCGGCGCGCCGGGCGCGATCGCCGCGCGGGCCGAGGACTCGCCGGCCTGCGGGGTGCGGGACCCGAAGGTGCTGGCCGGGGTGCTGTGGAAGTCGCGTGCGGGCAGTTGGTACGTCCTGGCGGCGGGCAGCGGGCAGTTCGCCTCGCTCGCCACGTCGGGCGGGGTGGACGGCAGTGCCACGGGCCGGCTGCTGGCGGTGCGCGCGAAGGCGGGTGCGCGGGCGGAGCTCAACGGCGTCCTGTCGGACGGGAACCGGGTGGGCGCGCTGCACTGAACGGGCGCTCCGGGGAAGGGCGTCATGAGCGCTCTCCCCGGGGCGGACGCGGTTCATGTGGCGCGGGCCGGAAATCGGGTGCACACCTCTGTCGCCGGAGCTTACCCGTCAGTACATTGACGCCATGTCTAATACGCAGCCTGCGCCGGAGGCTTCGGAGCGGATGGCGCTCAAGGCCCGCAAGGTCTCCTTCGACTGGCAGGAGACCCCGCTCCACTGGGTCCCCGGCGACCCGTTCGCGACCCACACCATCAATGTGCTGCACCTCCTCCTGCCGGCCGGCGAGCGCTGGTTCGTACACGTCTATCAGCAGGTCCTGCCGTACATCACGGACGAGGAACTGCGCGCGGACGTCATCGGCTTCATCGGGCAGGAGGCGATGCACTCCCAGGCGCACGACGACGTGCTGCCGCATCTGAAGAAGCTCGGCCTCGATCCGACGCCGTACACCGCGCAGGTGGACTGGCTCTTCGAGAAGCTGCTCGGCGACCGCACCCTGCCGCCGGGCAGGCCGCGTGAGTGGTGGCTGATGGAGCGGGTCGCCATCATCGCGGCGATCGAGCACTACACCGCCTTCCTCGGCAACTGGGTGCTCAACGCGGACGAACTGGACCGCCGCGGCGCCGACGCCACGATGCTGGATCTGCTGCGCTGGCACGGCGCCGAGGAGGTCGAGCACCGTTCGGTGGCCTTCGAGCTGTTCATGCATGTCGACGGCGGCTACCGGCGCCGGGTGCGCACCTGGGCGACGGCGTTCTCCGCGCTGGTGTTCCTGTGGCAGCGCGGTGCGCGCTTCTTCATGGAGAACGACCCGTCCCTCGAGGACGGCCGGGCGAGCCTTCCGCAGTTCGTCCGCGCGGGACGGCAGGGCGTCCTGCCGTCGACGTCCGCGATGCTGCGCTCCGTTCCGCGCTATCTGAGCCGCGGCTACCACCCGTCGCAGGAGGGCAGCACGGCGCAGGCCGTCGCCTATCTCGCCATGTCCCCGGCCGCGAACGGGGGCCACTGAGATGGCGCCCCGCCTCAGTACCGTCGCCCTCGTCGCCGGCGCGGCGCTGCTCACCCGGCGGGCCCTGCGCCGCCGGATCGGGACCTCGCCGTTGTGGCCGCTGCCCGCCCTGGAGGAGCCGGTGTCGGGACGCGGCCGCGGCGCCACGGCGACCCGGCGGGCGCTGGTCACCGAACGGACTTCCGTCGCCGAGGGTGTGGTCCGACTGCGGCTGGAGGGCACGGATCTGCCGCCCTGGGAGCCCGGTGCCCACCTCGATCTGGTGCTGCCGTCCGGCCTGGTGCGCCAGTACTCGCTCTGCGGCGATCCGGCCGAGTCCGGCACCTACACGGTGGCCGCGCGACTGATCGAGGACGGCCGGGGCGGTTCGCGCGAGGTGCACGAACAGCTCCACGAGGGCACCGAGATCGAGATTCGCGGGCCCCGCAACCGCTTCGCCCTGGTCCGCTCCGCCGCCTATCTCTTCGTGGCGGGTGGTATCGGCATCACGCCCGTACTGCCGATGCTGCGGGCCGCCGAGGCCGCGGGCGCCGACTGGCGGCTGGTGTACTGCGGGCGCTCCCGCGCCTCGATGCCGTTCCTCGACGAGATCGAGAGGCTGGGCGCGGACGGCGGCCGGGTCACGGTCGTCGCCGAGGACGAATCCGGGCTGCCGGACCTCGCGTTCCTCGCCGGCACCCCGGAGGAGACCGCGGTGTACTGCTGCGGCCCCAATGGCCTCATGGACGCGGTCACCCGACTGCTCCCGGAGGGCAGGGGGCCGCATCTGGAGAGGTTCGCACCGGGAGCGCAGGAGGGCGGCGGCCCCTTCGAGGTCGAACTCCGCCGTACGGGACGGACCGTTCGGGTCGCCGAGGGACAGTCGGTGCTGGCGGCGGTCCGCGCCGAGGTGCGAGACGTCTCGTACTCCTGCGAGCAGGGCTTCTGCGGCACCTGTCAACAGCGGGTCCTGGCGGGCGAGATCGACCACCGGGACGAGCTGCTGACCGACGGCGAGCGGGAGGACTCGATGCTCATCTGCGTCTCGCGCTGTCACGGCGGACGGCTGGTGCTCGACCTGTAGAAGCCTTCCGGAAGGACCTGCGGGAGGTCTCCGGGGAGACCTCGGGAACAGGTGCTCGGGAGTGCAGTCGGTAGGCTGTCGGCATGACGACCGGGGTACGCCGCAGGATGGGCGTCGAGGAGCGCAGGCAGCAGCTGATCGGTGTGGCGCTGGAGCTCTTCAGCGCCCGCTCCCCCGATGAGGTGTCCATCGACGAGATAGCCGCGGCGGCGGGAATCTCGCGGCCTCTCGTCTACCACTACTTCCCCGGCAAGCAGAGCCTGTACGAGGCCGCTCTGCGGCGCGCGGCCGACGAGCTGGCCGGCCGGTTCCTGGAACCGCACGAAGGGCCGCTCGGTGCGCGGCTGCTGCGGGTGATGCGCCGCTACTTCGACTTCGTCGAGGAGCACGGGCCGGGCTTCTCCGCCCTGATGCGTGGTGGTCCCGCCGTCGGATCGACCACCACCAACGCGATGATCGACGAGGTGCGGCAGGCCGCGTACGAGCAGATCCTGGCGCACCTGGGCGTCCGCCGCCCGCCCGCGCGGCTCGCGTTGGTCGTCCGCTCCTGGGTCTCCCTCGCGGAGTCGACGGCGCTGATCTGGCTGGACGGGCGCCGGATTCCGCGCACCGAGCTGGAGTTGCAGCTCGTGCACGACTTCGCAGCGCTGTGCGCGGTGAGCGCGGCCTACGACGAGGAGATGGCCGGCATCCTGATCGGCGTTCTGAGGGACGAACCCGCCGAGGGGCCCTTCGGTGATCTGGTCGGCCGGCTCATGACACTGGCGCCCGCGCTCGTCGGCGCGGTGCCGTCCCAGCGCCGGCCGTAGGACCACACCGGACGCTCGCGGCCCCCGGCCTGGCCACAGGGCCCCCGGTCAGAGCCCGGTCATCCGCAGGGCCAGCAGCGCCACATCGTCCTCACGGGTGCCGAAGCGGTCGAGCAGGGAGTCGCAGAGCGCCTCGACACCCGGCGGCGCCTGGCAGGCCGCGTGGCGCAGCCGGTCCATGGAGACCGCGAGGTCGGTCCCCCGGGTCTCGATCAGACCGTCGGTGACCATCAACAGCCGCTCGCCGCCGGCGAGCCGGACCTGTCCGGGCGGCGGTCGCACCAGCCCCAGGCCGAGGAGCGGACCCGACACCTCCGCGTAGCGGGCTCCGCCGGCGCCGTCGACGATCAGCGGGCGGATGTGACCGCCGTTGGCGATGCGGGTGCGCCCGGTGGCCGGGTCGATCAGGGCGAGGCAGACCGTCGCCGTCGCCTCCGGGTGGTAGCGCTGGAGCATACGGTCGAGCCGGTGCAGCAGGACGGCCGGATCGGTCTCGTCGGTGGCGTACGCCCGTAGCGCGTGGCGCAGTTCGACCATCACGGTGGCCGCGTCGAGGGAGTGGCCGACGACGTCGCCGACGCCGACGAGCAGTCCGTCGGCGGTGGCCAGGGCCACGTAGAAGTCGCCGCCGATCTCGGCGTTGCGCGAGGCGGGGACATAGCGCAGGGCCAGTTCCGCGCCCGGCAACGCGGGCGGCTGCTGGGGCAGGAAGCTGCGCTGGAGGGTGAGGGCGACATGGCGTTCCTCGGCCGCGGTGCGCAGCGTACGGGCCGTGAGGGCGGTGGTGTGCGCGAGCCGTCGCAGCAGCAGTGTGGTGTGCGGGTCACGGCGGGGGCCGGCCGGGTACGCCAGGCAGACCGGCGGCTGGTCGGGGCCGCCGCGGGCGAGCAGCAGGGCAGCGCCGCCGGGGGCTTCGGGGCGGAAGAAGCCGCCGGGCCACAGCGATGGCGGTATGACGAGGGCTTGCACCCCGGTGCGGCCCTCCGTGCACTGCTCCATCAGCCGGGCCACCACCGCGCGTTCCTCGACGCCCGGCAGACGTCCGTACCGCAGGGGGCTGCCCGCGTGCAGGGTTTCGTCGGCGCCGAACACGAAGGCCGCCGCGGGGCCGCCGGTGAGCGAGCCGACCGCGCCGGCGGCGAGGTCGGCCAGCTCCTGCGGGCCGTGGGCACAGTGCAGTTCCGTGGTCACGGCGGCCAGCCGGTTCAGCCGGTCCGCCTGGGCCTCGGCGTCGTGCAGGGAACGGGCGCCGCGCAGGGCCGCGCGGACGACCGCCTCGATCTCCTCGGGCTCGACGGGGATCGTGAGATACGCCTCGGCGCCGGAGTCGAGACCGCGGGTGCGGTCGCGCGGAGTGACCGCCGCGGCGCTGAAGTGCACCACGGGAATGGCGGCGATCTCCGGATGGGCCTTGATGCGGCGGCAGAGCTCGAACCCGCTCATGTCCGGCAGCCCGATGTCGACCAGTGCCGCGTCCGGCAACGCACCTGATCTGAGCCGGACATCCAGCTCGATCAGGGCGTCGCCGGCACACGCGGACGGCACGACCAGGTGTCCCGCTCTGCGCAGTACGGCACCCATGGCATAGCGGTTGGCCTCGAGATCGTCGACGACCAGGACCGTGGTGCCGTCCGCTTCGTTCATCGTGCGCTCCCGTCGAACCGGGGAGATGGTTCCTCTCCGTAGTCGGTCCACTACGCTAGCGCGCTCGGCTCAGCTCCGGGTGAAGACGGCGACTGTTCGCCCGGGTACCGAGAAGGTGCCCGAACTCCTTTCGTAGGCAGAACCCTTGGTCACGGCGTCGGCGCCGGATGCCTGGACGGGGTGCAGGGCGTACGGGGCGCCGGTCAGGGCCTCGATCCGCTGGGTCCGGCGCTGCGGGGTGGAGTTGAAGACCACGACCAGGTCGCCGGCCCGCATGGTGATCACGCCCGGCGTCTCGTCCTTGCCGGACAACGGGAAGGAGACCGCGGACCGGACCTGCTCGGCGGTACCGAGAGAGAACGCCTTCTCGGTCGTGCGGATGATGAGCAGATCGCGGTAGGCGGCCGACGCTCCCGTGATCTGCGGGCAGCCCACCGTGAGAGCGGGGGCGGTCAGCAGCGGTTTGGCGTAGGGCCACTTGGGCCGGTTGTCGGCCGCGGGCGGCAGTCCGCGGCCGAACCCGTTGCCGTCCCGGCAGTCCCAGTGGACGGCGTTGAACCAGTCGCCGCTGTCGTAGGAGTTGCGGTCCAGCGACTTGGAGCGCAGCAGGTCCGTGCCCGCCTGGGAGAGCGCGGGGCCCTGGGAGAGCGCCGCCGTGGCCATCGCCAGCACCTGCATACGCGCCCGGTCACCGGGTGAGGTGGTGGCGGGGAGCTTGAAGGCGAGGGCGTCGTACAGCGATTCGTTGTCGTGGGCGTCGGCGTAGGCCAGTGCGTCACCGGGGGCGGCCGCGTACCCGGCGGGTGCGCCGTTGTAGTCGACCTCGGAACCCTTGACGCGGCGGCCCGAGCTGTCGGTGAAGGTGTACTCGGCGAGGTTGCCGGTCAGACCGACCTTGATCAGGTCCTGGTAGTGGAGCAGCCGTGCCTTCTGCTGGGCCTCGGTGCCGTTGGCGGGCGAGGAGTTGGGGTCGGTGAACAGTCCGGAGGCGAAGCCCTGCACGCCCGGGTCCTCGTCGAACGGTCCGCCGCCGCGGACCGCGTCACGGGCCCGGTCGGAGAAGGTCGCGATGCCGGTGCCGGCCATGTTCTTCTGCGTCGCCTGCACGAACCGGGCGTCGTCGGCGATCTCGCCGAAGTTCCAGCCCTCGCCGTACAGGACGATCTTCTTGCCGTCCACGCCGTCCCGTGCGGGGGTGAGGGCGTCGAGTGCCTTGCGGACGGCCAGGATGTTGGCCTTCGGGTGGTGTCCCATCAGGTCGAAGCGGAAGCCGTCGACCTTGTACTCCTTCGCCCAGGTGACGACGGAGTCCACCACCAGCTTGCCCATCATGGCGTTCTCGGGCGCGGTGTTGGCGCAGCAGGTGGAGGTGGCCACGGTGCCGTCCTCCAGGAGGCGCTGGTAGTAGCCGGGCACGATCCTGTCGAGTACGGACTTGTCGGCCTGGCCGCTCGCCACGGTGTGGTTGTAGACGACGTCCATGACCGTGCGCAGTCCGGTCCCGTTGAGGGCCTGGACCATCTTCCGGAACTCGACCGTGCGGCGGGTGCCTTCGGGGTCCGAGGCGTACGAGCCCTCCGGCACGGTGTAGTGCAGCGGGTCGTAGCCCCAGTTGTACGCGTCCTTGGCGGCCGACGCGGCGACACAGGCCTGCTGCTCCTCCGAGTCGGGGGCGTAGACCTCGATGTCGCAGCCGGGCCTCGTCTGGTCGGCCCTGCGCTCGGGGATCGTGCCGATGTCGAAGGCCGGCAGGAGATGGACGTAGGACGTGCCGCTCCTGGCGAGGGTCGACAGGTGCTTCATCCCGGCCGACGCGCGGTCGGTGAAGGCGAGGTACTGGCCCGGGTGCCGTGAGGTGCGGTCCGCGACCGAGAAGTCACGGATGTGCAGCTCCTGGATCTGCGCGTTGCGCAGCGGGACGGCCGCGGGCTTCTTCAGGGTGCGCCAGCCGGCCGGGGCGAGCTCCGGGTCGGCGAGGTCGATGAGGAGGCTGCGGGCGGAGTCGGTGGTCAGGGCGGTGGAGTAGGGGTCGGTGACCTTGTTGGTGACCAGCTTCTGGACGCTGGGCGCCCAGACGGTGACGGCGTAGCGGTAGGGCTTGCCGGTCCAGGACTTCTTGCCGGTGACCGACCAGATGCCCGACGAGTCGTCCCGTCGCATCGGGACGCTCGTGCCGTCGAGTTCGAGGGAGACGGAGCGCGCGGTCGGCGCCCAGAGGGACAGGGAGGGGGTGCCGTGGCGGAAGACCGGCCCGAGGGCGGCCCTGGTGGCAGCGGGCGCGTACAGGTCGTCGAGGATTCCCGCGGTCTGCACACCGGTGGCGGCCAGAAGGGCTCCCCCGGCGGCCCGCTGGGTCGCGATGACCTGCCCGCGCAGGGCGTCGCGCACACGGTCCCGGTCGCGCGGGTCGACCGTGAAGGCCGGATAGTCCTTGAGGTGGGGGTACTTGGCCTTCTGCGCATCGGTGAGCGCGGCCGCGCCGAGCCGCAGCCAGCGGCCCTCGTCGCTCAGCGCGCCGTCGACGACGGAGATGCCGCCCTTCTCGGCGTAGACGAGTTGCTGGCTGGTCGCCTCGGTCGCCTTCACCTTCCAGACGACGGTGTTCCGGTCGATCCACTGGGCCTCGGACGTCCCGAGGTCGAGCGAGGGCGCTCCGCCGGTCTGCGGGAGGAGGTACTTCGGCTGTCCGGCGAGCAGCCAGACCTCGTTGCCGTACGTGGCGAGGTCCAGCGACTGGTCGGTGGGCAGGTCCTTCTGGTCACCCTTGTGGAGGATGTAGCTGAGTGAGCCGGCACCCGCGGCGAGCGGCACCTCGAAGGTCGCTCCGTAGGCGTCCGTGCGCACGGGCTGGAGGGGCTTGGACCAGTCGGTGGGGTTCGCGGCACCGGTCCAGGTGTGCAGACCCCAGCCGTCGTAGTCGCCGTCCGGGCGGTGGTAGTGCAGGACGGCCTTGGTCTTGTCCTGCGGCGGGTAGGCGCCGTCGGGGGCGCGGTCCGCCTGGGCGTCCTTGCCCTGGGCGATCCACACCTCGCCGGTGCGGGCCAGGTCGACCGTGCGCCGCGGGCCGTCCGCCGTGCCGTTCTTCTCCACGGTGTACGTCAGCGACGAGGCGCCGTCGTCGAGCGTGATCCAGGCGAACGCTCCGTAGGCGTCGCGGCCGGTGAACGCGGCGGTGGTGGAGCCGGACTTCAGCTGCCAGCCGTCGTAGTCGCCGTCGGGCCGCTGGTAGTGGACGACCGCGTGGTCACGGTCCACCGCTCCGGGCTTCTCGGGCGGCGGCGCCTGGCCGGTGGTCGTCGAGGCGAGCGCGCTCGCGGTGCGTCCCGCGGCGTCCACCACAACCGCCCTGTAGCGCAGGGCTGTTCCGGCGGGCACGGTGGCGTCGATGTGCTGGGTGACCTTGTACGGCGCGTGGTCGGCGGTGCCGAGGGTGCGCCACGGGCCGTTGCCGACCTGCGCGGCGAAGACGACGCGCGCGAGCTGCCCGCCGTCGGCGTCGGCGACGATCTCGACGGTGCCGGTGGCCCCGGCGGCCGGTGCCTTCAGGCTGATCACGGGCTTCGCGGCCGGCGCGGGCTGCGGCGCCCCGGCCCGGAGCACGACAGAAGACAGCGCGGGCACGGTGACGGTGACCTTGCGGGCCGCGTCGCTGCGGGTGGTGGCGCTGCTGCCGTAGATCCCGCGGAAGGCGGTGTCCGCCGAGCCGGTGGTCACCTCGACCGTCTTCGGCGCCGTGCCGTTGTTGACCGCGACCAGGTACTCCGTCTTCCGCCGGGTGTCGGTACGGGAGAAGGCGTAGACAGAACCCTCGGCAAACCGCTGCTGCTGGACGCCGTCCCGCAGCGCCGGATGGGCCGTGGTCAGCCGGGAGAGCGCGGC
Source organism: Streptomyces sp. NPDC058685 (assembly GCF_042714725.1). Taxonomy (NCBI): domain Bacteria; kingdom Bacillati; phylum Actinomycetota; class Actinomycetes; order Kitasatosporales; family Streptomycetaceae; genus Streptomyces; species Streptomyces sp. NPDC058685. The sequence continues at coordinate 52,073 of NZ_JBHXSL010000037.1, forward strand.
GATCGAGCGGTACAGCGGGTGCCCGGAGTCGTAGGCGTCCGAGGCGTGCGTACGGTCCGTGCCGAGCTGGTCGTCGTCCAGGTAGTCGGGAGTCCTGGAGGCGAAGAGCGTCTGGCGGGCGTCCTTGTCGCCGCCGGCTCCGGTGAAGCCCTGTTCGTCGCCGTAGTAGATCACCGGGTTGCCCCGGGAGAGGAACATCAGCTCGTTGGAGAGCCGGGCCCGGCCGAGCAGTTCGGCGTCGTCCGCCGTCGGGTTGTCCTGCTTCAGGAACGTCCCGATGCGGCCCATGTCGTGGTTGCCGAGGAAGGTCACCTGCTCATAGGCGTTGGCCTTGTCGGTGGTGTAGCGGTAGTCGTCGGCGAACACCTTCGCGAGCCGGTCGGCGGGCGCGCCCTGGGAGGCGTAGGCGCGGGCCGCGTCCTGGAAGGGGAAGTCGAGGGTGGCGTCGAGCCGGCCGCGGGTGACGTACGGCGAGGTGACGGCGGTGTCCGCGGAGAAGACCTCGCCGAACATGAAGAAGTCGTCCCGGCCCTGCTTCGCCGCGTACGCGTCGAGCGCGGTCGCCCACTGGGTCCAGAAGTCCATGTCGACGTGTTTGACGGTGTCGATACGGAAGCCGTCGATGTCGAAGTCGCGGACCCACTTCTGGTAGATCCGCTCCATGCCGGTGACGACCTCGGGCCGCTCGGTCCACAGGTCGTCGAGCCCGGAGAAGTCCCCGTACTCGGAGCTCTCACCGGCGAAGGTGGAGTCGCCGCGGTTGTGGTACATCGTGGGGTCGTTGAGCCAACTCGGCACCTTGGCCACGGTGTTGTCGCGGGTGACGGGGGTGTACGGGAAGGAGTCCGCGTCCACCGCGGGGACGCCGGCCCGGTCGTCGAAGGGACGGCCGGACGCGTCGAGGTGGGGATACGCGCCCTTGGGGCGGTAGCCGTACTTCTTCTCGGCGTAGTCGACGGTGTCGGCGGTGTGGTTGGTGATGACGTCGAAGAAGACCTTCATGCCCTTGGCATGGGCCTTGTCGATGAGGGTCTCCAGGTCCTTGTTGGTCCCGAAGTGCGGGTCGACCTGGGTGAAGTCGGTGATCCAGTACCCGTGGTAGCCGGCGGAGGCATCCTTGCCCTCGCCCTGGACGGGCCGGTTCTTGAAGATGGGCGCGAGCCAGATCCCGGTGGTGCCGAGGCCCTTGATGTAGTCGAGCTTCTTCGTCAGGCCCTTGAGGTCACCGCCCTGGTAGAACCCCTTGTCGGCGGGGTCGTACCCGGTGTCGAGCCGGTCCCCCTGGAGCCCGCCGCGGTCGTTGGCCGGGTCGCCGTTGGCGAACCGGTCGGGCAGCACGAAGTAGAACTGCTCGCGGGTCAGGTCGTGCCGGGCCGGTTCGGCGGCGAGCCGGGAGTCGGACGGTGGGCCGGGGGCCTTGGTCTCGGCCGCGACCGGCGCGGCGGGTACGAGCGCGGCGCACAGCGCCCCGACGATGCCGACGACGGCTCTGCGCGGTCGTCCGGTTCGGAACACGGTTGTTCTCCTTGGGTAGTCCTGCGCGCGCGGTGCCGCCCGGCGGGCGGGCCCGGGATGTGCGGGACCCGCCCGTGGGGACGTGCTGTGCCGACGCGCGGCGAAAGGGATCCGGCTCGGATGCCCGTCGGGTGCGGCTGTGTGCCGGTCAGCCGCAGCTGCGGGCGCCCGTGTGCAGCGCCACCGCGGTATTGGGGCCGAGCGTCGCCGTGAACTGGCCGGAGCCGTTCACCGTGACCGCACGTCCCGACTGGACGTCGCAGTAACCGCCCGCGGGCAGCGACGTCTGGAACGTCCGGGTCAGCGACCCCGTCTCGTGGTTGATGGCCACATACGCCTTCGAACCCCGCCCGAAGGCGATCTGGTCACCGCCGTTGTCCCACCAGTTGCTGACGGCCTGCCCGCGGGCGACGTTCCGGAAGGCGACCATCGACCTGATCTCCGGCCAGGCGTGCTGGCACTTCCATCCGTCCTGCCAGCACGCGTTCACCGTCCCGCCGTTCGGCGGGCCGGCGTCACGGTCGGAGAACTCGTAGCCGGAGTGCACGTCCGGGGAGCCGTAGGGCCAGGCCAGCATGAAGACGTTCGCCAGCGTGTAGTCGGCGCCGTTCTTGTAGCTGAGGGTGTCGCCGCCGCGCTCGGTGTCGTGGTTGTCGACGAAGACCGCCGACTTCCCCGACTCCATGTAGCCCCAGCCCTCGCCGTAGTTCTTCAGATAGGCGAGGTTCTCGCCTGTGAAGACACGCTTGAGGTCGCGGGCGTAGCGGAACTCCTGGACGTCGCCGTTGCCGAGGTACTCGCTCGGCGAGACGGCCTCGCCCGCGCCGAAGATGGCTTCCTGCTTCCAGTACACGGACGGCTTGCTGAGCCGGGACTTGATGTTCGCGAGGTCCCCCGCCGGCATGTGCTTGGCCGCGTCGATGCGGAAGCCGTCGACGCCGAGCGAGAGCAGGTCGTTGAGATAGGCGGCGATGCGCCCGCGGACGTAGTCCTCGCCGGTGTCGAGGTCCGCGAGGCCCACCAGCTCACAGTTCTGGACATTGCCGCGGTCCTGGTAGTTGCTGATGTGGGCACGGCAGTCGTCCATGTCGGCGCCGGACCAGATCCCGGGGTAGGTGTACTTCGTGTACGACGAGCCGCCCGTACCGGTGCCGTCCGCCGACGCCATGTGGTTGATCACCGCGTCGACGACGACCTTGACCCCGGCGGCGTGACAGGCGTTCACCATCGCGGCGAAGGAGGCGCGGTCGCCGAGCCGTCCGGCGATCTTGTAGCTGACGGGCTGGTACGAGGTCCACCACTGGCCGCCCTGGATGTGCTCCTGCGGCGGGGAGACCTGGACGTAGCCGTATCCGGCGGGGCCCAGGGTGCCGCTGCACGCGGTGGCGACCGATGCGTACTTCCACTCGAAAAGGACAGCCGTGACGTCCTTGTCCCCCGGCGGTGCCGCCTGCGCGGCGCCCGCCGGTGCAACCACACTCACCGCCGCACACGCCACCAGGGCGAGTGCCGCGGCCAGAGGTCTGCCGGCCATTGTTCCTCCTGCATGGGGGGAGGTGCGGGTGACGGAGAAGCCTTGTCCGGCAACGCGCCGTGCCCGTAAGGCCTATGAGGGTTCTTGCTGCAAGGCAGCAGAAAGTTATTGCGGTCGCGACCGTACGATTCCGCCGGTCCGCGGTCAACCCTTTGGACACACTGGTGTTGCACCGTGGAAATCTTGCGGTTTCCCAACTGCAAGCTCTTTCGCAAGACTTGCAGCGGTGTTAGTTTTCAGCCATGACTCCGGGCCGGTCGGCCGGGGGGCCGGCCCGTCCGGACCCCACGCGCCCGGCCGGCCGGTCCGGTCACGCGCCGGCACCCGGGCACACCTCGCGCGCGGCGCGCGGTGAGCCGAACGGGCCCTCGGAGCACGCCTACCGGCGCGCCTGCGCGGTGCTGCCCCGGACCACGAGTTCGGGCGCGAACACGTACTCCGTGCTCTGCACCGGACTGCCCTGGAGTTCCTCCAGCAGGGCGCCGACCGCGGCCGCCGCCATCGCCTTCACCGGCTGACGGATCGTCGTGAGCGGCGGGTCGGTGAACGCCACCAGCCGTGAGTCGTCGAACCCGACCACCGAGAGGTCGTACGGCACATGGAGCCCGCGCTCCCGGGCCGCCCGGATCACGCCGAGGGCCATCATGTCGCTGCCGCAGACGATGGCGGTGCAGTCCTTCTCCAGCAGCGCACCGGCCGCCGCGTGGCCGCCCTCGACACTGAACAGGGAGCGCTCCACGAGTTGTTCGGCCGCCGCGCGGGTGTAGCCGAGGAGGGAGACGAGACCGTCCAGAAAGCCCTCGGTCTTGCGCTGCGCCGGCACATAGCGGACGGGGCCGATCGCGAGGCCGATCCGCTCGTGCCCCAGCTCGGCCAGATGGTTCACGGCCGTCCGCATCGCCGCCCGGTCGTCGCAGGAGACGCACGGCGCGCTGATGTGCTCGCTGTGGCCGTTGATGAGGACGAACGGGACTCCCCGGGCCGCGAGTTCGGCGTAGCGCGAGTGATCCGCCGAGGTGTCGGAGTGCTGCCCGGACAGGAACACGATGCCGTTGACACCGCTCTCCTGGAGCTGCTCGACAAGCTCCTCCTCGGTGGCACCGCCGGGCAACTGCGTGCAGAGCACCGGGGTGTAGCCGTGCCCGGCCAGCACCTGCTCCAGAGCCTGGGCGAAGGCGGGGAAGATCGGATTGGTGAGTTCGGGCGTGAGCAGCCCGACGAGGCCCGCGCTGCGCTGCCGCAGCCGCACGGGCCTCTCGTAGCCGAGCACGTCGAGCGCCGCCAGCACCCGCTGCCGGGTGCCGCTCGCCACACCCGGCTTGCCGTTCATGACCCGGCTGGCGGTCGCCTCGCTGACCGACGCCTGGGCCGCGATGTCCGCGAGCCGCGGGGCGGCGGCGCCGGTCTGGACGGCGCCGCCCCGCGACGGAGGAATCGTCACACCGCCCACCAGACGGTGGTGTCCGCGGGCAGTCCGGCCTCGCCGTCGGTGATCCGCACGGCGCTGTTGGCGAGCAGGACACGGCCGGGAGCGGGGATGCGCACGGCCGCGCCCGTCGTGTTCACGGTGCAGACGAAGCCGCCCTCCCTGCGGAAGGCGAGCACGCCCTCGGGCGCGTCCAGCCACTCGACCGCGTCGCCCGCGCCCAGCGCCGGGTGCTCGCGCCGCGTCGCGAGAGCGCCGCGGTACAGCTCCAGCGTCGAGTCGGGGTCGCCGGTCTGCGCCTCGACACTCAGCGCCGCCCAGCTGTCCGGCTGCGGAAGCCAGCTGCCGCCTTCGCCGAAGCCGTACGACGGGCCTCCCGCGGTCCACGGGATCGGCACCCGGCAGCCGTCGCGGAAGCCGTCCTGGCCCTCGGTGCGGCCGAAGGCGGGGTCCTGGCGGACCTCGTCGGGCAGGTCGGTGACGTCCGGGAGGCCGAGCTCCTCACCCTGGTAGACGTAGGCGGAGCCGGGCAGCGCCAGCATCAGCAGGGTGGCGGCACGTGCCCGACGCAGCCCCAGTTCACGGTCGCCGGCCTCGCGGATCTGGGTGCCCGCGGGCGGACCGGCGAAGCGGGTGGCGTGCCGGGTCACGTCGTGGTTGGAGAGCACCCAGGTCGCCGGAGCACCGACGGGCCGCATGGCGTCCAGCGACTGGTCGATGACCCGGCGCAGCTCCGGGGCGTCCCAATGGGTGCCCAGGTACTGGAAGTTGAAGGCCTGGTGCAGTTCGTCGGGGCGCACGTAGTTGGCGGTGCGCTCGACCGTGGGGGTCCATGCCTCGGCCACGGCGATGCGGTCGCCGGGGTACTCGTCCAGGATCGTGCGCCAGCTGCGGTAGATCTCGTGGACGCCGTCCTGGTCGAAGAAGGGCATGACGTCATTGCCCAGCAGCTTCAGCTGGTCGCTGCCGCCGAGGTCGGGCAGGCCCTCGGCCTTGACCAGGCCGTGGGCGACGTCGATGCGGAAGCCGTCGACTCCCATGTCCAGCCAGAAGCGCAGGATCGAGCGGAACTCGTCCGCGACGGCGGGGTGTTCCCAGTTGAAGTCGGGCTGCTCCGGCGCGAAGAGGTGCAGATACCAGTCGCCGGGGGTCCCGTCGGGGTTCTCGGTACGGGTCCAGGCGGGGCCGCCGAAGATGGACTCCCAGTCGTTGGGCGGCAGTTCGCCGTCCTCACCCTTGCCGGGACGGAAGTGGTAGCGCTCGCGCAGGGCCGACCCCGGGCCCTCCTTCAGCGCACGCTTGAACCACTCGTGCGCGTCCGAGGAGTGGTTGGGCACCAGGTCGACGATGATGCGCAGACCGAGCTCGTGCGCGTCCCTGATCAGCGCGTCGGCGTCGAGGAGCGTTCCGAACATCGGGTCGATGGCGCGGTAGTCGGCGACGTCGTAACCGGCGTCGGCCTGCGGCGACGCGTAGAAGGGACTCAGCCACACGGCGTCGACGCCGAGTTCCCTCAGATACGGCAGCCGGCTGCGGATGCCGGGAAGGTCGCCCATGCCGTCTCCGTTCCCGTCGGCGAAGCTGCGGGGGTACACCTGGTAGATGACGGCGTCTCTCCACCAGTCCGCGCCGGGCGCGGTCGTCTTGGCGGCGTGATGGGCGTCAGCCAGGTACTGGGTCATTCTCGATCCCTCTGAGGCTCGGTGCAGCGATGGGGGCGAAACGTCAGGCAGCAGGGGCACCCGGCCGGTCAGGCGGCCGGGCGCCCCGGTTCGTGGGGGGGGTCAGGACTTGGCGGCGCCGGCGGTGAGACCGGTCACCAGGTGCCGCTGGACCAGGTAGAAGAACAGCGAGGCGGGGATGGCGATGAGCACGGAGGTCGCGGCCATCAGGTCCCACTGGGTGTCGTGCTCGCTGATGAAGGTGGTCAGGCCGATGGCGAGGGTGTACTTGTCGTCGCTGAGCATGAAGACCGACGCGTAGGCGACCTCGGCCCAGGCGGTGAGGAAGGTGTAGAACGCCGCCACCGCCAGGCCCGGCCGCGCGAGCGGCAGGATCAGCCGGTAGAAGGTGCCGAACGGGGTGAGTCCGTCGATCCGGCCGGCCTCGTCGATCTCCGCGGGGATGGTGTCGAAGTACCCCTTGAGCAGCCAGGCGCAGTACGGGATCGCCGTGGTGCAGTAGACGAGGATCAGCGCCCAGTAGGTGTCGAGCAGGCCGAGGTTCGCCAGGATGTTGTAGAGCGGCACCATCAGGATGGCGACCGGGAACATCTGCGTGACCAGGAAGGTCCACATCAGCTGCCGGTGGCCGGGGAAGCGCATCCGGGAGACGGCGTAGCCGGAGCTGGCGGCGATGAAGACGCCCAGCAGGCACGTGCCGAGCGCGACGATCAGCGAGTTGACGAACCACTGGAGGAACGACGTGTCGCTCAGGACCGTCGTGTAGTTCTCGAAGCTGATCTTGCCGGCGATGTCGCCGGGGTGCAGGAAGTCGCTCTTGTCGGGACCGAGGGAGATCCAGGCGATCCAGCCGATCGGGAACGCGGCGATGAAGCTCGCGAGGATCAGCACGCTGTGGATCAGCACGGACGCCGAGCGGGGACGCTCGCCGCGCTTCAGCGGACGCTTGCCCGCGGCGCGTCCGCGGGGCGGGACGGCGGCGGTGGATTCGGCGGCCGGTCCCGCGGCCGGGAGATCTGCTGTGGTGCTCATGGGGTCGCTCCCCTCTCTTTCGTCAGGACTGCTTCTGATGGCCCGTTGGCCGTGTACGGACCGTCAGACGGCCTTCTCGTTGCGGGCCAGCCAGCGCCGGTAGAAGGAGGCGAAGACGATGAGCATCGACAGGATGATGACGCCGTAGGCGGCGGAGCCCGCGTAGTCGCGCGGGTCCTGTCCGAAGCCGAGGCGGTACGCCCAGGTGACGAGGATCTGGGCATCGGTGCCCGAGTTGTTGCCGAACAGCAGGAAGATGACCACGAACTGGTTGAAGGTCCAGATGACGCCGAGCAGCACGACCGTGCTGCTGACCGAGCGCAGACCCGGAAGCGTCACGAAGCGGAACCGCTGCCAGGGGGTGGCTCCGTCGACCTCGGCGGCCTCGTAGAGCTCGGGCGGGATCGACTGCAGACCACCGAGCAGCGAGACCATCATGAAGGGGACGCCGACCCAGGTGTTGACCATGATGGCGGCGGTCTTCTGCCAGAACGGGTCGCTCAGCCAGGCCGGGGTGGGCAGATGCGCCCATTCCAGCACCATGTTGAGGACGCCGCCGTCGTCGGCGAGGATCAGCCGCCAGGCGAAGACGGTGACGAAGGTGGGCACGGCCCACGGCAGGATCAGGACCATCCGGTAGAAGGTGCGGCCGCGGAGTTTGCGGTTCAGCATCAGGGCGAGGCCCATGCCGATGCCGTAGTGCAGGGCCACACAGACGACGGTCCAGACGATCGTCCAGGTGAAGTGGGGCCAGAACTGGTGGTCACCGCCGGAGAGGATCTCCGTGTAGTTGTCGAGGCCCACCCACGAGAAGCTGTCGGGGATCTCGTTGACGCCGATGGTCCGGCCGACGTTCTGGCTGTTGGCATCGGTCAGCGACAGATAGATGCCGCGGGCCAGGGGGTAGAGCACCAGAACGCCGATGACCGCCACCACGGGGGCGACCATGGCCCAGGCGTACCAGTTCCGGTTGTACGACTGCCTGATACGGCTCATCGGCCCGGGACGCTGCCCAGCGCCACGCCGGGTCTTATCGCTTCCGCCCTCGACGGCGACGGTCATCTTCGACACCTTTACGACAGATTCTCAGCAGGGTGTACGGCGTGGTGGCACGGCCCGGTCACGGGCCGCACCACGACGGGCGGCCGTCCGGTCCCGCCCCGGTCGGGGCCGGTCCGGACGGCCGAGGGGCCTTAGGAGAAGTCCTTGAGCAGCTTCTTGTAGGACTCGGCGGTGGTGTCGAGGCCCTTCTGCGTGCTCACCTTGCCCTGCAGGATCGCCGTGAGGTTGGTGCCCAGGTCGGCGAAGAGCGAGCTGTACTCGGGCAGTTCGGGACGCGGGCGGGCGGTGCCGGCGAGGATCGCCTGGAACTCGGTGATGCCCGGGGTGGCCTTGACCTCGGCGGTGTAGGCGGAGGTACGGGTCGGCAGCGTGCCGTTCTTCAGCGCGATCTTGGCCTGGGTCTCGCCCGAGGTCATGAAGCCGACGAACTTCTGGGCCGCGGCCTGGTGCGCCTTGTCGGAGCCCGCATACACGGAGAGGTTGTGGCCGCCGGTCGGGGCGCCGGCCTTGCCGGTGGCGCCGGCCGGGACGCCGGAGATCCCGAGGTTCGCCTTGTCCTTGAACGCGGCGCCCTTGTAGATGTTCGTGAGCTCCCAGGGACCCTGGAGGATCATCGCGACCTTGCCGGTGTTGAACGCGTCCATCATGTGCGCGTACGAGTCGGCGGTCACGTCGAGCTTGGAGACACCCGGGGCCTGGAGGAGGGCCTTGCTCGCGTCCACGGCCTTGACGGCCTCCGGCGAGTTGACGGTGATCTTCTTCGCCTCGGCGTCGACCATGTCGGTGCCCTCGCCGAAGAGGAAGGGCAGCTCGAAGTAGGCGTCGGCGCGCAGCGTGAAGCCGTCGACCTTGGCCTTCTCCTTGACCGCCTTGGCGACGGCCTTGACCTCGTCCCAGGTGGCGGGGGCCTTGTCGTAGCCCGCCTTCTTCAGGATCTCCTTGTTCCACATCAGGCCGAGGGAGTCGGTGACGAAGGGAGCGCCGTAGGTCTTGCCCTCGTACTGGGCCTGCTTGAGGAGCGAGGGAGTGATGTCCTCGGTGTTCTTGAGGGCGTCCGTCCCGTCGAGGGGGGCGAGGAACTGCGACTTGGCCCAGGAGGCGGTCCAGCCGACCTCGGCGCGGACGATGTCCGGCGCGCCCTTGCTGCCGGCCGCGGTCTGGAACTTGTTCTGCGCCTGGTCGAACGGGACGTTGACGTACTTGACCTTGATGTCCTTGTTGGCCTTCTCGAACTCGGCGATCATCGCCTTGTACGTCGGTGCCTCGTTCGTCGCGTTGGACGTGTCCCACCAGGTCAGCGTGACCGGGCCGCCGGCCTTGTCACCGCTGTCGTCCCCGCCGCACGCCGTCGCTGCCAGTGCCAGTGCCGCTACCAGCGCGGTGGCCGCTATGCCACGCCGCATGTGAACTCCTTCAGAGATGCCCGAGATGGCGGAGGCCGGGGGCCTCCCGCCGACCGCTCCCTCGCGGCGCCGGGTTCGGCAGGAACGTAACAAGGATGAAAGGAAGCGGAAAGACCTTGCGGCAATTTTCTGCAAGGGCGGAGGATCGTTACATCCACGTGTCCGGAGAGTTGCCGTTGCATCGCTTGACGGTGGCTGCTCCGACCGCCTCCGCGCGCCCCCGCAATCACTTCCGCAAGATCTTGCAGAGCTGATATTTTGGTTCGAGAGCACCGTCACCAAGCGCCCGAACCCACGTTGACCTCGTTGGTTGTACGTCCCCCCGCCTCCGGACCGTACGAGAGGGACCCACTCATGACCCACGAACTCGCTCCCGCCGTCGGCCTCCCCGCGCCCACGGCCGCCGAGGGACAGAGCCCTGCAAGCTCTTCCAGCGAGGGCCGCGACTGGTGGCGCGATGCCGTCATCTACCAGGTGTACGTCCGCTCCTTCGCCGACAGCGACGGCGACGGCATCGGCGATCTGCGCGGCACCACGGAGCGCCTGCCGTATCTGGCGGAGCTGGGCATCGACGCCGTGTGGCTCACCCCCTTCTACGCCTCCCCCCAGGCCGACGGCGGCTACGACGTGTCCGACTACCGGGCCGTCGACCCGCTCTTCGGTGATCTCGCCGACGCCGACGACCTGGTGCGCACCGCCCACGAGCGGGGTCTGCGGGTGATCGTGGACGTCGTCCCGAACCACACCTCGGACCAGCACCCCTGGTTCCTGGCCGCGCTCGCGGACCCCGACCCGGACGGCGCCCGCCGGCGCTACCACTTCCGGCCCGGCAGAGGCGCCCACGGCGAGCTGCCGCCGAACGACTGGGAGTCCGTCTTCGGCGGCCCGGCCTGGACCCGCACCCCCGACGGCGCCTGGTACCTGCACCTCTTCGCGCCCGAGCAGCCCGACCTCAACTGGGACGACCAGGAGGTCCACGACGAGTTCGACTCGGTCCTGCGCTTCTGGCTGGACCTCGGCGTGGACGGCTTCCGCATCGACGTCGCCCACGGCATGGTCAAGGCCGCCGGCATGCCGGACATCGGCCACGGGGAACAGGCCAGCCTGATCGGTTCCCAGACACTGCCGTTCTTCGACCAGGACGGCGTCCACGAGATCCACCGCGGCTGGCGCAGACTGCTCGACTCCTACCCGGGCGAGCGGATCGGGGTCGCCGAGGCCTGGGCGCCCAGCGCGGACCGGCTGGCACTGTACGTACGGCCCGACGAGCTGCACCAGGCTTTCAACTTCCAGTTCCTGCGGTGCCCGTGGGAGCCGGCGGCGATGCGCAGCGTGATCGACGAGTCGCTGGCCGCCACGGCATCGGTCGGAGCGCCCACCACCTGGGTGCTCTCCAACCACGACGTGGTCCGCCATCCCACCCGCTACGGCGGCGGCGCCCAGGGGCTGCGCCGCGCCCGCGCGGCCGCGCTGCTGATGCTCGCGCTGCCCGGCTCGACGTACATCTACCAGGGCGAGGAGCTCGGGCTGCCCGAGGTCACCGACCTGCCGAGCGAGGTGCGCCAGGACCCGGCGTTCTTCCGCGCGGCCGGGCAGGACGGCTTCCGCGACGGCTGCCGGGTGCCGATCCCGTGGACCGCCGGCGGTCCGTCGTACGGCTTCGGCGAAGGCGGCAGCTGGCTTCCGCAGCCGGCCGAGTGGGGCGCGCTCTCGGTGGCCTCCCAGGCCGGCGACCCGCAGTCGACGCTGGAGCTCTACCGCTCCGCCCTCGCCCTGCGCCGTCGGCTGCCGGGGGGTCCGATGCGGTGGCTGCCGGGTCCCGACGGGGTGCTCGTACTGGCCCGGAACGGCCTGGTCTGCACCCTCAACACCACCGCGTCGGCGGTCGAACTCCCCACGCCGGGACGGCTGCTGATCTCCTCCGATGCCATGGACCAGCCGGGCGACACAGCCCGTATTCCGGCTGATTCCTGTGCGTGGTGGGCAATCTGACGTGCGCCCGGTACAGTCCAATCCTGTGACCGCACGGCTTGCCGACATCGCAGCCCAGGCGGGGGTCAGCGAAGCCACAGTCAGCCGCGTGCTCAACGGCAAGCCCGGTGTGGCCGCGGCCACCCGCGAATCCGTACTCGCCGCGCTCGACGTGCTCGGATACGAGCGCCCGGTGCGTCTGCGCCAGCGCAGCGCCGGACTGGTCGGCCTGATAACCCCCGAGCTCGACAACCCGATCTTCCCGGCTCTTGCCCAGGTCATCGGCCAGGCTCTGACCCGGCAGGGGTACACCCCCGTCCTGGCCACCCAGACACCGGGCGGCTCCACCGAGGACGAACTGACCGAAATGCTGGTCGACCGGGGCGTGTCCGGCATCATCTTCGTCTCGGGACTGCACGCGGACACCACCGCGGACATGCAGCGCTACGACCAGTTGCGCGGGCAGGGCGTGCCCTATGTCCTCCTGGGCGGCTTCTCGCCCAAGGTGAAGGCGCCCTTCGTCTCGCCCGACGACCGGGCGGCGATGCATCTGGCCGTGACCCACCTCGCCTCGCTCGGCCACACCCGGATCGGTCTGGCGGTCGGCCCGAAGCGATTCGTTCCCGTGCTGCGGAAGATCGAGGGTTTCCAGCAGGCCATGGAAATCCAACTCGGTCTCGCCCCCGAGGAGTCGGAAGAGCTGATCCAGCACTCCCTCTACACCCTCGAAGGCGGTCAGGCCGCGGCCGGCGCCCTGATCGGGGAAGGGTGCACCGCCGTGGTGTGCGCGAGCGACATGATGGCGCTCGGCGCGATCCGGGCCGCCCGCGGGCTGGGCCTGGAGGTGCCGCGCGACGTCTCGGTGGTGGGTTTCGACGACTCCCCGCTCATAGCGTTCACGGATCCGCCGCTGACGACGATCCGGCAGCCCGTGCAGGCCATGGGACAGGCCGCCGTCCGGACCCTGCTGGAGGAGATCGGGGGCACCCCCGCCCCGCACAGCGAGTTCATTTTCATGCCTGAGCTGGTGGTTCGCGGGTCGACGGCGTCGGGACCCGGAGCCGCGCTCCGGGGCTGACTCCTCCCTGAGTCGGACCGGGTGCGAGGGGAACCAGACCGAGGGATGATCGGTCGGTGGGCGCGCATCTGGCAGACTCTCGTCCCATGGGTGAAACGACCGTGAAGAGTTTGGAAGGCCGGACGGCCACCCCGTCACCCATGACGGACGAGGTCGCCGAAATGCCGCATGTCCGGCGCAGCCGACTGCAGACTCTCCGGTCGCCTCGCCGGCCCCGGATCTGGTTCGAAGTCCTGCTCATCGCGGTCAGTTACTGGACGTACTCACTGATCCGCAACGCCGTGCCGGAGCAGAAGACGCAGGCCCTGCACAACGCCGACTGGATCTGGCGCGTCGAGCAGACACTCGGCATAGCGGTCGAGCAGTCGGTCAACCACGCCGTGAACTCGGTGACATGGCTGATCGTCTCGATGAACTACTACTACGCGACGCTGCACTTCATCGTGACGATCGGGGTGCTGGTGTGGCTGTACCGGTGGCATCCGGGGCGGTACGCGGCCGCCCGCCTCGCCCTGTTCGCGACGACGGGTGTGGCGCTGGTCGGTTACTACCTGTATCCGCTCGCGCCCCCTCGGTTGATGAGCAACCAGGACTTCGTGGACACCGTGCTCGTCCACCACACCTGGGGCTCGATGGCCTCGGGCAACCTGAAGAACATGTCGAACCAGTACGCGGCGATGCCGTCGATGCACATCGGCTGGTCGCTGTGGTGCGGCCTCATCATCTGCGCGGTGGCGTCGGCCCCGTGGGTACGCATCCTCGGTCTGCTGTACCCGACGGCGACGCTGGTCGTCATCGTGGCGACCGCGAACCACTTCTGGCTGGACGCGGTCGGCGGCATGATCTGCCTGACCTTCGGCTTCGCGCTCTCGTACGTCTGGTTCGGCGCGGCACCGCACCGGCTGCCCCGCCTGCCGGAGAGCGGCGGCCGGAAGAGCCTTCTTCCCGCCCGGGCCTGATCCGGCCCGACGCGGGCCCCCGGCACCGCACCCGGTCCGCTCACGCGCCGTAGAACAGCACCTCCACGACCGCCCGCGCCCGCCTCGTGATCCTCCGGTAGTCATCGAGCATGTCGCCCACGTGCCCGGGTCCGTAACCCAGGTACCGGCCGACGGCCGCCAGCTCGCGGCTCTCCGAGGGGAACGTGTCGCCGGCGCGGCCGCGGACCAGCATCACCGCGTTGCGGACGCGGGCCGCGAGGACCCAGGCCTCGTCGAGGATCTGCGCGTCCTCCGTGCCGATCAGGTCCGCCGCGTGCGCCGCGGCCAGTGCCTCGCGGGTGCGGGTCGTGCGCAGTCCCGGCTCCGCCCAGCCGTGCTGCATCTGCAACAGCTGGACCGTCCATTCGACATCGCTCAGACCGCCGCGCCCGAGCTTCGTGTGCAGCGTGGGGTCCGCGCCCCTCGGCAGCCGTTCCGACTCCATCCGCGCCTTCAGCCTGCGGATCTCGCGGACCGCGTCGTCCCCGAGGCCCTCCGCCGGGTAGCGCAGCGGGTCGATCAGCTCGATGAAGCGGTCGCCGAGCTCCCGGTCCCCCGCCATCGGCTCGGCCCGCAGCAGCGCCTGGCTCTCCCACACGAGCGCCCACCGGCGGTAGTACGCCTCGTAGGAACCGAGCGTGCGGACCATCGGCCCGCTCTTGCCCTCCGGGCGCAGATCCGCGTCGATCAGCAACGGCGGGTCCGCCGTGGGCAGTTGGAGCAGCCGCCGGATCTCCGAGACCACGGCGTTCGCGGCCCGGGCGGCCTCCTGCTCGTCCACGCCCTCGCGCGGTTCGTGCACGAGGAGCACATCCGCGTCGGAGCCGTAACTCATCTCGTGCCCGCCGAAGCGTCCCATGCCGATGACCGCGAACCGGGTCGGCAGTTCGTCGCCCCACTGCTGTCGTACGGCCGCCCGGAGCGCGCCCGCGATCGTCGCCGCGTTCAGGTCGGTGACGGCGCCCCCGATCTGGTCGACCAGCGCGCCCGTGTCGGTCTCGGCGGGGCTGTCCTCGGTGCCGTACGAGCCGATGAGGTCGGCGGAGGTGGTGCGGAACAGCTCCCGCCTGCGGACCCCGCGGGCCGCGGCGACCGCGCCCTCCGCGGTGTCGGCGCGCCCGACGGCCGCCAGGATCTCCTGCTCCAGGTGGTCCCGGGCGCGCGGCTTCAGTCCCTCCGGGTCACCGAGGATGGCCACCGCCTCGGGCGCCCGCAGCAGCAGGTCGGGTGCGAGCCGGCCGGCGGAGAGCACGCGTGCCAGATTCTCCGCGGCAGCGCCCTCGTCCCGCAGCAGGCGCAGATACCAGGGCGTCTTGCCGAGCGCGTCGGACACCTTGCGGAAGCCCAGCAGCCCCGCGTCCGGGTCGGCCGAGTCGGCGAACCAGCCCAGCAGGACGGGCAGCAGGGTCCGCTGGATCGCCGCCTTGCGGGTGACCCCGGAGGCGAGGGCCTCCAGGTGCCGCAGTGCCGCCGCCGGGTCGCCGTAACCGAGCGCCTCCAGCCGCTGTCCCGCGGCCTTCGGGCTGAGCCGGGTCTCGCCGGGGGTGAGCTGGGCGACGGCGTCGAGCAGGGGCCGGTAGAAGATCTTCTCGTGCAGCCGGCGCACGACCGACGCGTGCCGCCGCCACTCCTTGTTGAGCTCGGTGACCGGGTCGGTGCGCATCCCCAGCGAGCGCCCGAGGCGCCGCAGATCGGCCTCCTGATCGGGCACCAGATGCGTACGCCGCAGCCGGTACAGCTGGATCCGGTGCTCCATGGCCCGCAGGAAGCGGTACGCCTCGTCCAGCTGCGCCGCGTCCACCCGGCCGACGTATCCGCCCGCCGCCAGCGCCTGAAGGGCCTCCAGGGTGCTGCCGCTGTGCAGGGTGGCATCGCTGCGCCCGTGCACCAACTGGAGCAACTGCACGGCGAACTCGACGTCCCGCAGTCCGCCGGGACCGAGCTTGAGCTCGCGCTCCACCTCGGCCACCGGGATGTTGTCGACGACACGGCGGCGCATCTTCTGCACGTCGGGGACGAAGTTCTCCCGCTCGGCGGCCTGCCACACCAAGGGTGAGACGGCCTCGATGTAGTCCTCCCCCAGGGACGGATCACCGGCGACGGGCCGGGCCTTCAGCAGCGCCTGGAACTCCCACGTCTTGGCCCAGCGCTGGTAGTACGCGAGATGGCTGGACAGGGTCCGCACCAGCGGCCCGTTGCGGCCCTCGGGCCGCAGATTGGCGTCCACCGGCCAGATCGTGCCCTCGACGGTGGTCTCGGAGCAGATCCGCATGAGGTGGGAGGCCAGCCGGGTCGCGGCCTGGATCGCCTTGCTCTCGTCGGCGCCGTCGGCCGGCTCCCCCACGAAGATCACGTCCACGTCGGAGACGTAATTGAGCTCGTGGCCGCCGCACTTGCCCATCGCGACGACGGCGAGGCGGCACTGGGCCGCGTCGGCGGGGGCGGCGCTGCGGGCGATGGCGAGCGCGGCGCGCAGGGTGGCGGTGGCGAGGTCGGCCAGTTCGGCGGCGGTCTGCGCGACATCGGTCGTCCCGCACACGTCACGGGCGGCGATGGACAGCAGACAGCGCCGGTAGGCGATCCGCAGCGTCACCGGGTCGGCCGCGTCGGCCAGACACCGCTCGAACTCCTCGACGCCCGGGTGCAGGTCCGCCGACTCGTACGTGACCAGCGCCCGCCAGTCGCCCGGGTGCCGGGCCAGATGGTCGCCGAGCGCCTCGGACGCGCCCAGCACCCCGAGCAGCCGGTCGCGCAAGGGCTTCGCGCTGACCAGGGTGTCGAGCAGGACCCGGCGGTCGGGCGGTTCCTGTCCCTCCACCAGCCGTACGAGGCTGCGCAACGCCAGGTCGGGGTCGGCGACGGCGCCGAGCGCTTCCAGGAGCACCGGGTCGGTCCGCACGGATGCCATGTCCGGGAGTTCGAGGAACCGCTCGGCCTCGCCGGGGTCGGTGAAGCCGTGCCGCAGCAGTCGGGTGAACGTACTGCTTCTGCGCCCCGGCACCGTCATCCCGCGGTCTCCTGTCGTGCGTAAGAGCTGTCGAGCATCCGATCAAGGTCCGGATTCGAGCGTAGCCGCCGAGGGCCGCGGGGGACCCTTCGAGGGCCCGTCCACCCGTCCGACCGATGAATACGGACGCGGCGCGCAGTCACCCCTGGGTGAGCCCGTCACCACCGAGTGAGCCCCCAGGACCCGACACGGATCCGACCCGAGAGGACCGCGCCATGGCCGCGAACAGCCCCGTGACCGAACTCGACGCCCGTTACAGCGAGGAGAAGGCCACCGCCTCGGACTGGTCGGAGGCCGTGGACCACCTGAGGACCGCGGAGGTGTTCTGGCTGTCGACCGTACGCCCGGACGGCCGCCCGCACGTCACCCCGCTGATCGCGGTGTGGCACGACGGCGGACTGCACTTCTGCACCGGCCCCGGCGAGCGCAAGGCCAAGAACCTCCGGGAGAATCGGAAAGTGGTCCTCACCACCGGCGCGAACGCCCTGAACGAGGGCTACGACCTGGTGCTGGAGGGCACGGCGGCCACCGTGAGCGACGAGGCGCGGCTGCGTGCGCTCGCCGGTGCGTATGTCGAGAAGTACGGTGCGGACTGGACCTTCGAGGTCCGCGACGGCGCCTTCGTGGGCGACGGCGGGACAGCCCTGGTCTTCCGTGTGGAGCCGCGTACGGCGTTCGGGTTCGCCAAGAGCCCCTACAGCCAGACGCGGTGGCAGTTCACCCAGTGAAGGGAACGGCACCGATGGAATGGACACTCGAAGTCGTCATCCTCCCGGTCGCGGACCTGGACCGGTCACGGGCGTTCTACGAGGACACCTGCGGTTTCGCGGTCGACACCGACACCGAGATCGGCCCGGGCATGCGGATCGTCCAGCTGACCCCGCCCGGCTCCCGCTGCTCGATCGCGCTCTCCAGCGGCCTCCCGCCCGCACCGGGCCAGCAGGACATGGCGCCCGGCTCGGTGCAGGGGCTCCAGCTGTGCGTCACGGACATCTACCAGGCGCACGCGGAACTGCTCGAACGGGGCGTCGAGGTCAGCAACGTGCAGCACGTCGGCGCGAGCGGCTCGTGGGAGGAGGGCCGCGGGGACACCTGGAACGCGTTCATGTTCTTCAAGGACCCGGACGGCAACGGCTGGGTGGTCCAGGAGGCACCGGCCCCGCTCTCGGAGCGCTGAGCACCGGGCCCTCGCGCCCTGCGTGCCGAAGGGCGCGGCTGTCGCACGCCGACGGCCGGACGGCTCCGGCGCTGGGTGCCCGAGCCGTCCGGCCGTGAGTGACGTGGAGGGGGACCGGCCTGCGGTCAGGTCTGAGGCGGGCCGCCCTGGTCGCGGTCGGAACGGAGCTGGTCCTTCATCCGGTCCTGCGCCGTGTCGACATGACCGCTGTACTTGCCCTGGGTCCTGCCGTCGACCATGTCACCGGTCTTGTCCACACCCTTGCCGGCCTGGTCCTCGTGGCCCTTGAGCATTTGCTTGAGCTTGTCCATCACGGACATGGGACATCCCTTTCGCCGCGTTGCCCCCCGCTCTTCCAGGGTCACCGCACACCGCCGGGTTCGCATCCCGACAGGGCCGCCCACTAGGACAGGATCTGGCCTAGTGCGCGCCTATCGTTCCGTCAGGGGAAACCGCAGGGACGAAGGGATGAGGACCATGCTCCGAGGACTCGCCACCATCAACTTCTGGGCCGAGGACCTGGCCGCTGCCAAGGCCTGGTACACGGACCTGCTCGGCATCGAGCCGTACTTCGAGCGCCCCGGATACATCGAGTTCCGCATCGGCGACTACCAGCACGAACTGGGCATCGTCGACGCGTCCTACGCCCCGCCGGGCGCGGCGACCACCCCGGGCGGAGCCATCGCCCACTGGGCGGTCGACGACCTGGAGGCGACGGTCGACCGGCTGCTCGCGCTCGGCGCGAAGGAGTACCAGCCGCTGCGGGTCCACGGCCCGGGCTTCGTGACGGCGACCGTGGTGGACCCGTTCGGCAACGTCCTGGGCGTGATGACGAACGTCCACTACATGGAGATCCTGGCGAAGACGGGCACAGCGTGAGCGACGCTCCCCCACCTCGCCGCGTCGTCGAGGCGGCGAGGCGGCGTGGCGGGAGTTGCTGAACCGGCGACGACGTGGACCCGGCGCTGGGGCGGGCCGCCTACGCGCAGCCCCGCCTCCGGCAGCTGTTCCCCTGGATCGGCATGGGGGAGCCGCACGTCAGTCGCTGCACCGAGCATCCGCCGACATGGGACGTCCCCTGCATCGCCCCGCGATCGGGCGGCGGCTTCCTCGTGGCCGGGCCGTCGCGGTCGCGGACCGTCGGCGGGGCCGACACCGCGGAAGCAGCAGTCGCGCTGGTGGCGCGGCTGCTGCCGCCCGGCTGCGGCCGCGCTTTCGTCGGCAACCGGCACGAACTCGCGGCTCGGGAACAGAAAGGGCCGGTCAGGAATCCGCCGTGAAGCGCACCGACCAGGCGTAGCCGCTCAGGTTGTCGTGCGGGACCCGGCGCACTTCCGTGACGTGGCATCCGTCGTGGGCGTATTTGAGCGCGAAACGGTCGAGGCGCTGTGCGTCGGTGAGATCCTCCATCGACAGTGGCGCGCCGATGACGAGGTCTTCATGAAGGACCGGTTCCTGCGCCGCGGTGTCCGAGCAGGCCGGGCAGTGGTGCGTTCTGGGAAGGGCCATGTCGTCAGTGTGCTCCTCGGGAGCACACCGGCAAGGGCCGACGCGTCACCGGACAGGGGTGAACGCCGCCGTCCGCTGTCCCGAAAGCGGCCCGTGGGCCGGGACAGCGGACGGCGGCGCGTGGTGCCCGTTACGGCTCCAGCACGACCGGCAGTGCCGAGAGGCCGCGGAAGGCCGGGAACGGGACCTGGAGCCAGGCCGGCTCCTGCGCCGGGTCGGCGAAGGCCAGCCGCGGGAAGCGGCCGAGCAGGCTCGTCAGGGCGATCTGCGTCTCCATCCGGGCCAGCGGCGCTCCGAGGCAGTAGTGACTGCCGTTGCCGAACCCCACGTGGGCGTTCTGCGCGTTGTCGGGCCGGGACACGTCGAACTCGTCCGGGGAGTCGAACTTCCGCGGATCGCGGTTGGCCGAGGTGATCGCGATCTGCACGAGCGACCCCTTCGGGATCCGCGTCCCGGACATCTCCACGTCCTCGGTCGCGAAGCGGAACGTCGCGCTCTCCACCGAGCCGTCGTAGCGCAGCACTTCCTCCACCGCCCGGCCCATCAGCTCCGGGTCGTCCTGCACGGCGCGCAGCTGTGCGGGGTGGGAGAGAAGGTGCTGGACCGCGTTGCCGATGAGGTACGCGGTCGTCTTGTGACCCGCGAACATCAGCAGGAACGCCGTCGAGACGAGCTCGTTCTCGGTGAGGCCGCCGTCCTTGTCCCGCGCCTCGGTGAGCGCGCTGAGCAGGTCCTCCTCCGGGTGGCTGCGCTTGCGCGCGATGAGGTCCGAGAAGTAGCGGTGGAGGTTCTCCTCCGCCTGCTGCTGCGCGCGCTTGGACTCCTCGCTGAAGCCGGTCTGGGCCACCGTCGTGGACCAGGTCTGGACGTCCGACCGCTCGTCCTCCGGCACACCGAGAAGTTCGCAGATCACCGTGATGGGCAGCGGGAAGGCGAAGGCGGGGAGCAGGTCGAACGCCTCCCGCTTCGGGCACGCGTCCAGCAGCATGTCGGTGATGCCCTGGATCTTCGGCCTCAGCGCCTCCACACGGCGGGGGGTGAACCCCGAGTTGACCAGCTTGCGCAGCCGGGTGTGCTTGGGCGCGTCGGCGTTGAGCATGTGGTCGTCCAGCGCCACCGACGAGTCGCCGAAGATTCTCCGGTACGCGTCCATGGCGCCGTACATGTCCTTGCTCAGCCGCGGGTCCGACAGAGCGGCCCGTGCGTCCTCGTACCGCGTGATGAGGTACGTGTCGATGCCGTGCGGCGGCTTCATCGGACAGACGGGCTGGTTGTCCCGCAGGTGTTCATAGACCGGGTGCGGGTTCCGCCGGAACTCGGGAGTGCACCGCTCGGCTGCGGCGGCGGGGTCTTGCGTGGTGGTCACGGACGACTCCTGAGGTCGAAGAGGGCCTCGGCGTTGCCGCCGAGGATGCGCTGCTGGGCCGCTTTGTCGACCGGCAGCTTCTCGATCATGCGGACCCACTCCGTCAGCGGCATCGACATCGGCGGCGAGTCGGTGCCGAACAGCATCCGTTCGGGCCCCAGGACCTCCGCGTTGAGGCTCAGGTGCGCCTCGCTGAGGGGACTGGTGTCGACGTACATCCGCTGGAGAGCCGCGCCCGGGTCGGCGGCGGGCGCGACGGGCTGCGTGGGCGGGGTGCGGGTCTCCCCGGGCCGCGTGGACGGGGCCCCGGCGGGCGGACCCCAGTGCCGGGGCCGCGCCGCCGTCTGGAGTCGCTCCGCCAGCAGCGCCATCGCACCGCCGCCGGTGGCACCGATGAGCCGCAGGTCCGGGTACTTCTCCAGCCAGCCCGCGAACGCCAGCATGGCCATACCCATGGTGAGGTCGCCGAAGCGGCCGATCTGCTCGACGAAGCCCATGTTCTCGACGTGCTCCATGCCGACGGGTTCGGCCGGGGCGTGCACCATGACCGGCACTCCCGCCTCCGCGGCCAGCGCGAAGAAGGAGTCGGCCCGCGGGGAGGCGAGCAGCTCGCCGTGGACGCTGGAGGTGGTGATCAGACCGACGAAGGCGGGGTCCGCCAGCGTCTCCCTGACACCCTCCAGATGGTCGTCGTCGCCGAACGGGTTGGCGTACACATATCCGCGCAGCTGGTCCGGGAACGAGGCGATCAGGCCCGACATCCAGGCGTGGAAGCTGCGCAGCCGGTCCCTCGGCTGGGCGTAGTTGTCGACGCCCGGGACCCGTGCCATCGCGCCGGCCCCGACGGGGCTGCCGATGATGGTCAGGTCGATCCCGGCCTCGGCGCGGGCGGCGAGCATGCCGTCGACGTCGGTCAGGGCGGGCGGCATCGGGAAGCGCTGCGCGGCTTCGGGCGGGGACAGGTGCCCGTGAATGTCGATGATCATGCGCCGACTCCCGTGTCGGGCACGATCGCGCGGGTCACCGCGGCGCAGTCCTCGTCGCCGAGGCCCTGCTCGGTGGCGCGGATGTGGGTCTCCGCGGCAGCGGCGGTGAGCGGCAGGTGCAGCCCGGCGGCCGCGGCCTGCTCCGTGGCGAGCGCGAGGTCCTTGGCCATCAGACGCAGCCGGAAGTCCGGCTTGTCGTATCGCCCGGCGGCCAGTCGCTTGGACTTGAAGGCCATGACCGGGGAGGCGAACCCGCTGCCCGCGATGGTCGCGAGGACCTGCTGCCGGTCGAGTCCGGAGACGGCGGCCAGTTCGGCGGCCTCGGCCATCGCCTGGACCTCGATGCCCATCAGCAGGTTGAGGAGCAGCTTCATCCGCATGCCCGAGCCGAGTGCGCCGAGGTGGACGACCTCCTTGCCCAGCATGTCGAGCAGCGGCCGGCCCGCGCTGAAGACCCGCTCCTCACCGCCGACGAACAGCCGCAGGTCTCCGCTGCGGGCGTGGTCGCGGTTGCCGAGCATGCCGACGTCCAGCACGGAGGGCTCGTCGCCCACCAGTCGGACGACCTCGTCCGGGGAGACGGTGCTCGCGCAGATGATGGCTCCGGGGTACGACCCCCCGGCCAGGACCCCGTCGGGTCCCCGCAGCACCGCGCGGAGCGCCTCGCCGTCGGCCACGGTGCATATGGTCGCGCTCGTGCCCTCGACGGCTTCTATCGGCCGGGACGCGGCGACGGCACCGGCCTTGGTCAGCGGCTCGGCGCGCTCCGGGGTGCGGTTCCACACCCGCACCTGTACGCCCTGGTCGAGCAGGCGACCGGCCAGGCCGGCGCCCATCGTGCCGAGTCCGAGCACGGCGACGGGTCCTTGGGTGGGCGTCATGACTTCACCTCCGCGGTCTCCTTGACGACACGGAAGCGCAGCGACTGGGTCGAGTCGACCCACTTGCGCAGGGGAGCCACCATCTCCTGGTGCTCGTCGCTCTGCTGCCAGGCGAAGAAGGCCTCAGGGGTCTCCCACTCGCTGGTGATGACCCACTGACGGGAGCCCTCCTCCACGGGTTCTCCGAGACGGTCGATGATGTGACCGGGAGTGCGGGCGACGGACTTCCGGATCTGGTCGTACATCTCCAGAAACCCTTCCTCGCAGCCCTCGGTGACCTGGACGGCGAAGACGACGGAAAGCCTGTCGGCCGAATGGCCGTTCTGCACAGTGCCCATATCTCCTCCTGGTGGGTGAGCTCTGCTGGGACACGCCTCCTACCGACTCATGGGCCCAGCGCCGCTGCAACTCCACGGCGGGGAGGGCGCCATGGGGCCACGGCGCCTCCCACGAGGGGTCGCCCGTACGGGTGAGGGCTGAAGTCGCCCCTGTTCAGGCATTCCTGGTACGGAGCGTCGACGGGTGTTCACGGGGCGGCGCGATGGGGCCATTCGAGTGGCGGAGAAGGCCGGCCGGCGAGGGGTCCCGGGCTCCGGATCCGGTGCGCCGAGGAGCGCCCGCCAACAGGACGAAACGGCTCCGGGCCGGTGGCACTGTGCCACCGGCCCGGAGCCGGCTGAGGGCGAAGACTGTCCTATCCATGGGTGCCCCCTGTCCCCGCAGCGGACGGGGGGCCGAAGGCACCTGCACGGCCTGCCCCTCAGACCGGCACCTCCTCCTAAGCCTGTCGGCCGCCGGACCACGCCTGCCTTACCTGCCGACCCCGCGCAGCAGACCCCTACAGCACCGTCTGACAAGCCTTCCTAGCGCCGGTGAGTCGTGGCCTCCCGGAGCTCGCCCTGGTCGGGCAAGAGGCCGGTGATCCGCATCCAGACCGTTTTGGCGTCCACGAGCACGAGCCTGAAGGTGCTCACCGGGGTGATCCGCTCCGCAGGCACAGGCTCGGTGGGCAGCTCACGCAGCCAGTAGCCGAGAGGACCGCAGTCCCAGACAGCGAAGCCGCGCGTCTCCACACCGTCCTGGCCGTCGTGGCGGGCCTGCCAGGCTGCGGTCAGGCGCCAGCTCGACCGAAGGTCGGAGATCAGGCCGGTGACGACCGTCAGCGCAGGCTCGCTGAGGCTGCCGCCCGTTGCGAGAGCCCGGCGGACCATCTCGCGCTCGTCGTCCGCGGAGCGAACGACGCCATCACCTTCCAAGACCGCGAGACCCGCCTCGACGGCGCCGATGGTCGTCTCCACCTCTGAGAGCGCGGCCTCCTGGGCCGCCGGTGCCTGTTGCAGGTTCACCATGTCGGCGAGCTTCCAGACCAGCATCTTCGGCTCGATACAGGAGTACTCGGCCTCGGCCTCGCCCGGCCATGCCTCGTGCACGACGACGTGCTCATCACCGATCAGCATGCCGTGGTGCAGCGCGCCCTGACGGCCGGCGGCCTCCAGCGAAATGACCACCCCGGGGGTGAGGACCGTCTTCATCAGCGGCAGCAGAAGATGGGACAGCTTCCCGTCCTCTTCGATCAGACCACAGTCCAGCAGCTCCTTCCGGGCCGCCGCGAGCTCGTCGGGCACCTCCCCCCTGCTGCCAGCTCTGAGAGCACGATCACATGGTCGTCGGCCATCCTGAAGCGGGACCGGGACATGTCGAACGAAGGCATACACACTCACTTGGTAGTCGCTCAGGCCTGGGACTCGGCCCAGAAGTTGAAGATCCTCGAGAAGCCCGCCCGCACGGCACCACGTCGCGTGAGCACGGCCCGGTCGACTCCGGTGAAGAGAGCCGCGAGGGAGATGTCGGCGGGCAGGGCCCGGCCCGCCGCCTGCACGGTGATCTTCCTGCCGCTTCCGAGGCCGGACTGCCGCACCGTGACGACGACACCGGGATCCTCGGCGTCGGGCTGCCGCGACAGGGTGTACGCCCGGCGGTTGATCGCCGTGAGCCTGTACGCGTCGCCCAGATACGTCATGTGCAGCGAGCGCCCCCGGTGCGTCGGCGCCCATCGGTTGCGGCTCATCCGCACGAGCCCGTCACCCACCCGGAGCGTCGCACGGTTCAGGGTCGGCATGGACACGACGTCCGTGTGCATGCCCCGCGTCTCAAACGTTGCCGCGGGGATCAGGCCACCGCGCACATCCGTGATGATCACGTTCTGCGCGTCCCGACCCGCCGGGTAGACCACCCGGATGTCGCCGAACTCCGGGGAAGTGCCCTGCCAGCCGAACTTCGTGCGCCCGGCAGGCTGTTTCTCCTTCCAGTACGCGAGAGTGAAAGGGCTGATGGTCGTGTGCATGTCTTTCCCTCACTAGTCGAACGGGTTGAGGGCGCCGCCCAGCTTCTTCGCCCCTCCGGCGATACCGTCCCCGATGTCCGATGCCTTGTCTCCGACCCAATCCCCCGCCTTCTCGATTCCCTCGCCGATGGCCTCGTGGTTGTCCCAGACCAGGCAGCCGGCGTAAACCACGCCTGTGCCGATCGCCAGGCCCGCCGTGACCGGGTTGGGTGCCACGGTCAGCGCGGTCATCGACGCGCTGAACGCCGTTCCGCTGAGGTCGGTGGCGAATTTCGAGGGATTGGCCTTGATCATGTCCGTGTCGTACGTGGCCAGGTTCGCCACGCCGTAGGCGGTCGCTGCCACACCGCCGACGACACCCGCGCCCCGGATCCATCCGGCGGCCTTCGCGGCATTCGCGGCATTCGCGATGCCACCCTCCTCCGCCACCAACACGCGTTTCGCTTCACCCGCCGACGCCAACGGCTCCGGGCCGCTGGCATCACGCC
>NZ_JBHXSL010000038.1:0-662 GCF_042714725.1 Streptomyces sp. NPDC058685
GGGGTGGCGTGTGTCGCCGGCCGAAGCCGCACACGGGGTCACCGGCGTCGCGCCCGGCCTGGGTGACCCGGGTCGCCGAGGCCGGGCTCAGCGGCCCAGGTCGTCCGCCCGGTCTCAGTGGCCCGAGGTCGCCTTGAGTCCGACCACCGCGACCAGCAGCAGACAGACGAAGAAGATCCGGGCGGCGGTCACCGGTTCATGGAGCACGAGCATGCCGACCACGGCGGCACCCGCCGCACCGATGCCGACCCACACCCCGTACGCCGTGCCGATGGGCAGCGTCCGGGCGGCGTGCGAGAGCAGCAGCATGCTGGCGACGATCCCGAGACCGGTGAACACGCTCGGCCACAGCCGGGTGAACCCGTCGGTGAACTTCATCCCGATCGACCAGCCGACTTCGAGCAGACCGGCGACAACCAGCAGAACCCAGGCCATGACGGCACCTCCGAGACGCGGAACTTCAACGGGGTGCGTCGTCTTTGCCAGCCCGGTACGGCGCGTCTCGTCGGGGTGTCTCCACCGTAGCAAAGGGCAGACGAGAGGGGCGGTGTGCGCCGTGCCACGCCCGCAAGACGCCCCCCAACAGGGAGGCGCGGCGGAGGTTCATGTTTATCGCGGGGGTGTGCTACGAGGCCAGGAAACGGGGCGCCCCCACCCCGGGG
>NZ_JBHXSL010000038.1:672-72741 GCF_042714725.1 Streptomyces sp. NPDC058685
TCTTCGGGTTGGGGGGGGTGGTCACCCCCTCCCTACTGGCGCTGGGGGGGGGGGGGGGCCCCGCCCCCCCCGGCCCTCTCGACGCCACAGAACCGTGCGGCTCGGCAGAGTTACAGGTAGAGCCCGGTGGAGTCCTCGGAGCCCTGGAAGCGGTCGGCCGCCACCGCGTGCAGATCCCGCTCGCGCATCAGTACGTACGCCACACCCCGCACCTCGACCTCGGCACGGTCCTCGGGGTCGTACAGCACCCGGTCGCCCGGCTCCACGGTCCGTACGTTCTGCCCGACCGTCACCACCTCGGCCCACGCGAGGCGCCGGCCGACCGCCGCGGTCGCCGGGATGACGATGCCACCGCTGGAACGCCGCTCGCCCTCCGGGATGTCGGTCCGCACCAGTACGCGGTCGTGCAGCATCCGGATGGGCAGCTTGTCGTGCTGCTGGCTGGGCTCATGGCTGTTGGCGCTCACACCTCGAACCTACCTGTCCGGGGCCGATTCGTACGCCCGAGGGTCACCCGCGGCGCCTGCGCGCGGACAGGGTGAGCAGTCCCACCAGGCCCACGACCACCACGGCCACCGGAACGAGCCGCTCCAGGCGGGGTGCGCCGTCCTCGCGGACGAACTGCGCCCGCACGTCGAACACCGTACGGTTCACCGCCACGAAGGCGCGTCCGGCAGTCCGGTCCACCGTGGAGGCAACCTTCGCCTTCGCGTCGCCGATGACCGTCTTCGGGTGCACTCGCACACCGATCTCGTCCAGCGTCTCGGCAAGCTGGTCGCGCCGGCGGACGATGTCCGCCTCGATCTGCGCAGGGGTCCTCGCGTCCGACACCGCGCTGCCTCCGTCGTCGTGTCCGGTAGTCCTTCCTCGACAGTCTGTCAGCTCGGCGGCCCCCGCACCCCACGGCACCCCCATTACGCTCGACGGCGTACATCCGCACGCCTTCCGAGGAGAACCATGAGCGAGCGACTCCAGCCCGGCGACCCCGCACCCGACTTCACCCTGCCCGACGCCGACGGCAACGAGGTCTCGCTGGCGGCGCACAAGGGCCGGAAAGTGATCGTCTACTTCTACCCGGCGGCGCTCACCCCCGGCTGCACCAAGCAGGCCTGCGACTTCACCGACAACCTGGAGCTGCTGACGGGCGCGGGATACGACGTCATCGGCGTGTCGCCGGACAAGCCGGAGAAGCTCGCGAAGTTCCGCGAGAAGGAGAGCCTGAAGGTCACGCTGGTGGGCGATCCGTCGAAGGAGACTCTGGAGGCGTACGGCGCCTTCGGCGAGAAGAAGCTGTACGGCAAGACCGTGACCGGGGTCATCCGCTCGACGATCGTCGTCGACGAGGAGGGCAAGGTCGAGCGCGCGCTCTACAACGTCAAGGCCACCGGCCATGTCGCAAAGATCATCAAGGATCTCGGCATCTGAGATCCCCGCTCCGGCCGGCACCTGTGTGACCGAGGTCCCCGTCACAGGGGGCCTCGGTTTCAGGCCGCCCCGGTTTGCAGGCGCCACGATCGAGAAGGTGTTCTTCTGGACTTCAGCACCCAGGAGAGGAACCCGTTCATGGCGGCCACCGGCCCGGAGACACCGGTCGATCCCCAGGCGGTCAGACGCCACCGGATACTTTTCCGCACCATCGCCAAGCGGAAGAACCCCAAGCTCAGGCGTACGGACATCACCGTCACCGACGAGGCGGCGGTCAAGCGGGCCACGAAGGCGGCGTCGCTCGGCAACGCCATGGAGTGGTTCGACTTCGGGATCTACAGCTATCTGGCAGTGACCCTGGGGCATGTCTTCTTCCCCTCCGAGAACGACACCGCGCAGCTGCTGTCCTCCTTCGCGACCTTCGCCGTCGCCTTCCTCGTGCGACCGCTGGGCGGCATGTTCTTCGGCCCGATGGGCGACCGGATCGGGCGCAAGAAGGTCCTCGCACTGACGATGATCCTCATGGCGATCGGCACGCTCGCGATCGGCCTGATCCCCTCGTACGCCTCCATCGGCTTCTGGGCCCCGGTCCTGCTGATCTTCTTCCGGCTGGTGCAGGGCTTCTCCACCGGCGGTGAGTACGGCGGCGCCTCCACGTTCATCGCGGAGTACGCGCCCGACAAGCGCCGGGGGTACTTCGGCAGCTTCCTGGAGTTCGGCACGCTCGCGGGCTACGTGGGCGCGGCGGGCCTGGTGACGCTTCTGACGGCCTGGCTCGGCTCGGACACCATGGAGGCATGGGGCTGGCGCCTGCCGTTCCTGGTGGCGGGCCCGCTCGGCCTGGTCGGTCTGTATCTGCGGCTGAGGCTGGACGAGACACCGGCGTTCAAGAAGCTGGAGGACGAGAGCGCGCACGCGTCGGAGGCCGCGGACACGATCGAGACCTCGACGAAGGACGACCTCGCCAAGATCTTCAGGGACTACTGGCCGACGCTGATCCTGTGCATCGCGCTGGTCGGCGCGTACAACGTCACGGACTACATGCTGCTGTCGTACATGCCGACGTACCTGTCGGACGAACTCGGCTACAGCGAGACCCACGGACTGCTGATCCTGCTGGGCGTCATGGTCCTGCTGATGCTGATGATCAACCACGTGGGCAAGCTGAGCGACCGCTTCGGCCGCAAGCCGCTGCTGATGGCGGGCATGCTCGGCTTCCTCGTGCTCTCGCTCCCCGCGTTCCTGCTGATCGGCCAGGGCAGCATCCCGGCGATCATCGCGGGCATGCTGATGCTGGGCCTGTCGCTGCTCTGCCTGCTCGGCACGATGTCCGCGGCGCTCCCGGCGCTGTTCCCCACCCCGGTCCGCTACGGCTCCCTGTCGGTCGGCTACAACCTGTCGGCGTCCCTCTTCGGCGGGACGACCCCGCTGGTGATCACGGCGCTGATCAGTGTCACGGGCAGCAATCTGATGCCGGCGTACTACTCGATGGCCGCGGCGCTGGTGGGTGTGATCGCGGTGGCGTGCATGAAGGAGACGGCCCAGAAGCCCCTGGACGGCTCGCCTCCGGCGGTGGGCACGAAGGAGGAGGCGGCGGAACTGGTCCACGCGCAGGTGGCGGAGCCGAAGTTCTGACCTGCTGACGGGGACCACGTGGCTGAGGAAGGGCCCGCACCGGGACGACGGGGTGCGGGCCCTTCTGTGTGCGCGTCTGTCTTCCGCTCTGCGTGCCCGTGGCTCTTCCGCGACCGGGTGTGACTCTCCGACCGGCGGTTCGTTGATCAGTGCGAGGGGCGAACGGACAGCCGGATCGGGGAGGGGCGATGGCAGTGAGGTACACACGGGAACTACTCGCGGAGGCGGTCGCCGCGACATACGGTTGGGCGTCACTGATGCGGCACCTGGGGCTCAAGGAGAGCGGCGGTCAGCGGCGGGTCCTTCAGGAGAAGGTCGCTGAACTGGGCCTGGACACCAGCCACTTCAGCAGGCGCAGCGTCTGGCGCAAGTACCCGGACGAAGCCATAGCCGCGGCAGTGGCGTCGTCGGGCACGCTGCGTGAGGTGGTGTGCAAGCTCGGCATCACCCCCGCCCCCGGTGCGATGACGCACATCGGACGGCGCATCGACTCCGCCGGGATCGACATCAGCCACTTCAAGGGCGTGGGCCGCCGGCCGGTGGACCTGTCCTGCACGTTCGATGAACTGACCGACGCCGCCCGCAGCAGCGGGAGCATCCGCGACCTGACCCGGAAACTCGGCGTACCGGACGACCGCCGGACCCGCGCGGCCCTGGGCCGCCGGCTCAAGGAACAGGGCATCGACACCGATCACTTCCGCCATGCGCGCGTCGTCGTCCCGGACGAGGCGGTGCGGGCGGCTGTGCCGAAGGCGACCGGCTACGCCGAGGTGATGCGCCTTCTGGGCCTGACCGTGAACGCCACGAACCACCGGCGGCTACGGCGTACGGTCGCCCGGATCGGGCTCGACACATCCCACTTCGCACGGCGCCCCTGGGCCTCGGGGCGTCCGGCGGCGCCTCGCCGTGTCGCACCGGAGGTGCTGCGCGTCGGCGCTGCCGGTTCCGCGCGGGTGACCAGGGAGCGGCTGCACCGGGCGCTTCAGGAGATCGGCGTCCCCTACCGGTGTGTGTCGTGCGGCAACCCGGGCGAGTGGCTCGGGCGGCCGGTCACCCTCCAGATCGATCACATCAGCGGGGACTGGCTCGACAACCGCGCCGCGAACCTCCGTTACCTCTGCCCGAACTGCCACGCACTGACCGACACATGGTGCCGCGGCCGCGGGAGGAAACGCCCGGTTCGCGCCTGAATCTCGGTGTCCTGTGAAGCCGCGGGCCGGTTACCATGGCAGGCGGCTCGCGGCGGTGGCGCAGGTGGTTGACGCAGCAGACTTAGGATCTGTGGCCCGTGAAACGGCTTGAGGGTTCGAATCCCTTCCGCCGCACCCTGAACGGCCTGTGAATCACGCTGATTCACAGGCCGTTTCTCTGTCCGGCCTGTCCGGTCTGTCCGGGCGGCCGGGAGGTCAGCCCAGCAGCTCCCGCACCACCGGCACCAGTGCCCGGAACGCCTTGCCCCGGTGGCTGATCGCGTTCTTCTCGGCCGGGGTCAGTTCCGCGCACGTACGCGTCTCGCCCTCCGGCTGGAGGATCGGGTCGTAGCCGAAGCCGCCCGTGCCCTGCGGGGTGTCGCGCAGCGTGCCGCGCAGTTGGCCCTCGACCACCCGTTCCGTGCCGTCGGGCAGCGCGAGCGCCGCCGCGCAGGCGAAGTGGGCGCCCCGGTGTGCGGGGGCGATGTCGGAGAGCTGGGCCAGCAGCAGGCGGAGGTTGGCGGCGTCGTCGCCGTGGGTGCCCGCCCAGCGGGCGGAGAAGATGCCGGGGGCGCCGCCGAGGACGTCGACGCAGAGTCCCGAGTCGTCGGCGACGGCCGGCAGGCCGGTGGCCCGCGCCAGTGCGTGGGCCTTGAGCAGGGCGTTCTCGGCGAAGGTGACGCCGGTTTCCCTGACGTCCGGGATGTCGGGGTACGCATCCGCGCCGACGAGGTCGTGTGGCAGACCCGCGTCGGCGAGGATGGCCCTGAGTTCGGTGATCTTCCCGGCGTTGCGGGTGGCGAGGATGAGACGCGTCATGCCCCCGATTATCCGGGCGTGCAGACCTTGCCGATCTCGGCGGCCGCGTCGGTGACCGGTGTGATGTCCGGAGTGGCGTCGCCGCCCTCGATCGCCTTGCGGACGTTGCCGACCCCGGTGCCGAGGTCGTCGACGGCCTTGCTCAGGTCGGCGTTGTCCGTCTTGTCGCCGAGGCTGTCGAGTTCCCTGTCGATGTCGTCGAGTGCCTCGCGCGCCTGGGTGGGGTCGTTGGCGGCGGTGGAGACGGCCTTCTGGAGCTTGTCCACGCTGGTGGCGATGGCGTCGGCCGTCTCGACGCAGTCGAGAGCCTTGTCGAGTGCGCTGCAGCCGACGGTGATCGGTATGACCAGTGCGGCGGTGGCGAGTGTGAGTGCGATGCGGCGGCGCGCAAGCATGGAACGGTCCCTCCCCGGATACGGCCGGGCGCACGGTTCGGCCCGTGCGCCCGTGACTTCAACGACGCCCAGGAGGGCGTTCTTGGTTGCTTCTTTACTCTGCTTTACTCAGCGGTCCGATCGAGCGCCGTGCGCTGGAGCGCCGCGAGGTCGGCGCAGCCGCCGGTGGCGAGGTCGAGCAGGGCGTTGAGCTCCTTGCGGTCGAACGGCTCGGCCTCGGCGGTGCCCTGCACCTCGACGAAGCGGCCGTCGCCGGTGCAGACGACGTTCATGTCGGTCTCGGCGCGCACATCCTCCTCGTAGCAGAGGTCGAGGAGCGGGGTGCCGTCCACGATGCCGACGCTGACGGCGGCGACGGTGCCGGTGAGCGGCTGCCGGCCGGCTTTCACCAGCTTCTTGCCCTGGGCCCAGGTGACGGCGTCGGCGAGGGCGACGTATGCCCCGGTGATCGCCGCGGTGCGGGTACCGCCGTCGGCCTGGAGGACGTCGCAGTCGAGGACGATGGTGTTCTCGCCGAGGGCCTTGTAGTCGATGACGGCGCGCAGCGAGCGGCCGATGAGCCGGCTGATCTCGTGGGTGCGGCCGCCGATCTTGCCGCGTACGGATTCGCGGTCGCCACGGGTGTTGGTGGAGCGCGGGAGCATCGAGTACTCGGCGGTGACCCAGCCTTCGCCGCTGCCCTTGCGCCAGCGGGGCACGCCTTCGGTGACCGAGGCGGTGCAGAAGACCTTGGTGTCGCCGAAGGAGACGAGGACGGAGCCCTCGGCGTGCTTGCTCCATCCGCGCTCGATGGTGACCGGGCGGAGCTGTTCGGGGGTGCGGCCGTCGATTCGAGACATGCCGCTGAGCCTATCGGTCGCGCGGGAGGGCCCCGTTCCGGGCGGAACGGGGCCCTCTGCGTGCGGTGCCGACCGGGGTCAGCGGGTCACATCATGTCTTCGATGTCGGCGGCGATGGGGTCGGCGTCGGTGCCGATGACGACCTGGATCGCGGTGCCCATCTTGACGACACCGTGTGCGCCGGCGGCCTTGAGCGCGACCTCGTCGACCTTGGCCGGGTCGATGACCTCGGTGCGGAGACGGGTGATGCAGCCCTCGATCTCCTCGATGTTCTCGATCCCGCCGAGCCCGGCGACGATCTTCTCAGCCTTGCTGGCCATGTCTTCTCCCTGCGTTCGAAGAGCGCCCGCACAGGCACTCAGCGCTGCCCCGGCCCGCCATCGGTCCGTTTTGTCACGGTAACGCACGGTTGGCCCATCTTCACGGGCGAGTAACCGGGACGTACCGAAAGATGACGATCACCGGCGCCCTGTCCCGAGACCGGGCGCCGGGGTCGTACGCGACTGGTCTACACCAGTCTGCAACACCTGCCAAATACAGCATGTTCCAGGAGGACGCCGATGAGCACCGGGAGTGCGGCAGCACCTCAGCGCAACTGGTGGAACGGACTGTTCCAGGGCCTCCAGAAGGTCGGCCGGAGTCTTCAGCTCCCGGTGGCCGTCCTGCCCGCTGCCGGTCTGCTCGTCAGCCTCGGCAATCTCTTCGGCGCCTATCTGCACGGCGACTTCTGGGTGAAGACGGCCAAGGTCCTCACTCTCGGCGGCACCGCGATCCTGGACGGCGCCTTCGGTCTGCCGCTGCTGTTCTGCATCGGTGTGGCCATCGGTTTCGCGAAGAAGGCCGACGGCTCGACGGCACTGGCCGCGGTCGCCGGGTTTCTCGTCTACTTCGGCGTCCTGAAGGCGTTCCCCGTCGACGGCTCGGTCACCGAGCTGCTCCCGGACGGCAAGCCGCAGAATCCCGGCGTCCTCGGCGGCATCCTGATCGGCCTGCTGACCGCGGTCGTCTGGCAGCGCTACCACCGCAAGAAGCTCGTCGACTGGCTCGGCTTCTTCAACGGCCGCCGGCTCGTGCCGATCATCATGGCCT
Source organism: Streptomyces sp. NPDC058685 (assembly GCF_042714725.1). NCBI lineage: Bacteria > Bacillati > Actinomycetota > Actinomycetes > Kitasatosporales > Streptomycetaceae > Streptomyces > Streptomyces sp. NPDC058685. Next base: position 8,065 of record NZ_JBHXSL010000038.1, read on the forward strand.
TCATCTGCTGCATCCTGGGCGTGGTGTTCGGTCTGCTGTGGGAGCCCGTCGGTGACGCGCTGACCGCGTTCGCGAAACAGCTGATCGACCTCGGCGCCTGGGGCGCCGGCATCTTCGGCGTCGCCAACCGGCTGCTCATCCCGATCGGCATGCACCAGTTCCTGAACACGTTCTTCTGGTTCCAGGCCGGTGAGTTCACCAAGCCGGACGGCACGGTGGTGCAGGGCGACCTGACGCGGTTCTTCGCCGAGGACCCGTCGGCGGGCCAGTTCATGTCGGGCTTCTTCCCGATCATGATGTTCGGCCTGCCGGCCGCGGCGCTCGCGATGACCCACTGCGCCAAGCCGGAGCACCGCAAGCGGGTGGCGGGCCTGATGTTCTCGGTCGGACTCACCTCGTTCGTCACGGGCGTGACCGAGCCGATCGAGTTCTCCTTCATGTTCGCGGCACCGCTGCTCTACGGCCTGCACGCGCTGCTGACCGGTGCGTCCATGGCGATCACCTGGGCGCTCGGGGTGCATGCGGGCTTCAGCTTCTCGGCGGGTCTGATCGACTACATCGTCAACTGGCATCTGGATACGAAGCCCTGGCTCATCCTGCCGATCGGCGCCTGCTTCGCGGTGGTCTACTACGTCGTCTTCCGGGTGGTGATCACGGTCTTCGACATCCCCACTCCGGGGCGTGAGCCGGAGGAGCTCCAGGAGGAGATGGATCAGGAGACGACCAAGTAGCTGCGCCGGGCGGCCCGGCACAGCTCCGCCGGGGCGGCCCGGCCCCTGGCAGGAATTGACACAGAAGACCCCTGGACCACCCGGTCCGGGGGTCTTCGGCATGACTTCTCACGGTATGAACCTGGCCACAGAATTCGCAGGTTCCTTATCTATCCTTCACGTGCTACAACAGGTCTACACCACTCAGTGGTGTAGACCACGCGGCGGTCGCCGCGGCCCCCTCGAGACGCCGTCCATCCCCGTTTTCCCTGCCCGGCGGCGCCTTGCTCTCCTGGAGGAAGTTGATGTCCACGGCTAGCGCCGCCCCCGAGGCGGACAAGAAGAAACTGGGCGCCGGCGCGATGGCTGTCATGCAGCGCATCGGCCGCAGCCTGATGCTGCCGGTCGCGGTGCTGCCCGCAGCGGCGCTCCTGGTCCGGTTCGGCCAGCCCGACATGCTGGGCAAGGAGTCCTTCCCGACCTTCATCACCAAGATCGCCGGTTATATGTCGGCCGGTGGCGGCGCCCTGCTCGACAACATGCCGCTGCTCTTCGCCGTCGGCATCGCGATCGGTTTCGCCAAGAAGTCGGACGGCTCCACTGCGCTCGCCGCTGTCGCCGGTTACCTCGTCTTCAAGAACGTGCTGGCCACGTTCACCGACCCGAACCTCGACAAGGTCGCCAAGGTCGTCGACGGCAAGATAGTCATGACCGAGGCCCCGGTGGACGCCAAGGTTCTCGGCGGCGTGGTCATGGGCATCGTTGTCGCGCTGCTCTACCAGCGCTTCTACCGCACCAAGCTGCCCGACTGGGCGGGCTTCTTCGGCGGCCGCCGCCTCGTACCGATCCTGTCCGCCTTCGCGGGTCTCGTCGTCGGCATCCTCTTCGGTCTCATCTGGCCGGTCCTCGGCACCGGTCTGCACAACTTCGGTGAGTGGCTGGTCGGTTCGGGCGCGGTCGGGGCGGGCATCTTCGGTGTCGCCAACCGTGCGCTGATCCCGATCGGCATGCACCACCTGCTCAACTCCTTCCCGTGGTTCCAGGCCGGTACGTACGAGGGCAAGAGCGGTGACATCGCGCGCTTCCTCGCCGGCGACCCGAGCGCCGGACAGTTCATGACCGGCTTCTTCCCGATCATGATGTTCGCCCTCCCGGCGGCCTGCCTCGCGATCGTGCACTGTGCCCGCCCGGAGCGGCGCAAGGTCGTCGGCGGCATGATGTTCTCGCTCGCGCTCACCTCGTTCGTCACCGGCGTCACCGAGCCGATCGAGTTCACCTTCATGTTCATCGCCCCGGTGCTGTACGCCCTGCACGCGGTGCTGACCGGTGTCTCCATGGCGCTGACCTGGGCGCTCGGCATGAAGGACGGCTTCGGCTTCTCGGCCGGCGCGGTCGACTTCTTCCTGAACCTCGGCATCGCGTCCAACCCGTGGGGTCTGGCCCTGGTGGGCCTCGCCTTCGCGGCGGTCTACTACGTGGTCTTCCGCTTCGCGATCACCAAGTTCAACCTGCCGACGCCGGGCCGTGAGTCCGACGAGGAGCTGGCGGAACTCCAGAAGGCCGAGGCGAAGTAGCCCTCACGCGCGAACGCCGCGTCCGAAACGGCGGAGCCCGTGCCCTCCAGGAGAGGGCACGGGCTCCGTCGCGTTCCGCTCAGCCCGCCGCCGGCGCCGGTACGCACAGCACCGGGATCGACGACAGGTGCAGCAGCTTGTGCGGCGTCGAGCCGAGCAGCGCGCCGCGCATGGGGCTCTCGGCGTAGGTGCCGACCACGATCACCCGCGCCTCGTGCTTCGCCGCCGCCTCCAGCAGGGCCTCGGAGGGTTTGGCGTCGATGATCTCGACGGTGGTGGGCACTCCGGCCTCGTCCGCCGCGTCCACCGCGTGCTCGAGCGCCGTGCGGCCCAGTTCCCGCAGCGCGTCCCGATGGGCCCGGTACTCGTCCCCCATGTGGCCCGGCACCGCGGCGCCGTAGACCAGGACGAGGGATTCGCCGAACGCCGCCGACACCTCGATCGCCACGTTCAGCGCGCGGACCGCGCCCGGCGACTCGTCGTATCCGAGGACGACAGACATGTCAGGACTCCTTGCCCGCGCGAACCACGGCCGGGTCGCACACACCGGGCCGCTCGCGCCAGAACTCGGCGGACGTCAGGCGCCGGGCGACCATGATGAGCACGCCGACGAGGAGGATGCCGATGCCGATGACGAGGGGCGGTCCGAGCCCGAACCAGGAGACTCCGCTGTAGGAGTTCGCCGGGTCGGCCATGTCACCGATCGACTCCACGAGCAGCCAGGCCAGCAGGGCGGCACCGACGAGCGGGCCCACGCCGATGAGGAAGAAGTTGCGGACGCTCTCGGTGAGGTGGCGGCGGTAGTAGACGGCGCAGGCCAGCCCGGTCAGCGCGTAGTAGAACGCGATGAGCAGCGACAGCGCGGTGAGCGAGTCGAAGAGCGCGTTCTCGCTGATCAGGTTGACGACGACGTACCAGAGTCCGGCCACGACTGCGACGGCCCAGGTGGCCACGTGCGGGGTGTGGAAGCGCGGGTGGATGCGCGCGAACACGGACGGCAGCGCGTGCCTGCGGGCCATCGACAGGGCCGTGCGCGACGAGGGGATGATCGTCGTCTGCGTACTGGCGAGGGCGGAGGTGGCGACCGCCAGGAGCACGATCCAGTCCCAGCCGCCCATGACCTCGCCGGCGAGCAGACCGAAGATGAACTCCTCCTCGCCGGCGTTCTCGGCCAGGAAGGCCGGGCCCGCGTAGGCCACGACCGCGATGCCGACGGACAGGTACGACACCAGCAGCACGATCGTCGACCAGATGCCCGCCCGGCCCGGGGCGCTGGCGGAGTCCTCGACCTCTTCGGTGAGGTTGACCGCCGACTCCCAGCCCCAGTACATGAAGACGCCCAGCAGCAGACCGCCGGTCAGCGCGGCGCCGCCCGCGCCGAAGGGGTCGAGCCAGGAGAGTTTCGGCTCGATGGAGGGCAGGGAGGCGGTGCCGGCGTAGACGCGGTAGAGCGCGACGATCGCGAAGGCGAGCAGACAGGCGATCTGGGCGAGGATCAGCACGTTCTGCACGCGGGCCGATGCCTCGGTGCCGATGACGCATACGGCCGTCATCACGACGATCAGCAGCACGGTGAGCAGTTGGCGTACGACTTCGTTGTCCGCCCAGCTGTCGAGTCCGACGGCGAGCAGCCCGAAGCCGATGGCGACGTCGGCGAGCGATCCGACGACCAGCACACCGGTCATCATGATCGCCCAGCCGCCGATCCAGCCGGCCCACGGGCCCATGGCACGGGTGACCCAGGAGAACGTGGTGCCGCAGTCCTGGTCGACCTTGTTGAGATAGAAGAAGGCCGATGCGATCAGCAGCATCGGCACGAAGGAGGCGAGGATCACGCCGGGGGCGTAGATGCCCACGAGGGCCACGACGGGGCCGATGACGGCCGCGAGCGAGTAGGCCGGTGAGGTGGAGTTGATTCCGATGACGAGCGCGTCGACGAAGCCGATCGCGTTGTGCTTCAGGTCAGCTTCCGGGCTGGGCTGCGGGCGTCTGTCCGCGACGTCATCGGCCATGTTTCCTCACAGATCAGGCGATGTGTCCGATCATATGTGATTTTAGAGCGTAGGCCCGGGATCGACCTGTCGGCCAGATGTCGTGCACGCCGGAACGTCCACGACACGGCCTCCCGCCGGCTCCTACAGGTGGTAGACGGCCCCGGGCACCGCGATCTCGCTCGGGCCGCTGAAGACCGCGCGGGCGTCGGCCAGATTCCGCTCGCCGTCCGTCCACGGGGGAATGTGCGTCAGCACCAGCCGGCCCGCGTTCGCCCGCTGCGCGTGCGCGCCCGCCTCACGCCCGTTGAGGTGGAGGTCGGGAACGTCCTCCTTGCCGTGCGTGAAGGAGGCCTCGCACAGGAACAGGTCGGCGCCGTCGGCGAGTTGGTGCAGCGGCTCGCAGACTCCGGTGTCGCCGGAGTACGTCAGCGTCTTGCCGTCGTGCTCCAGCCGGATGCCGTACGCCTCGACCGGGTGGGCCACACGTTCCGTACGGACCGAGAACGGTCCCAGCTCGAAGGTGCCCGCCTTGAGCGTGTGGAAGTCGAAGACCTCGCTCATGGAGGACTTCGACGGGGTGTCGGCGTAGGCGGTGGTCAGCCGCTGCTCGGTGCCTTCGGGTCCGTAGACGGGGATGGCCTCGCAGCGACCGCCCTCATGCCGGTAGTACCGGGCCACGAAGTACCCGCACATGTCGATGCAGTGGTCGGCGTGGAGATGGCTGAGGAAGATGGCGTCGAGGTCGTACAGACCGATGTGGCGCTGCAGCTCGCCGAGGGCGCCGTTGCCCATGTCGAGGAGCAGCCGGAAGCCGTCGGCCTCTACGAGGTAGCTCGAGCAGGCCGATTCCGCGGACGGGAACGACCCCGAGCAGCCGACGACGGTGAGCTTCATGGAGCTTGAACCTCCGTTGACGAGGAGGGCTGGGGGCGGGTCGTGCGGTCTGTCGAGCGTAAGGCGCGAAAGGGCGGGTCGCTCCTCCAGAGAGGGGGGTTGTGGGGGAACTCACCTGCGCTGTCACCGGTTCGGGGGTGCGGGCGGCTGTGGCGAGGTGGGCCGGGGGCGTTGGTGGTACCGCCCGGTGGTCACCGGGCATGGGCCGACAGCGGGTGCGGGCAGCTGTGGCCGAGCCGGGCCGGGGGCGTCGGTGGTACCGGCCGGTGGTCACCGGGCATGGGCCGACAGCGGGTGCGGGCGGCTGTGGCCGAGGTGAGCCGGGGGCGTCGGTGGTAACCGCCGGTGGTCACCGAGCATGGGCCGACAGCGGGTGCGGGCAGCTGCGGCCGGGTCGGGCCGGGGGCGTCGGTGGTAACCGCCGGTGGTCACCGGGCATGGGCCGACAGCGGGTGCGGGCGGCTGTGGCCGAGGCGGGCCGGGGGCGTCGGTGGTACCGGCCGGTGGTCACCGGGCATGGGCCGACAGCGGGTGCGGGCGGCTGTGGCGGGGCGGGGCCCGTGGTCGCAGCGCCTGCGCTGAAGGCGGGTGCGGGCCCGGGTGCGGGACCTCGGGGCAGCAGGCCGGTAGCCTTCCGGGGCATGGATACGTCTTGGTGGCTCGCAGTCGCCGCCGTCGTCGTGATCGCGCTGGTCGCCGCGGTGGCCGACGGGTACGGGCGCGGCCCGCGGCGGCCCGCCGGGCGCACCCGGCCGCCCGGGCGGCCCACCGGCCCCCGGCGCGGGACGAAGCACAAGCCGCAGCCCGGTGAGATCTGGTGGGCGGACGTTCCCTACGAGGACGGGCCCGGCTCCAAGGACCGGCCGTGCCTCGTGCTGTCGGTGCGCGGCGGCACCGCCCAGGTCGCCAAGATCACCAGCAAGTACCACGACGAGCGCCCGGGCGTGATCTCCCTGCCGCCCGGCACGGTGGGCGACGCGCAGGGCCGCCCCAGCTTCCTGGAGACGGACGAGCTGCGGGCGGTCGAGGTGTGGGAGTTCCGCCGGAGGGTCGGGGTGGTGGACCCGACCGTGTGGGACCAGGTCCGTCACCTGTCGGCATGACCCGCGGGCCCGCGGGTCCGTACCGGCGTCAGGCCCAGAGCTGGCCCTGGAGCGTCTCGATCGCTTCCTCCGTCGTGGCAGCCGTGTAGACACCCGTCGACAGGTACTTCCAGCCGCCGTCCGCGACGACGAAGACGATGTCCGCCTGCTCGCCCGCCTTCACCGCCTTCTTGCCGACGCCGATCGCCGCGTGCAGCGCCGCTCCGGTGGAGACTCCCGCGAAAATGCCTTCCTGCTGGAGGAGTTCACGGGTGCGGGTGACCGCGTCCGCCGAGCCGACCGAGAAACGGGTCGTCAGGACGGACGCGTCGTAGAGCTCGGGGACGAAGCCCTCGTCGAGGTTCCGCAGCCCGTAGACCAGGTCGTCGTAGCGCGGCTCCGCGGCGACGATGCGGATGCCCGGCACCTGCTCGCGCAGATAGCGGCCGACGCCCATCAGCGTGCCGGTCGTGCCGAGGCCGGCGACGAAGTGGGTGATGGACGGCAGGTCCGCGAGGATCTCGGGACCGGTCGTCGCGTAGTGGGCGCCGGCGTTGTCGGGGTTGCCGTACTGGTAGAGCATCACCCAGGTCGGGTTCTCCTCGGCGATCCCCTTGGCCACGCGGACCGCCGTGTTGGAGCCGCCCGCCGCGGGGGACGAGATGATCTCCGCACCCCACATGGCGAGCAGCTGCCGCCGCTCCTCGCTCGTGTTCTCGGGCATCACGCAGACGATGCGGTAGCCCTTGAGCCGCGCCGCCATCGCCAGGGAGATGCCCGTGTTCCCGGACGTCGGCTCCAGGATGGTGCACCCCGGGGTGAGCCGGCCGTCCTTCTCCGCCTGCTCGATCATGTGGAGCGCGGGGCGGTCCTTGATCGAGCCGGTCGGATTGCGGTCCTCCAGCTTGGCCCAGATCCGCACGTCGTCCGAGGGCGACAGTCGCGGGAGGCGGACCAGCGGGGTGTTGCCGACCGCGGCGAGCGGGGAGTCGTAACGCATCAGCGCATGCCCGCCTGGCGCGAGGCCATCACCTCGGCGGGACGCTGCTGCGCGGCGGCGGAGCCTCCGGCCACGGCGGGCAGGATCGTGACGCTGTCGCCGTCCGCGAGCTTGGTGGAGATGCCGTCGAGGAAGCGCACGTCCTCGTCGTTCAGGTACACGTTCACGAAGCGGCGGAGCTGGTCGCCGTCGACGATGCGCTCCCTGATGCCGTTGTGCCGGGACTCGAGGTCGGCGAAGAGATCGGCGAGCGTGTCTCCGCTGCCCTCGACGGCCTTGGCGCCGTCGGTGTAGGTGCGGAGGATGGTCGGGATGCGGACCTCGATGGCCATGGCGTGGGCTCCTGTCGGGAGTGAGGCTTGGGGGCGCGCGGCTCTGCCCCCGCGCGAGGGGTTCGGTGCTGGGGTGCGCTCGGGCCGTGGGGCCGGTGGGCCGTCGGTCAGGACGCGGCGCAGGCCGTACACATCGCGCTGGCGAGGCGGCACAGGTCGACGTGCAGCCGCGCCACGAGCAGCAGGGTGCTCGGCGTCTTGTCGCTCACGTCTGAGGGAACCATGCGGTCATCGTATCGATTCCCCCTCCGTGCCCCGGAGGGGGATCTCGTATCCTGGACGCATCCGGCTCACGATGTGGTCAGACGGAGGAACCGGTGGCCGCTGCCGCGCCGGTCGCGGGCTCAGTAGGCCTCGACGACCTTGACGTCCTCCTCGGTCACTTCGCCGTCCACGATGCGGAACGAGCGGAACTGGAAGGGCCCCGCGGCCTCCGCGTCGGCGGTGGAGACCAGGACATAGTGGGCGCCGGGCTCGTTCGCGTAGCTGATGTCCGTACGCGACGGATAGGCCTCGGTCGCGGTGTGCGAGTGGTAGATGATCACCGGCTCTTCGTCCCGGTCGTCCAGGTCGCGGTAGAGCTTCAGCAGGTCCGTGGAGTCGAACTCGTAGAAGGTGGGCGAGCGGGCCGCGTTCAGCATCGGGATGAAGCGCTCGGGGCGGCCGCTGCCCTCGGGCCCGGCGACGACCCCGCACGCCTCGTCGGGGTGGTCGGCGCGTGCGTGCTCGACGATCCGGTCGAACAGGGCCTGGGTGATGGTCAGCATGAGCGACAGGATAAGCAGACGGGCCGACCCGTACCGAGGAGTGGTACGGGTCGGCCCGGATGCTGGACCTACGAGGGGCGGACCGGCAGGAGGACCTGGCGCCGTTCCCTGCGGAGCCTCTAGCGCTCCACGTCCTTCTTCGTCGTGTCGCGCTTCGTGAACGCCGCCCCCTCGGGGTTGCGTCCCTTCAGCACCAGGTAGGAGACGCCCAGGATCAGCGCCCACAGCGGCGCGCAGTACAGCGAGATCCGCGCGTCCTTGTCGACACCCATCATCACGATGACCATGCCGATGAAGGCGAGGGCGAACCAGCTGGTCCAGGGGGCGCCGGGCGCCTTGAAGGTGGACTGCGGCAGCTCACCGCGGTCGGCCTTGGCGCGGTAGCGGATCTGGCTGACCAGGATCATGATCCAGGCCCACATGCCGGAGATGGTGGCGAAGGAGACGACGTAGTTGAACGCGTCGCCGGGCCACTGGTAGTTGATCCAGACGCCGACCAGCATCAGCGCGGCGGAGAAGGTGGTTCCGGCCAGCGGGATGCCGCTCTTGGTCAGCCGCGTGAAGAACGCCGGGCCCTGGCCGTTGAGCGCGAGGTCGCGCAGCATCCGGCCGGTGGAGTACATGCCCGAGTTGCAGGAGGACAGGGCCGCGGTCAGGACCACGAAGTTGACGATCGCGGCGCCGACGCCGAGGCCCATCCGCTCGAACGCGGCGACGAAGGGCGAGACGCCCGGCTCGAACGCGGTCCACGGCACGACCGAGAGGATCATGATCAGCGCGCCGACGTAGAAGACGCCGATACGCCACGGGACGGTGTTGATCGCCTTGGGGAGGGTCTTCTCCGGGTCCTTGGACTCGCCGGCGGTGACGCCGACCAGCTCGACCGCGAGGAAGGCGAACATCACGATCTGCAGCGTCATCAGCGTGCCGCCGATGCCCTTGGGGAAGAACCCGCCCTCGGACCACAGGTGCGTCATGGAGGCGGTGTCGCCGGCGTCGGAGAAGCCGATCGTCAGCACGCCGGCGCAGATCAGGATCATGCCGATGATGGCCGTCACCTTGACCATGGAGAACCAGAACTCCAGCTCACCGAAGAGCTTCACCGAGATCAGGTTCGCGCCGTACAGGATGATCGTGAAGACCAGTGCGGAGAGCCATTGCGGGATGTCCCACCAGTACGTCATGTACGTGGCTGCCGCGGTGACTTCCGTGATGCCGGTGACGACCCAGAAGAGCCAGTACGTCCAGCCGGTCACGAAGCCCGCGAAGGGACCCACGAATTCGCGGGCGTACTCGGCGAACGAGCCCGAGACGGGGCGGTACATGAGCAGTTCGCCCAGCGCCCGCATGATGAAGAAGATGACCAGGCCGGCGATCGCGTAGGCCAGGATGAGGCTCGGTCCGGCCTTGGAAATGGCCTTGCCGGCGCCCAGGAAGAGGCCGGTGCCGATGGCTCCGCCGATCGCGATCATCTGGATCTGCCGAGCACCCAGTCCTCGCTGGTAGCCCTGGTCGGCGGCGTCTTCGCCGCCGTGCTTCTTGTCGACCTGCACCGAGGTCATGGTGATGCGCCCTTTCTCCATGCTGACCGCGCCCGCTGCGTCGCGCGGCTGCGGATCAGGTCCTGATCCCCCCGGATGTGGATGGAGTGCTACCGGCGATCTGCCGGCCCCAGCGCCCCCGGGAACATGGGTGGCGCCCCCGGCGGTCCGGAAGATTTATCACGACCGCAACGTTGATCGACCGCAGCGAGTGTGGCGCAGAGCACAGGTAGAAGGGGACAAAACTCCCCCGAAATCGCAAAGCACGAAGGCTTGGTGACACGATCGTTATCCGGATTTGAGTGTCCGTTGAGCGAACGGAATCCGACGGGAGCATGACAGAAAGCAGGCCCGGAAACGCGGGCCGGGACGGGCCCGGTCCAGGCGCCGGAAACCTGGCTCCGGCGCGCGGACCTCAGCGCATCAGCGTCTCGACGAGCGTCTCCTGGAGCACCCCGAGCCAGAGGTACGCCATGACCATCGGCTTGCGCGGATCGTCGGCCGGCAGCCGGTAGAGCTCGTTGTTCTCGTCCTCGTCGCCGACCTCGAGCCGGGTGCCGATGGTCAGACGCAGGTCGTTCAGCGCCCCGAGCCAGCGCGCACAGTCGTCCGGGCCGAGCTTCAGCACGGCTCCGCCTTCGCCGCCGGCGCTGAGCGCGTCGAGGCAGCGGACGACACAGAGCGCGTCGTCCCGCTTGCGGGAGCGCAGGTCGTTCTCCGTGAAGCGCCTGAACTCGGCGGAGGCGGCGCGCAGTTCCTCGTCCTGCTCGTCCGCGTCCGGCCCGGTGTAGCCGTCGGGGAACAGTCGCGCCAGCGCGGGGTCGGCGGGCGGTTCGCTCGGCCCTTCGGCGAACATCGCGGCGAGCGGGTCCTCGCCCTCGACCGGTTCGTCGCCGGGGCCGATCAGCTCCAGCATCTGGACGGCGAGGGAGCGCAGGATGGAGATCTCGACCTCGTCGAGCGGGACGGCCGCGCCGCCGCCGGGGATCGACTCGAAGTGGCCCGCCATCAGTTGCGGTCCTGGGAGAGCGTCGCCCACAGCCCGTATCCGTGCATGGCCTGCACGTCGCGTTCCATCTCCTCGCGGCTGCCGCTGGAGACCACGGCCCGTCCCTTGTGGTGCACGTCGAGCATCAGCTTGTGCGCCTTGTCCTTGGAATAGCCGAAATAGGCCTGGAAGACATAGGTGACGTAGCTCATCAGATTGACCGGGTCGTTGTGGACCAGCGTCACCCAGGGCACATCCGGCTCGGGAACGGCGAAGGTCTCCTCCGCCGATTCGGGGCGTTCGATCTCTGTAGGAGCAACACTCACCCGGTCCATGCTGCCACCCGCAGGGGCCCATCGCACAAACGGGCCTCACATCTCGTCACTCTGACGAGATGTGCGCTACGCTCACGTCATGGCTGCGTCACCCGGGGGGCGACCCCCGGCACCCGGTCGGTCCGACCGGCAGCCCGGACAAGAAGTGTGAGGTTGACCGTCGTGAACACTGCGGACCTTGGCCTGCCGGTGGATGTGCCCTCGACAGCGCTCTTCACGGACCAGTACGAGCTCACGATGCTGCAGGCCGCGCTCCGGTCCGGCACGGCCGGGCGCCGCTCGGTCTTCGAGGCCTTCACCCGCAGACTGCCCGAGGGGCGGCGCTACGGCGTGGTCGCCGGTACCGGCCGGGTGCTCGACGCCGTGGAGAACTTCCGCTTCGACCCGGGTGTGCTCGGCTTTCTGCGGGAGCAGCGGATCGTCGACGAGCCGACGCTCGAATGGCTCGCCTCGTACCGCTTCACCGGCGACATCTGGGGCTACCCCGAGGGCGAGGTGTACTTCCCGGGCTCGCCGATCCTGCGGGTGGAGGGCTCCTTCGCCGAGTGCGTCGTGCTGGAGACCGTGATCCTGTCGATCCTCAACCACGACTCGGCGATCGCCGCCGCTGCCTCCCGGATGTCGTCGGCGGCGGGCGGGCGGGGGCTCATCGAGATGGGCGCGCGGCGTACGCACGAGCTGGCCGCGGTGGCCTCGGCGCGCGCCGCGTACGTGGGCGGCTTCGACTCCACGTCCGACCTGGCCGCCGGGTTCCGCTACGCGATCCCGACGGTGGGCACCAGCGCGCACGCCTTCACCCTGCTCCACGACAACGAGCGCGACGCCTTCCAGGCCCAGGTCGACTCACTCGGACGAGGGACGACGCTGCTCGTCGACACCTACGACGTGGCGGAGGCCGTGCGGACCGCCGTGGAGATCGCCGGGCCGGAACTGGGCGCCGTCCGTATCGACTCCGGCGATCTGCTGCTGGTCGCGCACCGGGTGCGGCAGCAGCTCGACGACCTGGGCGCACGCGAGACCAGAATCGTGGTCACCTCCGATCTCGACGAGTACGCGATCGCCTCGCTGGCGGCGGCGCCGGTGGACGCCTACGGGGTGGGCACGCAGCTGGTCACCGGCAGCGGGCACCCCACCTGCTCGATGGTCTACAAGATCGTCGCCCGCGCGCAGTCGTCCGATCCGCAGGCCCCGCTCCAGTCCGTGGCGAAGAAGTCGATGGGCGCGAAGTCCTCGCGGGGCGGGCGCAAATGGGCCGCGCGCCGGCTGGACGCCGAGGGTGTGGCGGAGGCGGAGGTCATCGGCGTCGGTCCGGTCCCGGCCGAACTCGCCGACCACCAGCTCCAGATCGAGCTGGTCAAGGGCGGCACGGTGGTGGCACGCGAGCCGCTCGACGCGGCACGGGACCGGCACCGGGCCGCGCGGTCCGGGCTGCCGATGTCGGCGATCCAGCTGTCCAAGGGAGAGCCCGTCCTGCCGACGGAGTACGTATGAACGCAGCGTGAAGCCCTCTCCCGCTGAGCGGCCCGAGTCTCTAGGCTCGATGTCGCCGCTCGCATGCCCCCGCCGCTCTCTCCCCGCACCCCTAAGGACCCCCGCCATGCACCGCGCCCTGATCGTCGTGGACGTCCAGAACGACTTCTGCGAAGGCGGCAGCCTCGCGGTGACGGGGGGCGCCGAGGTCGCCGCCGCCATCACGGACCTGATCGGCCAGGCCGCCCCCGCCGGCTATCGGCACGTGGTCGCCACCCGCGACCACCACATCGAGCCGGGTGATCACTTCTCCGAGCACCCCGACTTCTCGCACAGCTGGCCGCCCCACTGCGTGGCGGGCACCGAGGGCGTGGGCTTCCACCCGAACTTCGCTCCGGCCGTGGCGTCGGGCGCGGTCGACACCGTCTTCGACAAGGGCGCGTACGCGGCCGCGTACAGCGGCTTCGAGGGCACGGACGAGAACGGCACGACGCTGGCGCAGTGGCTGCGGGCGCGTGAGGTGACGGAGGTCGACGTGGTCGGCATCGCGACCGACCACTGCGTCCGGGCGACGGCGCTGGACGCGGCCCGTGAGGGCTTCACCACGCAGGTGCTGCTGGAACTGACGGCGGGCGTGGCGAAGGAGTCGACGGAGCGGGCGCTGGAGGAGCTGCGGGGCGCGGGCGTCGAGCTGTCCGGCAAGCCGGTCGTCTGACGGCCTCGCCGGTCCCCGGCCGGCCCTCCGCAGCCGCACACGGGCCCTGGGCGGGCCCGGGCGGCCCGGTGGGGCGCCGCTATCCCTCCCGCACCCGTGCGTCCTGGAGCAGCGCCCGTATCGGGTGCCAGAGCTCCTGGGTCGCCCCCGGCTGGCCGCGCCACAGCAGGCCGTCCGGATGGTGCAGTACGGCGGTGATCTCGTCCGGTGTCGGCGGCTCGACGTTGCCCCGCAGATAGACGGCCCGCAGCCCCAGGTTCCGCAGTCGCGTCAGCGCCCGCGCCCGGTTCCTCGCGAGCACCAGGAAGCGGGCCGTGCTCCCGTCGCCGAGCGGGCTCGGCAGGCTGAGCGCGACGACCACGCTGCCGTTGGGCAACTTGCTGAAACCTCCGCCAGGCATGCGGAACCACTCCCCCGTGAGATGGCGTGTCAATAAGGATCCGGTAGGACGCACCTAAACACGATCGGCCGCCGCCCGCTAGAGGGCGACGGCCGATCATGGTTTGACCTGCGGTTATACCTTTTACTTGGTCGACGGACCAACCTTCACGGTGATCGACTCACCGCTCTTGGGCTCACTCACGATGGAGATCTTGGTGTTGGTGTCAGTTACCTTGACACCCGCCGTCGGGTTCTCGGCGTACCAGTAGACGCCCTTGCGGTCGTCGAAGACCGAGGTGCCCTTCTGCGCCTTGATCCGCTGGGCGACGTCCGCGTTGTGCAGCGTGAACGCGTCGGTCGGCCGCAGGCTGAACGTCGAGTCGAACGTCTGGATCTTGTTCCGCATCAGCGTGCCGTTGGCCCACTTCAGCGGCTTGGCGTGCGCGTCGATCGGCAGGACGAGACCCTGGCCCGGGTGGGCGCTGGTGTTGTTGTCCTTCTGGGAGGTGTCCCAGAGCCAGATCAGCAGGCCGTTCTGGTACGGGTAGTGCTCGACCCATCCGTCCTTCGGAGCCTTGAAGCCGAAGTTGTACGGGCCGACCTTGAGGGTCTTGTCGTACGACACGTACTGGCGGTTCTCGGCCAGGTAGTACTGCTCGTACTGCTTGGTGAAGGACTCGGCGATGCGGGAGAAGCCCTTCGAGGTCCAGCCCGCGTCGTCGCCCTCGGCGTTGTCCGTGAACAGCGCCGTGCCGTCCGCCTTGACCGTGATGGCGTCGGCCGCGAAGCCCTTGCCGCCCGCGCCGCCGTCCGTCTGGTAGCGGAAGCGGACGTCGATCTTCTTGCCGGCGTACGCGTCCAGCGGGTAGACGAGCTTCTTGTACGCGCCCGACGTCCCGGTCAGCGCCGGCTTGTCGCCCGCGTCGCGCGGAACGGCCTTGCCGTCGGCGGTGCCGTCCACCGGCGTCCAGTTGGCGCCGCCGTCCGTCGACACCTCGGCGTAGAGGTAGTCGTAGCCGGTCTCGATGTCCCACCAGCCCGAAAGCTCCAGGGACGCCTTGGACTTGCCGGTCAGGTCCACCGGACGGGACAGGGTGTTCTTGAGGTCGTCACCCATGTCGCTCCACCACTGCTTGGAGCCCTCGGCGGGCTTCACGACGGTGGTGGTGACGGCCTTCTTCGGCAGCTCGACGACGAGCGCCTGCGGCCGCTTGGTGTTGTACTCCGAGACACCCAGCTTGTGGGTGGACGCCTTCGCGGCCTTGCCCTTGGTGTAGTTGAGCCAGCCGAGCTGGAGCTTGTCCCAGGCGGTCATGTCGCCGGGCAGGTCGCCGATGGAGTCCTTGCCGGTGCCGAGCCAGGAGCCCGCCGACATCAGGGTCCAGTAGCCGGTCGAGTTCTCGCCCTTGCCCGAGGTGTCGTAGTGGTCGGGCAGACCGAGGTCGTGACCGTACTCGTGGGCGAAGACACCGAGACCGCCGTTCTCGGGCTGCATGGTGTAGTCGCCGACCCAGATACCGGTGTTGCCCACCTGGGTGCCGCCGGACCGGTTGTTCGCCGGGCCGGTCTTGCCCGCGTCGGTGCCGTACGCGTACCAGCGGTGCGCCCACAGGGCGTCGGGGCCCTGGGCGCCGCCGCCCGCGGACTCGTCCTCACCGGCGTGGACGATCTGGAAGTGGTCGATGTAGCCGTCGGCCTCGTTGAAGTTGCCGTCGTTGTCGAAGTCGTACCGGTCCCACTGGTCGTAGCCGGACAGGTCCGCCTTGATCTGCGCGTCGGTACGGCCCTTGGCCTTCTGGTCGGCGACCCAGGCGGTGACGCCGTCGCGGACCGTGTCCCAGACGTTGGCGCAGTTGGAGTCGCCGCAGTAGTTGGAGCCGTAGCGGGCCTCGTTGTAGTCGACCTTGACCCAGTCGGAGACGCCGCCCTCGACCGAGTACCGGCCCGAGGAGGTCTTCTCGTAGTAGGTCTTCAGGGACTCCTTCTGCTGACCGGTCTTCTTGTCCTTGCCGGTGCCGAAGTAGAGGTCCTGGAAGTGCTTCTGGTTGTAGTCCGCCTGCCAGGCCGTGGAGTTGTCCAGCTTGGGGTCGGGCTTGGCTATCTTGTTGTGCAGGGGGCCGGGCTGGCCGCCGTACTTCTTCACCGGCGCCTCGGGTCCGTCCGGACCGTCGGGGTCGAACATCGTGGTGTCGTCGACCTTGTCGCCGAACTCCACCAGGATCGTGAAGATCTTGTCCGTCTTCTCCCGGCCGAGCTCGACGTACTTCTTGTCGCCGAGCTTCACGACCTGGGAGCCGCCGCGCTTCTGCACGGTCGCGTCGCCGGATATGACCTGCTCCAGAGCGGCTTCGCGCTGCTGCTCCTGCTGCTTGCTGAAGGGTCCGTCGAGGTCGTGCTCGACGTGGTCCTTCTGCGGCGCCGGGTCACGGCGCTCGATGCTCGCGGGCGCTGTGGAGCCCTGGTCCTCGGCCTGTGCGCTGGTGAACGCCGAGGCCGAGGCGGCCGTGGCCGCCAGAGCCACGAGCACCGCGGACGTTCTGATCGTCCGTCGCTTGATGGTCACTTGAATTGGTCCTCCCCCGCGCTACCGTTCGCAGCCGGACTCATGTGGGGTCGTCCGGGCGCGGTACACGCGTCACAAGTGACGACATTCGACCGGAGTTGCCGGAGAAAAGACAGACCTTGACTTGAACAGACCAACTGCACTATGCAGGAGCACAGTTCCGGTATCCGGACGAGCCTGAGATCGGCCAACGGGCGCACGCATCAAGCCACTTGATGCATCGAATGACTCCGTGCGCCCCCGATGCACCAGCACCGTGGGTTAGGTCACGCTTACCACCCGTTCCGGCCGGGCATCCATCGCCGTACAGTCACCTGTCAGTGCGACCGCGTTGAGAGCCAGCCCCCGACGTCCCGAGGACGGATACCGTCATGCCGCGTCCGACTGCCGCACAGCTCGCCTACGGTTCGGCCACCGTCGTCTTCTCGACCCTCGCGCTGCTGTTGCTGACGCGTACCGCCCACCCCGTCGGCGTCGCCGCCATCGGCGTCGCGTCCATGGCGCTCGGCCTGCTGGTCGCGGTGGCCCTGCCGATGGGCCGGGCGGCTCAGGCGGCGAGGGCCGCTCAGGCCGCGCGCACCGCCCGCGTGAAACATGCCGCCGCTTCCGCCGACGGTCTCACCAACCGGGTGCCCGGGCCCCGCGCCCGCGTGGGCGCCGAGGCCAGGGTCGGCCAGCACTCGCTACGCCGCTGACACCACCACGGTCTTGCCGGCCTTGTCGTGCAGGCCCTGTTTGTAGGGCTTGTCGGTCAGGATCGTGATGATGATGACGAGCCACCAGATACAGAAGCAGCAGACCAGCGCCGGCACCCACAGCACCACGGCCCGCAGCAGCGAGGAGCTGGTGTCCGGCACGCTCCCGTCGTTGAGCATCGCGACCCGCAGCTTCATCAGCCGCTTGCCGACGGTCTGGCCGTTCCTCTTGACCATGAGGGTGTCGTAGCCGACATAGGCGACCAGGGAGATCAGCGACCACAGCCACTGCCTGCCCGTGTTCAGGTCGCCCGCGATGTCGTCCCAGGTGTCGCCGTTCGCGTCGACGCCCCAGCCGCCGAAGATCAACGACAGCAGGAACAGCGGGATGAACACGATCAGCGCGTCGATGACCCGGGCGAGGAACCGCCGGCCGAACTCCGCGAGCGGCGGCATCCCGGCGAGGGGATCGACCCCGCCGTAGGGCCCGCCCGGACCACCGCCGTAGGGACCGCCCGGACCACCGCCGTAGGGCCCGCCGGGTCCGCCGCCATAGGGATCACCCGCGCCGGGGCGCCCGCTCCCGTACGGGTCGCCGCCCTGCCCGCCGTACGGCGAACCCGGCGGCGGCCCCTGTCCGGAGCCGGGCGGCGGCCCCGGAGGAGGCTCCTGCGAACCGCCCGACGGCGGCGGCGTGGGGTCCTGCGGCTTCTTGAGGAAAGGGTCGTCCTCGGGCGGCTGGCCCGGCGTCGGCGCGTCGTTGCTCATGGGGGCAGTGCACCGCGCCGGGCGGGTGCCCGCAACGGCTCGCATGCCGTTCGGGGGACCCCCCGCGCGCGCCGGTCCGGACGGGTCAGCCGGTCACGAAGGTGTGCGCCGCCTTGTCGTGCCAGCACTGCCGCCACGGCCGGTCGAACACACACCACAGGACGTTGAGGATGCCGACGGCGATCACACCGAGCACGCCGTAGACGAGCCAACGGCGCAGCGCGGCACCGAACGACGGCGGCTCGTGGGACTCGATGTCCATGACCGACAGACCACAGAGCTTCTTGCCCAGCGTGCGGCCCCACCTCGCTGTCGGCAGCGCCTCGTACAGCGTGCCGAACACCAGCAGGGCGGCCAGGATGATCGCGAGATGGACGGAAGTGGTGCCGTCGACGAGCCAGACGGTGACCGTCTCGCCGGACTGCTTCGCCGCGTCGATCTTGTCGTTGATGTGCGCGAGCGCCTGCGAGCCGACCGGTACGGCCACGGCTCCGACGACCGCGCCGAGCAGCACGGTGTCGATCAGCCGGGCGGCGAAGCGCTTGCCCAGCGAGGCCGGGCGGGCCGACGCCTGAGCCTGGGCGGCCGCGAGGAAGGGGTCGTTGACCGGCGGCTTCCAGGGAGTGACGGGCGGGTCGTTGTCGGTCTCCCGGGCGAGTCGGTGGAC
The DNA here is from genome assembly GCF_042714725.1 of Streptomyces sp. NPDC058685. Classification (NCBI taxonomy): domain Bacteria; kingdom Bacillati; phylum Actinomycetota; class Actinomycetes; order Kitasatosporales; family Streptomycetaceae; genus Streptomyces; species Streptomyces sp. NPDC058685. Next base: position 26,541 of record NZ_JBHXSL010000038.1, read on the forward strand.
CTGCTGCGCCCAGGAGGCCGAGCCGCCGCCGGGGCCGTCGGTCATGGGCGCGTGGCCGGCCCGCTCGGGCCCCTGCTGCTGCGGCACGTCCGGCGTCTGCGGCGTCTGCGGCTGCGCCGGGGCCTGCGGCTGAGCGGGTGCGGACGCGCCGGGGGTCATGGACCGGACGCTGAGACCTTCGTCGGTCCGTCCCGCGGCCGCGGCGGCGGCCCGCAGGGCGCGGATCGTCACGGTGTGGTCGACCGGGGGCTGCGTCTGCGGGCCTTGCGACGCCGAGGGGTCGGCGGTGCCGGCGTCGGCGGCGGCTCCCTGACGGGACCGCATGGCACGGATGGCGGCGGTGTTGTCCGGCCGGGGCTCAGCTGCGTCGTCCCCGCCGAGGGACCGTACGCCGGGGAGCGCGCCGCCGGTCGGGTCGCCGGCCTGGGACGGAAGCCGCGGGTCGGCGGGGGCAGCCGCCGCCGGTCCGCCGTGGGCGCCCGGGGTGCGCGGGTCCTGGGGCTCGCCCCAGGAGACCCGGTTGTCCCGGTCGCCGCCGAATCCGGTCTGCCGGGAGGTGTCCGCGGCCCAGGCGGTCGCGGGTTCCGGGCGGGAGGGCTGGTCGGACGGCTCCTCGTCGAAGAAGTGCGGTCCGGTCTCCTCGACCCGGGCCGCCAGGGCCGCGTCGGGGGCTGCCTGGCCGGGCCCGGGGTCCATCGCCTCGCGGGCGTTCGGAGCGGGCCGGCTCGTGCCGGGCACCCAGGCAGCGCCGTTCCAGTACCGGACGTATCCGGGGATGGACGGATCCGGGTAGTAGCCGGGCGTCGGACTTCCGTCGCCGGTGGCCGGGGTGGGGGCGCTCATCACCGTGGTCCCGTATCTCCTCGAGAGCCTCACTACAAGGCTCCACATCTATCAGACCCTTGAGTGTCCCCGGGCCGGTCCCGGCGTAACGACCACTTTCCGGTCACCGTCCGATCACAGAAAGTTGTTCCCCGAACCCGCGTCATAGCCGGCGGGGACGGCGCTCTCTCCTTGCAGGGCCCGCCCACGGGCCTCGTACCCGAAGGGGAGAACACCGTCATGCACTCAGTGGTGGAACGCGAACTGGAGCTGAAACTCGTACTGTCGCCCGAGCGGAGCGTCCCCGTTCCGGCCCGGCTGACCTATCGCACGGACGATCCGTACGCCGTGCATGTCACCTTCCACGTCGGCTCCGACAGTCCGGTCAAGTGGACCTTCGGACGGGAGCTGCTGGTGGAGGGGGTGTTCCGGCCGTGCGGCCACGGCGATGTGCGGGTGTGGCCGACCAAGGTCGACGGCAGAAACGTCGTCCTGATGGCGCTCAGCTCGCCGGACGGCGACGCGCTGCTGGAGGCGGTGGCGACGGTGGTGTCGGCGTGGCTGGAGCGGACCCTGCGGGTGGTTCCGCCGGGCTCGGAGTCCGAGCGGCTGGGCATCGACGACGGTCTCGCCGACCTGCTGGCGCCCACCCCGGCCGACGATCTGTGGCTGGGCAGCCCCTGGCCGTCGGACGAGTCGCAGGAGGGCGACGCCCATGCGTGAGGGGGATCAGACGTAGGTATGGGTGATGAACTCGATGGAGTGGCCGTCGGGGTCGTCGATGTACACCCCGCGGCCACCGAACAGGTGGTTGATCCGCTGCGGCTCGGCATGCGCCGGGTCGGCCCAGTACGGCAGTTCCCGCTCCGTGATCCGCGCGAGGATCGCGTCGAACTCCTCCTCCGAGACCAGGAACGCCAGATGCTGGGAGACGATCTCGCCGTCCCCGCGGTGGTCGTGGTAGTCGAGCGTGACCCCGCCGCTCAGGGGGACGCTCGCGAAGGGGCCGAAGGCCGTCGGCTCGGGCTCGTCGATGAGTTCGGTGAGAAAGCGGGCGGCGGCGAAGCGGTCGCGGGCATGGACGATGGTGTGGTCGAGGCGTGCGGGCACGGCTGCCTCCTCCTGGGCGTTGTCCCGGCGGCCGGACCGCCGGGCCGATGTCTCCACGCTAGGAGGACGGGGACGGCCGGGCATCGGCCATCGGTCCGAGGCCCGGCAGACCTTGGTCCGAGGACCCGGGTCTCAGAAGAGCTTGCCGGGGTTGAGGATGCCGAGCGGGTCGAAGGTGGTCTTGATCCCGCGCTGCAACTCCACTCCGACCGGCCCGAGTTCGCGTGCGAGCCATTCCTTCTTCAGGACGCCGACGCCGTGCTCGCCGGTGATCGTGCCGCCGAGTTCGAGGCCGAGCGCCATGATCTCGTCGAACGACTCGCGGGCCCTTCGGGACTCGTCCGCGTCGGTGTGGTCGAAGCAGACGACGGGGTGCGTGTTGCCGTCTCCCGCGTGGGCGCAGACGCCGATGGTGAGGTCGTACTTCTCGGCGATGGCGGCCGTGCCCTCCAGCATCGCGCCGAGCTTGGAGCGCGGTACGCAGACGTCGTCGATCATGGTCGCCGTCTTCACGGTCTCCAGCGCGGTGAGCGACATCCTGCGGGCCTGGAGGAGCAGTTCCGACTCGGCGACCGTGTCGGCCGGGACGACCTCGGTCGCGCCCGCGGCCTCGCACAGCGCCCCGACGGCGGCGAGGTCGGCGGCCGGCTCCGGGGTGTCGAAGGCGGCCAGCAGCAGGGCCTCGGTCGCCTCGGGCAGCCCCATGTTCGCCATGGCGTTGACGGCTCGCAGCGTCGTGCGGTCCATGAGTTCCAGCAACGACGGGGTGTGGCCGCGCTCCATGATCGCGCAGACCGCGTCGCAGGCGGCCGCCGCCGAGTCGAACTCCGCCGCCAGCACCAGCTGGGCGGGCGGCTGCGGCCTGAGGGCCAGCACCGCTTTGACAACGATGCCGAGACTGCCCTCGGAGCCGACGAAGAGCCGCGTGAGGTCGTAGCCCGCGACGCCCTTGGCGGTGCGGCGGCCGGTGGTCAGCAGGCGGCCGTCGGCGAGGACGACGTCCAGGCCGAGCACGTACTCCGCGGTCACGCCGTACTTGACGCAGCACAGTCCGCCGGACGCGGTGCCGATGTTCCCGCCGATCGTGCACATCTCCCAGCTGGAGGGGTCCGGCGGGTAGTAGAGCCCGTGTTCGTTGACCGCGCGGGAGAGCACGGCGTTGACGACTCCGGGTTCGACGACGGCGATCCGGTCGACCGGACTGATCTCCAGGATCTTGTCCATTTTCGTGAGCGAGAGCACGATGCACCCGTCCGAGGCATTCGCGGCGCCGGACAGGCCGGTGCGGGCGCCCTGCGGAACGACCGGGACGCGCAGTTCGGTCGCGGTGCGCATGACGTGCTGCACGTGTTCCACCGTGCGCGGGAGGACCACGACCGCGGGGGTGCCCGCCTCGCAGAAGCTCGCCATGTCGTGTCCGTACGAGGCCGTCACATCCGGATCGGTGATGAGGGCGTCGGAGGGCAGGCCGGAACGCAGCCGTTCGAGAAGATCGTCCATGGACCCAGCGTCGCACCAGGGGCCATCGGTGTGAACCCGTCTGCGTTCCGGTTCACAGGGCCGAGTGTGTTCTTCGTATTTACTGCTCGCTGACGCACAGTGAGCGCCATGAGGAGCGAACATCTGAAGACCGCCGCGATCAGCACCCTGGTCGCCGCCACGCTGGTCACCGGGGTGGTCGTGCTGGTTCCCGGCCGCGACGAGCTGAGCCCCCGTCCGGCGCCCGGCAGCCCCGGCAGCCGGGCGCCGGCCGCCACGGCGACGGGCATTCCGGCCGCCCTCGACGACCTGACCGCTCTGATCGCCGAGCGGGAGCGCCGGCTCGAGGAGCACCCCCGGGACAGTGAGTCGTGGGCGCTGCTCGGATCGGCGTATGTGCAGCGGGGCACGCGCCTCGCCGACTGGGGCGCTTTTCCGAAGGCCGAGAGCGCCCTGCGCAGGTCGCTGGAGGTGATGCCGGCGGAGGAGGGCAACACCGAGGCCCTCGTCGGCCTCGCCACACTGGCCAACGCGCGGCAGGACTTCGTCACCGCCCGCGCCGTGGCCGAGCGCGCGGTCAAGCAGCGGCCGAAGCTGTGGACGGCGTACCCGGCGCTGATCGAGGCCTGCAACGGGCTCGGCGACTACAAGGCCGTCATCAAGGCGATGGACACCCTGACCTCACTGCACACGGGGTCGCAGGCGCTGGGGCTGGCCGCGCGGGTCTACCGCGACCGCGGCTGGCGCGAGGACGCGGCGGCCACCGCGTACGACGCCGTGGGCAGCGCCTCGAACCGCACGGAGAAGGCGATCGCCCTCCAGCAGCTGGGCGATCTGGCCTGGGAGCGCGGGGAGCCGGAGGAGGCCGTCGATGCCTACGACCGCGCCCTGAAACTCGCGCCGGACCACCACCCGGCCCTGGCGTCACGGGCCCGCGCGCTGGCGGCGCTCGGCCGTACCGACGAGGCGTTCCGCGACTACCAGGCGGCTCTCGAGGAACTTCCGCTGCCGCAGTACGCGCTGGAGGCGGGCGAGTTGTACGAGTCCCTCGGGCTGAACGGGGATGCCCAGTCCCAGTACGAGCTGGTGCGCACCTCGGCCGCGAAGGCCGGCCAGAACGGGGTGAACGAGGAACTGGTGCTCGGGCTGTACGAGGCGGACCACGGCGACCCCGAGGCCGCCGTGCGCCGGCTCCAGGGCGAGTGGAACCGCAAGCACCGCAGCATCCAGGTCGCCGACGCGCTGGGCTGGGCGCTGTTCAAGGCGGGCCGGGCGAAGGAGGCACTGCCGTACGCGAGGCGAGCGACGGACGAGGGCCTGCGCAGCCCGCAGTTCTCCTATCACCGCGGGGAGATCGAGCGGGAGCTCGGTCTGTGGGGTCCGGCCCGCCGGCACCTCGCGGAGGCGCTGCGGATCAATCCGCACTTCTCGCCGCTGCTGGCGCCGCTGGCCACGGACGCCCTCGCGGCCCTCGGGGAACTGCCGGACGGCGGCCCCAGGAAGGTGACCGGGGAAGAGGGGGACGCGGAACCGGTGCAGGGCGACGGTGTCGCGGGCGGCGGCCCGGTGAGGCCGAAGCAGGAGCCGTCCGAGCAGCCCCGGCCGGGCACCGCGGGCCCGACCGCCGACGGAGCGGGGACCGGGAACGGACCGGGCACGGGGTCGTCCTCCGCGGATGGCTCCGGTGCCGGTTCCTCCACGACCGGCTCCTCGGGTACGTCCTCCGGCGGCACGGGCCGGGGGACGAACGCGGGCGACGCCGGTACCGGGCAGCAGGCGGCGCCGTCGCGGCAGTCCACCGGGCAGTCCACCGGCACTGCGCCACGGCAGAACTCCGGTGAGCCGCCCGCGTCCGGCGGTTCCGGCAGCGCGCGGCCGGGGCGCGACTGAACGTCCCAGAAGCCCCCGGCGGAGAACCGGGGTCAGCGGAGGGTGGCGTAGACGATGAGGTTGTCGACCGGGTGGCCCTGCGCGTCGAAGGCCCCGTCGCAGGTGATCAGCCGCAGCTCGCGGCCGGCCGTGCGGCCGTAGACCCGTTGGGTGGGAAAGGCCCGCTTGCCGACCGTCTCCGTGGCGGTGACGGTGAAGTGGGCGGTCTTCCCCTCGGCGTCGCGCACCGCGATGTCCGCGCCCCGGGCGATCTTCCGCAGATCGTGGAAGACGGCGCGGCCGTGGCGGGTGTCGTTGTGGCCGATGATCACGGCGGCCCCGCTGTCGCCCGGGACGGCCGCGCCGGTGTACCAGCCCGCGGTCATGCCCCGGTCCGCGGGCGGGACTTCGACGGTGCCGTCCCGGTTGAGGCCGAGTCGCATCAGCGGGCCGGTCACGCCGATCGAGGGGATGCTCACCTCCACGGGATCGGCTTTCCGCTTCGGTGCGGGGTCGGCCGTCCGCCGGCCGGCGGAGTCGGCGGAGTCGGCGGAGTCGGCGGAGTCGGCGGAGTCGGCGGAGTCGGCGGAGTCGGCGGATGCTGTGGCGGAGACGCGCGGCGCGCCCGTCGCCGGGGCCTCGTCGGCCGCCGCCGAGCACCCGGTGACGGCGGCGAGGAGTGCGAGGGCGGCAAGGAGGGGACGGGAGCGCGCGGCGGACACGCCGGTCCGCTCGTGTCCGTAGGCGTGCTGACCGGGACGGTGCGGCGGGGTCATCGGAACTCCTGAGGCGGCAGAGGTCCGCGGGGGCGGTGCCGTGACCGGCGGCCGCCCCCGCGGCGGGGCGGGTCAGCCGTGGTGACGGCCCGCCGTGCGACGGCGGATCACGACGGCACCGGCGCCCGCGAGCAGCGCCACTGAGGCCGCCGATCCGGCGAGAGCGGTGCTGCTCCCGCTTCCGGCGCCGGCGGGCTGCTCCCCGGCGTCGACACCACCGCGCGGCAGACGGCCGGACCGCTCCTGCGCCGGGGCGGGCTTGTCACCCGCGTCGACACCACCGCGCGGCAGACGGCCGGTCCCCTCCTGCGCAGGGACGGGGGTGGGGGCGGCTTCGCGCGCCGGCTGGGAGGCGCGGTCCGCGGTCGGCCGGGCGGGGGCGGGGGTCGAGTCGGCGAAGGCGCTGCCGGCCGGGACGATCACTGCCGCGGTCGCGGCGGTGGCGACGGCGAGGGCGCGCAGGGACAGACGGTGGGACATGAAAGTGGCTCCATTCCAGCTCGGACCAGGGATGCCGGGACGGCGTCGCAACGCGTCGTCCGGGCATGGGCGTCAGGCTGTCCTGAAGTTGTGAGGAAGCTGTCAGACCGCTGTGAGGGGCGTATCAGGGCTGCCGGAGCCCTCCCGCCGGCCCGGAACGCGCGGGCTCACGGGGAGCCGGAGCGTGAACACCGATCCCTGCCCCTCGGTGCTGGTCACCTCCGCCGAACCGCCGTGCCCTTCCGCCAGCTTGCGCACGATCGCCAGTCCGAGGCCGCTGCCGCCGGTGCGCCGGCTGCGCGACTTCTCCGCGCGCCAGAAGCGGTCGAAGACATGGGGCAGGTCGTCCGCCGGGATACCGCTGCCGGTGTCGGCGACCTCCACGGCCACCTCGTCCCCGCCGTCCGTGCCCCGGGCGCGCAGGGTGACGGTGCCGCCGGGCTCGGTGTGGCGCAGGGCGTTGGAGACGAGGTTGCCGACGGCCTGCCGCAGCCGCACGGGGTCCGCGGTCAGCGCCGGTGTGGGGCCGGGCACCGAGACCGTCAGCGTGACACCGGCCGTCTCCGCACGTGCCTGGTGCGCGGCCGCGACCTGGCCGAGCAGTTCGTCGATCCGTACCGGCTCGGGGTGCAGGCGCAAGGCGCCCGCGTCGGCCTCGGCCAGGTCCTGGAGGTCGTCGATGATGTGCTGGAGCTGCACCGCCTCCTCCAGCAGCGAGGACACGAACGCCGGGTCGGGGTCGGCGAGTCCGTCCTCGGCCGCTTCCAGCCAGCCGCGGATGTTGCTGAGCGGGGTGCGCAGCTCGTGCGCGACGTCGCTGACCATGGCCCGGCGCTGGGCCTCCAGCCGGGCGCGGTGGGCGGACATGTCGTTGAACGCCGCGGCCAGCCGCCCGATCTCGTTGTCCGCGGTGACCGCCACCGGCGCCGTCGTCTCGCCGTCCTTCATCCGCTGCGCGGCGCCGGTCAGCGCGTGCAGCGGCCGCACGAGGCGGGTGGCGGCGAGCAGGGAGGCGCCGACGGTGAGGGCGAGGACGAGGGCGGCGGCCCCCGCGATGCGTGCGGTGTTCGCCGGGGAGAGGTCGAAGCCGGGGACGGTGGTGCTGTCGGGGTCGCCGATGAACAGCAGCGCGGGCGAGGAGACGTAGGAGCTGAGCTGTTCGCGTCGGGCGGTGCCCACGCAGGAGGCGATGGCCCGGTCCTCCAGGCTGCCCGCCGGGCCGCGTACCACCGGCGCGGGCTCGGCCGGCGCGGGCTCGCCCGGGGTGGGCAGTACGCCGGATTCCGCGGCCGGGCGCGGGACCGGGCGGGCCTCGGTGTCGCGCTTCCAGGACAGGTCCAGGCCGAGCCGGACGCCCGCGCGGCCCTGCCGGTCCAGGCAGGCGTCGGCCAGTTCGTTGAGGGTGGCGAGCGCGGCGCGTTCGCTGCGGGTGGGCTCGTCCAGGACGTCGAGCGGGCAGCGGGTGCCCTCGATCCGGTCGACGTCGTTGCCGACGACCTGGATACGGGGGCGGCCGCTGGGAGTTCGCAGGATGTCCGAGGCCAGTCCGTACTCGCGCAGACAGCTCACGACCCGGTCGGCGGTCTTCTGCAGCTGTGCCCCTTCGGCGGCGGGCAGCCGGAACGGTCCCACGGCACGCGGGTCGATTCGGTCCGCCGGGTCGCCGCCGCTCTGCTCGGTCGCGGGGGTGAGCGCGCTGTCGGCGGAGAGCGGGTCGACGACGGCCGAGGGCTGGGGCGGCAGCGCGGGCGGTGTCTTCTCGGTCGCGGAGTCGGCGATGGGGGCGCGGTTCTGCGTGGTCAGCGCGATGCGGCGGCCGTACTTCCGGGCCAGCGCCCGCACGGCCGGCTCGACACCGTCCCACTGGGGGTGCGTCGCCGCGCGGCCGAGGAGCGCGTGGTAGATCCGGGCGTCGTCGGTGAGGTTCTGGCCCTGCTCCTGCTTGATGGCACCGGAGGTGGTCTGCACGGCCAGCCAGGCGGTCGCCGCCACCGAACAGGCGGCCACCAGCGCGGAGACGGCGAGCAGACGGCCCAGCAGACTCTTGCGCAGCGGCAGCCGCCGCCCACTGCGGCCGGGCTGCCGCTCCCGGTTACGAAACCGCACGGCCGGCGCCCTTCGCCGGGTCCGCGAGCTTGTAGCCGACACCGAAGACGGTCAGGAGGCGGGCTGGCCGCCGCGGGGCGGGCTCGATCTTCTTGCGCAGATTCATGATGTGCACGTCGACGGTCCGGTCGCCGATGTAGCGGGCGTAGCCGTGCAGTTCCTCCAGGAGCCGCTGCCGGGTGAAGACGCGTCCGGGCTCGGCGGCCATCGCGGCGAGGATGCGGAACTCCCCGGGGGTGCACTCGACGCGTGCGCCGTCGACGCTCACCTCGTGGCGGTGCGGGTCGACGACGAGGGTGCCCACCGCGAGGACGGGCTCGGCCGCCGGCCGGGGGCCGGGCGGACGGGTCCGGCGCAGCAGCGTACGGACCCGGGCCATCAGTTCGCGCGGGCTGTAGGGCTTGGTCATGTAGTCGTCGGCCCCGAGGTCGAGGCCGAGCAGCAGATCGTCCTCGGTGGAGCGGGCGGTGAGCATCAGCACGGGCAGTTCGTACGTCTCCGCCCGCAGGATGCGCAGCACGTCCAGGCCGTCGGTCTTCGGCATCATCACGTCGAGGATGAGCAGGTCGGGCGCTCTGTGGCGGATCTCCTCGACGGCGGCGCGGCCGTCGCGTACGAGCGTGACCGTGTGGCCCTCGCGTTCCAGATAGCGGCGGACCAGTTCGGCCTGCTTCTCGTCGTCCTCGGCGACCATGACATGTGCGCTCACGCCGCGATCGTAAGCAGTCGGAAGCGGTCGGCAGGCACGAAGTGCCGGACTGGCCTGCTGTGCAGGCCAGTCCGGCACCGGGACCGTGGTCCGGGATCCCTACCGGGACCGCCGTCGGCTCAGAGGTTGCCGCGCTTCTCCTGCTCGCGCTCGATCGCCTCGAAGAGCGCCTTGAAGTTGCCCTTGCCGAAGCCCATCGAGCCGTGCCGCTCGATCATTTCGAAGAAGACGGTCGGCCGGTCCTGGACCGGCTTGGTGAAGATCTGCAGCAGGTAGCCGTCCTCGTCGCGGTCGACGAGGATCTTCAGCTCGCGCAGGGTCTCGACCGGCACCCGGGTCTCGCCGGCCCACTCGCCGAGGGTGTCGTAGTACGAGTCGGGGGTGTCGAGGAACTGGACTCCGGCCGCCCGCATGGCCCGTACCGAGGAGACGATGTCGTTGGTGGCGAGCGCGATGTGCTGGACGCCGGCGCCGCCGTAGAACTCGAGGTACTCGTCGATCTGCGACTTCTTCTTCGCGATCGCGGGCTCGTTGATCGGGAACTTCACCTTCAGGGTGCCGTCGGCGACGACCTTCGACATGAGCGCGGAGTACTCGGTGGCGATGTCGTCGCCCACGAACTCCTTCATGTTGGTGAAGCCCATGACCTTGTTGTAGAAGGCCACCCACTCGTTCATCCTGCCGAGTTCGACGTTGCCGACGCAGTGGTCGATCGCCTGGAAGGTGCGCTTGGCCGGCGGCTCGACCATGGGAGCGGTGGCCACGTAGCCCGGCAGGTAGGGGCCGTCGTAGCCGGAGCGGTCGACCAGGGTGTGCCGGGTCTTGCCGTACGTCGCGATCGCGGCGAGGACCACCGTGCCGTGCTCGTCCTTGAGCTCGTAGGGCTCGGTGATGCCGCGGGCACCGTGCTCGGTGGCGTACGCGTACGCGGCCCGGGCGTCCGGCACCTCGATGGCCAGGTCGATGACGCCGTCTCCGTGCTCGGAGACATGACCGGACAGGAACGCGCCCCACTCGGTGGAGGCCTTGATGACGGAGGTGAGGACGAAGCGCGCCCCGCCGTTCTCCAGCACATAGCTCGCCGTCTCGCGGTTGCCGTTCTCCGGCCCGGAGTAGGCGACGACCTTCATGCCGAAGGCGGTCGAGTAGTAGTGGGCGGCCTGCTTGGCGTTGCCGACGGCGAAGACGACCGCGTCCATTCCCTTGACCGGGAAGGGGTCGGCCTCGCGCGCGGTGGTCGGGTGCTTGATGGTCTCAGTCATGAGCGCAGGCTCTCTCCGTTCCACAAGGTGCGCAATAGTTCGTGATTCCCCTGGTCAATCTGTACAGCCCGAGAGCAGTATGGAGGGGCTTTCTGTACAGGATGCCCATCCCGGGGGTGCGCCATGGCGATCGATCATCTGGACGGCCGGCTCATCGTGCTGCTGGCCCGCGAGCCGCGCATCGGCGTGCTGGAGGCGTCCCGCCGGCTGGGGGTCGCCCGCGGCACCGTGCAGGCCCGGCTGGACCGGCTTCAGTCGAATGGAGTCATCCGCGGACTGGGGCCCGACGTCGACCCCGCGGCCCTCGGCTACCCCGTCACCGCCTTCGCGACGCTGGAGATCAAGCAGGGCCAAGGCGCCGACGTCAGAGCGCATTTGACGGGTGTTCCCGAGGTGCTGGAGCTGCACACGACCACCGGGCACGGCGACATGCTCTGCCGTCTGGTGGCGCGCTCCAACGCCGATCTTCAGCGAGTGATCGACCGGGTTGTCGGTTTTGATGGCATCGTGCGGGCCTCCACGGCGATCGTCATGGAGAACCCCGTGCCCCTGCGGATCATCCCGCTGGTGGAGCAGGCCGCGGAGGACGAACCAGGCTGAGTGGAGCGCGCGTGAGCTTCTGGGAGTATGTGGCCACCCGGCACCAGCAGCTGCTCACGGACGCCTTCCAGCAGGCCAGCCTGGTCTTCCAGTGCATGGTCATCGCCACCCTGCTCGGCATCCTCATCGGCGCGTTCACCTATCGCAGCACCTGGGCGGGAAATCTGGCGATCCTGTCCACGGCCACCATCCTCACCGTCCCCTCACTGGCCCTGATCGGCCTGCTGATTCCGGTGGTGGGCCTCGGGGTCGCACCCGCGGTGATCTCCCTGACCCTGTACGGACTGCTGCCGATCGTGCGCAACTCCGTCGTGGGTCTGCGCGGCGTGGATCCGTCACTGGTGGACGCCGCGAAGGGCATCGGGATGTCGCGGACCGCGCGCATGTTCCGGGTCGAGCTGCCTCTCGCCTGGCCCCCGATCCTCACCGGCATCCGTGTCTCCACACAGATGCTGATGGGCATCGCCGCGGTCGCCGCGTACGCCTCCGGGCCCGGTCTCGGAAACGAGATCTTCCGCGGCATCGCCTCGCTGGGCAGCGCCAACGCCATCAACCAGGTGCTCGCGGGCACCATCGGCATCGTCATCCTCGCGCTGCTCTTCGACGCGGCGTACGTCCTGATCGGACGCCTGACCATCTCCAGGGGGATCCGTGACTGAGACATCCGGCGCGGGGATCCAGCTGGAGAACCTGAGCAAGCGCTACCCCGGCAACCCGAACCCGGCCGTCGACAACGTCTCGATGGAGATCAAGCCGGGCGAGACGGTGATCCTCGTGGGCCCCTCCGGCTGCGGGAAGTCGACCACCCTGAAGATGATCAACCGGCTGATCGAGCCGTCGTCGGGGCGCATCAGGATCGGTGACGAGGACGTCACCGACATGGACCCGGTGAAGCTGCGGCGCAAGGTCGGCTACGCGATCCAGTCCTCCGGCCTCTTCCCGCACATGACCGTCGCGGAGAACATCGCGCTCGTACCGAAGATGCTCGGCTGGGCGAAGCCCAGGGTGAGAGCCCGGGTCGAGGAGATGCTCGATCTGGTCGGACTCGATCCGCGTGAGTTCCACGGCCGCTATCCGCGCCAGCTGTCCGGCGGACAGCAACAGCGGGTGGGTGTCGCGCGGGCGCTCGCCGCCGACCCGCCGGTGCTGCTGATGGACGAGCCGTTCGGCGCGGTCGACCCGATCACCCGCGACCATCTCCAGGACGAACTGATCCGGCTCCAGCACGAGTTGCACAAGACCATCGTGTTCGTCACCCACGACTTCGACGAGGCGATCAAGCTCGGCGACCGGATCGCCGTGCTGCGGGAACAGTCGCACATCGCCCAGTTCGACACCCCCGAGGCGATCCTCACCAACCCGGCCGACGACTTCGTCTCCGGATTCGTGGGCGCCGGCGCGGCGCTCAAGAGGCTCAATCTGACCCGCGTACGGGATGTCGAGATCGCGGACTTCCCGACCGTGACCGTGGACGACCCGCTCCAGTCCATCTTCAACAGGCTCCGCACGGAACTGCACAACGAGCTGCTGATGCTGGACCGGCGGGGGCGGCCCTACAAGTGGCTGAGGCGCGGTGACCTGATGCGCGCCAAGGGCTCGCTGGCCCGTGCGGGGCAGTTGGTGCACGACACGGTGACCCGGGACGCGACCCTGCACGACGCGCTGGAGGCCGTGCTGACCGACTCCGGCGGGCGGGTGGCGGTGACCGGACGGCGCGGCGAGTTCATCGGCGTGGTCGACATGGAGACCCTGATGAACTCCGTGCAGGAGCTGCTGGAGGCCGACCGGCTGGCGGCCATCGAGCACCAGCACAATCTGGAGGAACTGCGCCACCACCGCACGGAACAGGAGCTGGAGGGAGGCGCATGAGTACCGCTCCCGAACGCTCGCCGGGCGAACACGACGTCAGGGGCCACGCCTTCCGTGACGAGGAGGAGGAGCCCACTCCCCCGCCGGCCCCGCCCCGGCGGCGTATCACCTGGCAGAAGCTGGTGTTCCTGCCGTCCGTCGTCGCCCTGGTCCTGCTGGCCACCTGGCTGTGGTACTCCAACATCCACCTCGACGCGATCGCCGAGAACTCACTGTCCGGCGGCAACGTCCAGCTGCGGCTGTGGCAGCACATCCAACTGACCGCGATCTCCACCTTCTGGGTGCTGATCATCGCCATCCCGCTCGGCATCGCGCTCACCCGGCGGGGCCTGACCAGGGCGGCTCCTCCGTTCGTCGTGTTCGCCAACATCGGACAGGCGACCCCGGCCATCGGCCTGCTGGCCCTGCTGGTCATCTGGCTGGGCATCGGCGCGTCGACCGCGATCGTCGGCATGGTGATCTACGCCATCCTCCCGGTGCTCTCCAACACGGTCGCCGGTCTGCGGGCGATCGACCCCCAGCTGGTGGAGGCGTCCCGCGGTATCGGCATGTCGGCGACGGGGACCCTGCGGAAGGTCGAACTCCCGCTGGCCGTACCGCTGATCCTGGCCGGGGTGCGCACCGCGCTCGTCCTCAACGTCGGCACGGCGACGCTGGCCACCTTCGTGGGCGGCGGCGGCCTGGGCGACCTGATCACCTCCGGCATCCAGACGCAGCGGATGCCGGTCCTGATCATCGGTTCGGTGCTCACGGTGGCGCTCGCCCTCATGGTGGACTGGCTGGCCTCGCTGGTCGAGCTGCTGCTGACGCCGCGCGGACTGGAGAACTGATGCGGTATCCGCGAAGGTCTCCGAAGACGCGGGCGTCCGGCAGGACGCGACCGTCTCTGCGGACCGCGCTCACGGGCGCCGTCGCCCTCGCCCTGGTGCTGGCCGGCTGCGGCCTCAAGAGCGGCTCCCCGCTGGTCGACGACGTGGTGCCGGGCTCCGTCGGGCGCGGTGAACCGCTCAAGGGCGCGTCCCTGACGGTCACGTCGAAGAACTTCAGCGAGAACATCATCCTGGGGCAGATGATCGGCCTGATCTTCAAGGCGGCCGGCGCCGAGGTGCTGGACCGCACGAATCTGCCCGGCTCGATCAGCGCCCGCGAAGCGATCATCAACGGGGACGCGGACGCGATGTACGAGTACACGGGCACGGCCTGGATCACCTATCTCGGCAACGAGAAGCCCATCGTCGATCCGCAGCAGCAGTGGCAGGCGGTGCGCGACGCCGACCGGCGCAACGGGGTCACCTGGCTGCCGCAGTCCCGGCTCAACAACACCTACACCCTGGCGATCAGCAAGAAGAACAACGCCAAGTACCGGCTCAGGACGCTGTCGGACGTCGCCGCGCTGTCGCAGAAGGACCCCTCGGCGGTGACGGTCTGCGTGGAGAACGAGTTCGCGGCCCGCGAGGACGGGCTGCTGGGCATGGAGAAGGCGTACGGGATGAAGATCCCGGCGGGGAACATCCAGAAGATGGACGCCGGGATCATCTACACCCAGGTCTCCAAATCCGACTCCTGTCTGCTGGGTGAGGCGTTCACGACGGACGGACGGATCACGTCGCTGAACCTCGACACGCTCCAGGACAACAAGCACTTCTTCCCCAACTACAACGCGGCCCCGGTGATCCACACGGCCACGATCGAGGCGTGGCCGGCGATCGCCGGTCTGCTGAACCCGCTGAGCGCGCGGCTGACGACGGCGATCGCCCAGGAGTTGAACGCCAAGGTCGACGTGGAGGGCGAGGACCCGCACGAGGTGGCGAAGGACTGGCTGATCGAGGAGGGATTCATCAAGGAGGGATAGGGCGTGCCGGACGGGGCCGCGGGCTGCCGGCTAAACCCACAAAGCACTCTTTGCAAAGAAGTGCTTGCAAGCATCATGTTGCAAAGCTACCTTTGCAACCATGACCGAGCCCGATCCCCGCACGATCCGTCACCTCGATCCGCGATCCCTGCGCGGTCTCGCCCACCCCCTGCGGATGCGCCTGCTCAAGACTCTGCGCCACGACGGACCCGCCACCGCCTCCCAACTGGCGGAGCGGCTCGGCGAGTCGAGCGGCGCGACCAGCTACCACCTGCGCCAGCTGGCCGCCCACGGCTTCGTCGAGGACGACCCCGAACGCGGCAAGGGCCGCGAGCGATGGTGGCGGGCCGTGGCCGAGGGCACGATGTTCGACGACTCCCTCTACAGCGACCCCGATCCCGCGGTGCGCGGGGCGGCCGACCTCTTTCTGCACGAGGTCGCCACCCACCACACCGAGGAGGTCAGTACCTGGCTCGGCACGTCGCGGGAGTGGCCGGAGGACTGGCGCCGCAGCTCCGACCTCAGCGACTTCACCCTCCGCCTCACACCCGCGCAGGCGCGAGAGCTCAACGACAAGCTGCATGCGGTCATCGAGAGCTACCGCGATCTGACGCCCGCCCCGGAGGCGGAGGACGTCGCGCAGGTCCGTCTGCACCTGCACTCCTTCCCGCGGTCGATGACCTGACCGACGTGACCCGCACTCCTTTCCGCGCACCACCGCCCGAGGGGACATCCGGCATGAATCCCGAGATACACCGGCTCCTGCACGAGGACCGTGCACGTCAACTGCACGCCGAAGCAGCGTCGTTCACTGCCCGCCCGGCGCCGGCGGCCCTGCGCAGCCGGCTGGGCTGGACGCTGGTCGAATGGGGCCTGCGGCTCGTACAGGGGGCTCCGCAACGATCCGCGCGCATCGCGTGACGGGGCGGGGGGACAGGCGTATGACCGGGAGGAACGAGGATTCTCCGCCGGGAGCGGGGGGAGGCGAGGGACACGGGCGCGGCGCGGGACACGGGCGCGGCGCGGGCCGTCGGCCGCTCGCCGCCGTGCTGGCCGCCAACGCCGTTTCCATCACCGGCAATTCACTCACCCTCATCGGCGTCCCGTGGTTCGCGCTGGAGACGACGGGCAGCCCGGCCAGGGCCGGTCTGGTCGCCTTCTGCGCCACCGTGCCGGTCGTCGTGTCCGCCCTCACCGGCGGACCGGTCATCGACCGCATCGGCCGCCGACGGGTGAGCATCGCCTCCGACCTGATCTGCGCCCTCGCCGTCGCCGCGATCCCGCTGCTGCACTACGCCGGTGTGCTCGCCTTCTGGATGCTGTGCGCGCTGATGGCCGTCACCGGCCTCTTCCACGCACCCGGCGAGACCTCGCGCTACGTCCTCGTACCCGATCTCGCGCAGGCGGCGGGGACCCCGCTGTCCCGGGCCGCGAGTCTCTTCGACGCCGTGTCGCGCGGCGCACGCATGGCAGGTGCGGCACTCGCGGGCGTACTGATCGCGCTCACCGGCGCCGAGGCCGTCCTGCTGCTGGACGCCGCGACCTTCGGCGTATCGGCCCTGCTCATCGCCGTAGGGGTCCGCGGACTCGGCGCGGCCGAACCGCGTAAGGCATCCGCCCCCGTCTCGCTCAGGGCCTACCGCCGCGAACTGCGCGAGGGCTGCGCCTTCCTCGTCCGCCACCGGCTGCTGCTGGCCGTCATGCTGATGGTGATGCTCACCAACGGGCTGGACCAGGGCTGGAGTTCGGTGCTCCTGCCGGTCCACGCCAAGGACAACCTCGGCGGCCCGGGCCATCTCGGGCTGCTGGTCGCCGTCTTCGCGGGCTGCGCCCTGCTGGGCGCGCTGCTGTACGGCGCGATCGGCCACCGCTTCCCGCGGCGGGCCCTGTTCACCGCGGCGTTCCTCCTCTGCGGGCTGCCGCGATTCGCGGTGGCGGCCCTGGTGGACGGTACGGCGCCGCTGGCCGTGACCATGGCGATCGGCGGACTCGGGGCGGGCATGCTCAACCCGATCCTGACGACGGTCATGTACGAGCGGGTGCCGGACGAACTGCGCAGCCGGGTCGCGGGCGTGAGCACGGCCGGGGTGCTGCTGACGACACCGCTCGGCGGACTGGCGGCGGGATTCGTCGTCGAGCAGTCGGGCCTGCCCATCGCGCTGCTGACGTTCGGCGCGCTCTACTTCCTCGCCACGCTGGCTCCGGCCTTCTTCCCGGCGTGGCGGGAGATGGACGCGCCGCCGCCCGAGGCACCCCGGTCCGCCGACCTGCGAGGACCGACGGATCGGGACAGCCCGGCCGACCGGCAAGAACCCGCGGACCGGCGAGGACCCGCCGACCTGCGAGGACCGGCGGACCGGGGAAGCCCGGCGGATCAGCCCGGCCCGGCGGATCGGCGAGGACCGGCGGACCGGGGAAGCCCGGCGGATCGGCCCGGCCCGGCGGATCGGCCCCGCCCGGGGGATCGGCCCGGCCCGGCGGATCGGCCCCGCTCGGCGGATCGGCCCGGCCCGGCGGGACAGGTCAGCAGGAAGGGACCTTCGCGCCCTTGTTCAGAGCCCGAAGCGATTCCACGGTGCCCTTCAGAGTCGTGACGGGGATCAGCCGCAGCCCCTTGGGCAGTTCGGCCTGAGCGTCCGAGCACTCCCCCTTCGGCACCAGGAAGACGGTCGCACCGTCGCGCCGCGCGGCCTGCGTCTTCAGCGAGACCCCGCCGACGGCGCCGACCTTGCCGTCCGCGGTGATCGTGCCCGTACCGGCGATGGTGCGCCCGCCGGTGAGGTCGCCGCCGGCACCGTCACCGTCGAGCTTGTCCACGACACCGAGCGAGAACAGCAGCCCGGCACTGGGCCCGCCGATGTCGGCGAGCTCGAGTGCGACCTTCACCTTGGCGGGGTCCTCGTCGAGATAGTCGAGCGCGGCCTGCGAGGCGGCGTCCTGCGACTTCACCATGTCCTGGAGGTTGCGGCGCTCGACCTCCCGGTCCGACTTGCCCGCGGGGTACACGGAGTCCCGGGGCATGACGGCCCGGTCGGTCCGGAACCAGCTGTCGAAGACGTCCCCGAGGAAGACGTCGGCGGACGGCCCGGTCGCGAGGATCGTCGTCATCCGCAGCTCACCGGACGTCTTGCGGACGGGCGCCCCGCTGATCGTGATGACCGGCTTGCCCTTGTCGCTCCCCAGCACGTTCGCGGTGGAGCCGGGCTGCGCGACGGCGTACGGCAGCGGCGCGAAGCCCGCGACGGCGAGGAGCGCGACGACGGGCAGGGCGCAGACGAGGACAGCGCGGTGACGCGTGAGACTGGAGAGCACGGCGCCAATGTATCTGGGCGGGCTTCCCCGGTCCGGGTCGCACCCGGACCGCCGCGCCCGAACCCGACGGTTCCGTGCGCACCCGCGCGGGGGTACGACCTCGCCGCGTCGGCGCCCGTGCGGTTCCGGTGCCGCCGTGAGCGCACCCGTTACGCCCGTTTCCCTCACCGCGCCGGCGCCGGAACCGTATGGCCCCCGCGCGCAGCGCACCTTCCGCTTCCCTCGCCGCGCCGGCATCGGGGCCGGGCGGCCGTACGGCATCCCGGCACCCGCGTCAGCGCAGCGCGTCCGCCACTTCCTTCGCCGCGTCGACCACCCGCGGCCCCACTCTCTCCGGGACGGAGTCCGCGAGCATCACCACACCCACGCTCCCCTCTATCCCCGTCACCCCCACCAGCGCGGCCGCTGCCCCGCTCGCCCCGGCCTCCAGCTCGCCGTGGGTGAGTGTGTACCCGGCCTCCTTGGCGTTCCCCTGGCGGGCCGCCAGGATCGCCTTGCCCGCGGCGCCCCGGTCCAGCGGGTGGCGGAACCCCGCCCGGTAGGCCACGTGGTAGTCCGTCCACGTCGGTTCGACGACCGCGACCGCCAGCGCCTCCGCGCCGTCGACCAGGGTGAGATGCGCGGTGGCCCCTATGTCCTCCGCCAGCGAGCGCAGCGCCGGCATCGCCGCCTCCCGTACCAGCGGGTGCACCTGGCGGCCCAGACGCAGCACGCCGAGGCCCACCCGGGCCCGGCCGCCGAGGTCACGGCGGACGAGTGCGTGCTGTTCCAGGGTGGCAAGCAGCCGGTACACGACCGTGCGGTTGACGCCGAGCTTGTTGGACAGCTCGGTGACGGTGAGGCCGTGGTCGGTGTCGGCGAGCAGCTTGAGGACTCGTAGTCCCCGGTCGAGCGTCTGGGAGGTCTCCGCGGTCACAACGCCCTCTCCTTCGGAGTGAAGTGACGGCGGCCCTCTCACGGCAACGACTGACACCGGTCCCGTCGGCGTCGCACCCAGAGGCCGCCGGCAGGCCATGGCACGCCGGCTGCGCTCCGCGGCGGCGCTGCCACGGGGCGTATGCGTTGCCGGGACAGTAGCGAGATGGTCCGCTCAGCGGAAGACCTCGTCCAGAATCCGGGCGCGCGACGGAACCCGGGCCCGCGCAGGAACGGCGGGCCGGGGACTGACGAGGGAGTTGGGCGAGGGCGGCCCGAGGGAGTGCTCAGCGGGTACGGACAGGTGCCGGAGTAGGCACGGGTGCCGGAGAACCGACAGGTGCCGGAGTACCGACAGGTGCCGGGTCCGGACAGGTGCCGGACTGCCGACAGGTGCCGGAGTACGCACGGGTGCCGGAGTACCGACAGGCACCGGCCTCAGCGCATGCGCGTCGCCCACTCCTGGACCTTCTTGATCCGTTCCCGGATCTGCCCGGCCGTCGCCTCCGCGCTCGGCGGCCCGCCGCACACCCGCCGCAGCTCGGTGTGGATGACCCCGTGGGGCTTGCCGCTCTGGTGGACGTAGGCGCCGACCATGGTGTTCAACTGCTTGCGCAGCTCCAGCAGTTCCTTGTGCGAGACGACCGGCCGCCGTTCCGCGGGCAGCTCCAGGAGGTCGGCCTCCTCGTCCGGCTTCTTGCGGCTGTGCGCGATCTGCCGTGCCTGCCGCTTCTGGAGCAGCATCTGCACCTGGTCGGGTTCGAGCAGGCCCGGGATGCCGAGGTAGTCCTGCTCCTCCTCGCTCCCCGGGTGCGCCTGCATCCCGAACTCGGCGCCGTTGTACATCACCCGGTCGAAGACGGCGTCGGACTCCAGCGCCTCGAACGGCAGCATGTCCTGCTCGCCCGTGTCCTCGTCCTGCTGCTTGTTCGCGTCGTCCATCTCCTGCTCGGACTCGGCGTACGGATCCTCCTCGCCGTCCTTCTTCGGCTTGTCGAGGACGTGGTCGCGCTCGACCTCCATCTCGTTGGCGAAGCCGAGCAGCATCGGAATCGTCGGCAGGAACACCGACGCGGTCTCGCCCCGGCGCCGCGACCGCACGAAACGGCCGACGGCCTGGGCGAAGAAGAGGGGCGTCGAGATGGTGGTGGCGTACACACCGACGGCCAGGCGCGGCACGTCGACGCCTTCGGACACCATGCGGACCGCGACCATCCAGCGGTCGGTGCCCTCGCTGAAGTCGTCGATGCGTTTGGAGGATCCGGTGTCGTCGGAGAGGACGACGGTCGCCTTGGTCCCGGTGATCTCGCGGATGAGCTTGGCGTACGCGCGCGCCGAGTCCTGGTCGGAGGCGATGACGAGGCCGCCGGCGTCGGGGATGGACTTCCGTACCTCACCCAGGCGCTGGTCGGCCGCGCGCAGCACGTTAGGCATCCACTCGCCGCGCGCGTCGAGCGCGGTGCGCCAGGCCTGTGAGATGGCGTCCTTCGTCATCGGCTCGCCGAGCCGCGCCGCGATCTCGTCGCCCGCCTTGGTGCGCCAGCGCATGTTGCCGCTGTAGCTGAGGAATATGACGGGCCTGACGACTCCGTCGGCGAGGGCGTTGCCGTAGCCGTACGTGTAGTCGGCGGAGGACCGCCGGATGCCGTCGTTGCCCTCTTCGTAGGTGACGAAGGGGATCGGGTTGGTGTCGGACCGGAAGGGCGTACCGGTGAGGGCGAGCCGCCGGGTCGCCGGGTCGAATGCCTCCAGGCAGGCCTCGCCCCAGGACTTGGAGTCACCGGCGTGGTGGATCTCGTCCAGGATGACGAGGGTCTTGCGCTGCTCGCAGCGGTTGCGGTGCAGCATCGGGCGTACGCCGACACCGGCGTACGTCACGGCGACGCCGTGGTACTCCTTGCTGAGCGGTCCGGCGCTGTAGTCGGGGTCGAGCTTGATCCCTATCCGCGCGGCCGCGGCCGCCCACTGCTTCTTCAGATGCTCGGTCGGCGCGACCACGGTCACCTGCTGGACGACATGGTGGTGCAGCAGCCAGGACGCGAGGGTGAGCGCGAAGGTCGTCTTGCCGGCGCCGGGGGTGGCGACCGCGAGGAAGTCACGCGGCTGCTCCTGGAGATATCTCTCCATGGCCCCTTGCTGCCAGGCACGCAGCTTGTTGGCGGTACCCCACGGAGCACGCCCGGGAAAGGCGGGTGAGAGGTGATGGGAGTGGGAGGCGGTAGTAGTCACGATCTCCGGTTCGCCGCTCGTCCAGATATGACAACCGGGCCACCCTACCGGTGTGACGGGTGCGGGCTGAGGGGGACGGGGCCGGTGACGTGGGTGTTGAGATGTGACTCACAGCGGGCGCGAGCCGTGCGGGTCGCGGGCGCGGGGGTGCGCGAAAGAGCCTCTCCCCTGTTCCCGCACCGTCCTCACCGTTCCCCGAGCCGGGTCCCCACCCAGGCCCCGACCAGCGCGACGGCGGCCATGGGAAGGAACACCGCAGCGAACGCTGCCGGGTGCGAGCCCGCCGCCGAGACGCCGTGGCCGGCGACCGAGCCGCCGCCCAGTGCCGCGAACGCCGCACCGCCGATCGCCAGCAGCAGGACGTTCGACAGACCGTCCGAGATCTGGAGGGCGGCCGAGTTCGAGCCGGCCTCCTCGGGCGCCGACAGCTTCAGCAGCAGCACGCTCGTGGAGGCGATCACCATGCCCATGCCGAAGCAGCCGAACGCCCAGGCGACGCCGACGATCCAGACGGGGACCTGCGGGATCAGCACGCTCGGCGCCGCGGCGATCGAGGCCGCGACCAGCGCCATGCCGGTCAGCATCAGCCGCTCCCGGTGCGGTTCGAGCCGCGGCCGGGACTGTACGTACGAACCGAGCGCCCAGGTCGCGCCGCCCACCGCGAGCGAGAGGCCGGCCATCGTCGGCGACAGCCCGCGCTGGGTCACCAGCATCAAGGGGACAAAGGACTCGGCGGCGATGAAGGAGCCCGCGGCGATGCCCCGCAGCAGGACGACGGAGGGCAGCCCGCGCGCCGCCCGGTACGTCCCCGGCGGCAGCAGACCGAGCACCGCCGGAACCAGCAGGGCGGCGCCGGCCGCGGCCGGCAGGAGCGAGAGCCAGCGCAGGTCCTGACCCGCGTACTGGAGCAGCCCGGCACCCGCCGAGATGCCCAGCGCCAGCCGGATGCGACGGCCGTCGAAGACGGGCCGCGCCCCGGCGGGATCCGCGGGGCCGGAGGCCATCCGCCGGATCGCGGGCAGCGCGAGCGCCAGCGGGAAGACGACCAGCGCGGGGATGCCGACGAACACCCAGCGCCAGCCGAGGTGTTCGGTGACAGTGCCGGACGCGAGAGGCCCCACGACCGAAGGGATCACCCAGCTCGCGGCGAACGCGGCCATGATGGCGGGCCGCAGCCGCTCGGAGTAGGCGCGCCCGACGACGACGTACAGCGCGACGATCACGAGCCCGCCCCCGAGCCCCTGAACCGCGCGCCCCACGATGAACAGCCACATGGCACCGGCGGTCCCCGACAACAGCAGCCCGGCCCCGAAGGCGGCCATCCCGGTCGCGAGCGGCCTGAGCGGCCCGTCCCGGTCGGCCCACTGCCCGGAGAGCACCATGGCGAACAGGCTGGTGGTGAAGTAGGCGGAGAAGGCGAAGGCGTAGAGCTCGACGCCGTGCAGCTCGTGCGCGGCGACGGGCATCGCGGTACCGACGGCGGTCGCCTCGAAGGCGATCAGCAGGACGACGGAGACGATGCCGACACTGAGCGCACGATGGGTCCGGCCGAGGACCCCGCCCTGCTCACCGTCGTCGGACGGCGCGACGCCGGCGGGCAGGGGCGGTGTGACCTCGGCGTCACGGGGTTCGAGGACGGTCATGCCCCCCACAGTAAGGGGCAAAGCGCATCGTGAACCCTGTCGCTGGACGGGTCCGGACTGGTCCCTTGGTCGTACGACCATGAACGCCGTGTGGCAGTCGTATTGCAGGGCGCGCCGCGGCCTTGAGCGGCGGGTGTGCCACGCCTACGGTCGGTGGAGAAGAGACACACGGCCGTGTGCCCGAGTGGTTGAGGGACTCGCCTGCAAAGCGGGTTACGCGGGTTCGATTCCCGCCACGGCCTCCGCGCAGCCTCCGGCGCTGAGCTGCACGAGGAGAAGGGGCGGCCCCAATGCGGGGCCGCCCCTTCGTCGTCTGCCGGCTCGGTTCGCGCGTTCGCGTCCCGCTCTCTGCCGGGCCGGCTGCTCGACCTGCCGCCGAACCCGCCGGGGCCGGTCACGAGTTGCCGGTGCTTGCAGTCGCAAGGTGCGCCTTCGGGGTTCTCCCACGTGATCGCTAAACTCTTCCTGTCGATGGACACGTCAAGGGGGATACACATGGGACGACCGCGCACATCGCCACCGCCGCGCAGGCGTGCCCGCGCTGTCCCCGGCGCCGTCTGACCGATGCCGCAGCCCCTCGCCCACGAGCCCTGGGGGCCTCCCGCCGTGCGCGGTGACGCGTAACCCGAGGACGGTCCGTGCCAGTTCGGCGACGCGCACCGAGGCGCCGCCGGGGGACGCCGTTCGCGTTCTCGCCGCTGTCCGCGCCTGAGCGCCGCACCCCCGCTCTGCCCGCCCCTGCCCCATCGACACGAGAGCCCGCACATGGAACGCGCAAACGGCCGGCGCCTGATCGGGCCGTACCACCTCATCACCCGGCTCGATCCGTCCGGTCAGGGCTTTCCCCCCGCGCCCCAGCGGCGCTTCATCGCGCGCAGCCCCGACGGCGACCGTACGGTGCTTCTCAGCACGCCCCTGGACGGAGTCGACCCCGCCCGTTTCCTCATCGAGGCGGACGCCGCACGCCAACTGTCCGGTCCCTGGGTCGCTCCCGTCACCGAGGTCTCGTCCCCGTCCGACGCCCCCTGGTACTCCTCCCCTTATCTGCCCGCGCTTCCGCTGCCCGTGGCCCTCGCCGTTCACGGGGGTCCTCTGCCCGAACGCACCGTGCGGGTCATCGGCGCGGCGGTCGCCGAGACCCTGGCGGGCGCGCATGCCGCCGGTGTCACGCACGCCGGGCTCTCCCCGGCTGCCGTCCTGCTCGGCGGGGAAGGCCCCCGTCTGACCTCCTTCGGCGCCGTACGTGCCGCGGCACCGGACGGCGAGCAGCGTTCCGGGCTGCCCGGTCTGGAGCCCGGCAGCCTCGCGCCCGAGCAGGCGTCGGGTGGGCGGCCGCGGCCTCCGGGCGACGTCTACGCCCTGGGCGCGGTCCTCGCCTACGCCGCGACCGGTCACACCGTTCCCGACAGCGATGAACTCCCGCCCTCCCTGCGTACGTTGATCTCCCGATGTCTCACCCGGGACCCGGCGGGCCGCCCGAGCGCCGTCGAGGTGCTGACGGCCCTTCCTGCCGTGTCGGGGGCACCCGCTGCCACGGTCCTCGACTCCGCCGCCGCCCTGCTGACGCCCGGCTGGCTCCCCGGCCGGGTGGTGGCCGCGGTGGCCCGGCAGTCCGCCGAAGTGCTCGCCGCCGAAATCCGTGTCCCGCAGACCCGGGAGCGGTGACCGGTGCTCTCCCCCCTCGCTCACGACGACCCCGCCGCTCTCGGCGCGTACCGGCTGACGGCCCGTCTCGGCACCGGTGGCATGGGCACGGTCTATCTCGCGCGCTCGGCGGGCGGCCGTACGGTCGCGCTCAAGACGATGCACGCGGACATCGCGTCCGACGCGGGGTTCCGCAGCCGCTTCCGGCTGGAGACGGACGCGGCACGGATCATCGGCGGCCATCACGGCGCGACCGTCGTCGACGCCGACCCGCTCGCCGCGACGCCGTGGCTGGCCACGGAGTACGTGCTCGGCCCCCCGCTGGACGACGCCGTCGCGCTGGCGGGCCCGCTGCCCGAACTGTCGGTCCGCGCGCTGGGAGCGGCGCTGGCCGGGGCCCTCGGGCAGCTGCATCTGTCCGACGTCGTCCACCGCGACCTCAAGCCGTCGAACGTGATGGTCACAGGGTACGGGCCCAAGATCATCGACTTCGGTATCGCGCGGGCGGCGGGCGACGACCACCTCACCCGCACGGGTTCGGCGGCGGGCACGCCCGCCTTCATGTCCCCCGAGCAGGCGACCGGTCTGGAACACACCCCTGCCGGCGACGTGTTCGCCCTCGCCGGTGTGCTGGTCTTCGCGGCCTCCGGCCACGGCCCCTTCGGCACCGGGCAGGCCGCGGACCTGATCTACCGCGTCCGCTACGCCGAGCCCGACCTGACGGGCGTGCCCGAGCCCCTGGCGCGCATCCTGTCCGACTGTCTGGCCAAGGACCCGGCCCCGCGCCCCACCACGTCGGAGCTGGCGGCCCGTCTGCACGACGGGCAGGGCCAGTTCGCCGACCACCTCCCCGACACGGTCCTCGCCGAGATCGCCCGCCGCGCCTCGGAGGTGTGGCGGCATCAGCCGTACCGCCTGCCCGCGCCGGCGGATCGCGGTGAACCCGACACGACGGCTGACGCGTTGCCGGCCGGCATGAGCCGGCGCCGCTTGTTCGCGGTCACCGGCGGCTCGGCGCTCGCGCTGGCGGCGGCCGGGGCGGGAGCATGGTCGTGGTTCGGCGGACCCGACGGCAACGGCGGCAACGGCGGCACCACGCCGGGTGCCGCGCCCGGCACCGCGGCCGGGCCGTCCGGCGCGTCCGACGAGCCGGCACCACCCGCGGGACCCGCCGACAAGCGCCAGACCTGGCGCAAGAACGTGCGGAGCAGCCCTCTGCTGTTCACCCCCGTGGCGGTCGGCAGCATCGTCGCGATGATGACGGACGGCGGGCTGCTCGCCCTCACCGCCGTCAGCGGCGAGCGCCGCTGGCTGGTGGACACGGTGCGGCATCCCCGTCATGTCCACTCCGACGGGACCAGGCTGTACGCGCTGCTGCCCGGGAGCACCAACGGACACCGCCTGTCGCTGCACACCGTCGACCCGGTCAGCGGCCGAACCACCCTCGCCGTCGCGTTCGCGCCGTTCGACAAGCCCGTCCAGGAAGCCGCGCTGCTCCAGGTCTCGGGCGGCACGGCCCATCTGATCGCCCGCAAGGGAGCACCGGACGACTCGGCGGCGGCGCGGGCCGCCGGCTGGAGTGTCCTGGCAGTCAGCCTCGGCACCGGGCGACAGCTGTGGAGTTCACCGGTGCCCGCGTACGACATCGACAGCCCGGGCGACACGGTGACGTCGGCCGTCGCCGGCGGCCGGCTGGTCCTGTGCCGGACGGCGAAGGACGGCAGCGCCCTGGAGCTGAGCGCGAGGGACGCGGCCACCGGGCGGCTCGCCTGGACGGCGGACGTGCCGCGAGCCGCCGGCGCCGCGCCCGCCCTCACGCCCGGCACGCTCGCGGCCGACGCACGGCATGTGTACGTCGGAGCGGGCCGGGTGCATGCGCTGCGGCTCACCGACGGCAAGGCCGCGTGGACGTTCGGCGCGGGCAGATCGGCCGACGCGTACGGCGTACCGGTGCTGCGCGGCGATGTGGTGTACGCGGCGGAGCAGGGCCGGGGCGCGGTGGCGCTCTCGGCCGCCGACGGCAGCCTGCGCTGGGACGCACGGGCGGCGGACGCACCCGACCTTCGGGTCCCTCCTGCCGTGGACAAGGAGCACCTGTTCCTGATGGGGGCCACGAGCCTCCGCGCGATCGGGCTGGCCGACCGCCGTGAGGACTGGTCGTTCCGGCCACGGTCATCGAGCCTCTGCCTGCACGAGCGCTCCAAGCGCCTGGTCATGACGGACGGACGACAGGTCGTCGCCGTACGCCTCGACATCACGTTCTGAGACCTGACGTTCCGAGACCTGGCCTGCCGGAGCCCTGCGTACCGAGACCTCGCGTACCGAAGTCTCGTTCTGCCGAAGGCTCGCGTTCCGACCTCCTGTCCGAGAGGTCCGGCGTCCGCGTCCTCGTGTTCCGACCCGCATGTTCCGACCGCATGTTTTGATCCGCACCGACAGAGAGACACATCGATGATTCCCCTCGGTCCCGGCGACCCGCTCCGGCTCGGCCCCTACCGTCTGGTCGGCGTCCTGGGCGCCGGCGGCATGGGCAAGGTGTACTTCGGCCACGACAACCAGGGCCGGCCCGCGGCGGTGAAGGTCCTGCTGCCCCATCTCGCCCACGACCAGCACCTGGTACAACGCTTCCTGCGGGAGGCGGAAGCCGCCCGGGCCGTCACCGGCAAGGGCGTGGCACGGGTGCTTGCCGCCATGACCGAGGGCGGCCGGCCGTGGATAGCCTCGGAGTTCCTGGCAGGACCGACGCTGGACCAGGCCGTCGCCTCGTACGGCCCGCTCCCCGACGAGGCGCTGCGCGCACTCGCCGCCGCTCTCGCCGAGGCGCTGGGCACCATCCACGCCGCCGGCCTCGTCCACCGCGACCTCAAGCCGGCGAACATCGTGCTGACGTCCACCGGACCCCGCATCATCGACTTCGGCATCGCGCGGCCCGAGCACGGGCTGACCCTGACCACCACGGGACAGGTGCCGGTGACCCCCGGCTACGGAGCGCCGGAACAGGTACTGGGGCAGCGCGTCGGGCCGGCTGCCGACGTCTTCTCCCTCGGGGCGGTCCTGGCGTTCGCGGCCAGTGGCCGCCGGGCGTACGACGGCACCCATGTGGCCGCCGTGCAGTACGCCGTGGTGCACGAGGAGCCGGACCTCCATCAGGTTCCGGCCGCACTGCGGCCGCTGATCGGGCCCTGCCTGGCGAAGGACCCCTCCTTCCGCCCCACCCCCGACCAGATCCGCACCGAGTTCGCGCCGCCCCACCGCGCGGGACGTATCTGGCAGCAGGGACCCCTGGCCACGGACATCCACCAACGGGAGACATCCGCGCGGCAGTTGTCCACGCTCCCGGGCACGGTGGTCTCGCCGCTGCCCGGCCGGCGCCGGTTCCTCGGACTGGCGGCGGGCGCGGCGGTGGTGCTGGCCGGTGGAGGCACGGCGGCCTGGCTGATGACGAGCGACTCGGAGACGGGCGACTCGTCCGCCAAGGGCTCCGACAAGGGGTCCGGTACGCCGAAGACCACCACCGGTACGCCGGGAGGACGCCTCTGGGGGCCCCTGGCCGTCGCAGACCCGTGGAGCCCGCCCGCCCTGGCGATCGGGGACGTCATGGTCTTCGGGGCGAAGGAGGGCGGCCTCGTCGCCCACGGCGTGGTGGACGGCAGGAAGAAGTGGGAGGCACTGGACATCACACCGTCGTCCGAGTTCGCCGTCCTCCCCGACGGCCCGCTGCTCACCGGGGACGCGGGCGGGACGGTGCACGCGCTCGACCCGGCCACGGGCAAGGAGCAGTGGACGGCGGACTGCGGCGCGGCCGTGATCCTCGGGGTGAGCGAGAAGGCCTTCTACGTCGTCACGCGGGACGAGAAGATCCGCGCGGTGGACGCCGGCACCCGCAAGGTCCTGTGGACCGTCCCGTCGTCCTTCGGGTCCGGTTACGGGGCGGTCGGCGGGGACCGGTTGATCCTCTCCTCCGACAAGGGTGAGGTGACAGCCCTGGACGCCGGCTCGGGCAAGAAGGTCTGGAGCCGCAAGGCGGGCTCCTTCTCGACCGTGCCCGTGGTCCACGAGGACACCGTCGTGCTCGGCGGGGCCGCGCTGGCACGGGTTCGGCTCGACACGGGCAAGGACGTCTGGTCGGTCCCGAGCGGACCCGCCGGCGCGATACTGGGCTGGGGCTCGCCCGCGGTCGACGACGAGCATGTGTACGCGATCGACGGTGAGTCACTGAACTGCCGCCGGCTCGACGACGGCGCCAAGGTCTGGACGCACCCGCTGAAGGCCCCCAACATCCCGTACTACGCACCCCAGATCCTGGGCGACCACGTCTGCGAGGTGACGGGGAAGAACCCCAAGTCCTTCGACGCGGTGGCGCTGGACAAGGCGACGGGCAAGCAGGCGTGGACACGCGCCCAGGGAAGTCTGAAGTCCTTGAAGCTGACGTCCGACGGGGAGCGGCTGTTCCTGCTCCAGGCGGAGAACGTCACGGCGCTGTCGAGGGCGTGACGCCGCCCGGGGTGGCTCCGGTCTGAGAGCCGGCCCCAGGGGCGGGCGTCCTCACGTGAAGTCGGGCCAGTTCGCGTCGTCGACCTTCGGGGCGGACTGCGGAAGCCTCGTGTCATTGGTGCAACCCGCCTGGTCGGCGACCTTGTGGGCGACCTCCAGGACCATGCCGAGGCCGACTTCACGAGCCTGCTTCGCGCTCAGCTGCGCGGAAGGCATGGGGCGGGCCAGGACGTCCACCGACACGTACCGGCTCTGCTTCACATGGGCCGGCGCGTCGGCCGGATGGTCCGGCCGGCATTCGAAGTAGACGCGCTGCGTGGCCCGCAGATAGTAGGCGCGTGCTCCGGCGTCGAAGGGCGTGGGCTTGTCTCCGGGGCGGGCGTCGGCGCTCAGGGGGTCGTCCGCTCCGGGGAGCTCCTGTGCCCAGGCGACATCCATGTCGAGCACCGTGTCCAGCCGCTTGTCACCGAGTGCCTCGTACTGGCAGTGGGCGGGCGAATGGTCCGTGACGACACGGAACTCCGACTTCTCATGGAGCAGTTCCTTGCCGGGCCCGAGCAACTTCTGCAACGACGCCCGGCTCGGCGTCCCGTCCCAGCACGGCTTCGCGGGTGCGCTCAGCGGCTTGGCCCCGCTCTCGCCGTCGCCGTCGCCCGCCCAGAGCCAGACACCCAGCCCGGCGGCCGCGATGGCCAACACTCCGGCGAGAACCAGGACCTTGATCCGCACCGCACCAATCCTCACGGACACATTGTCCCTAGTGGAAACGAGGCCAGTTCGCGTCGTCGACCTTCGGGGCGGACTTCGGAAGGTTGGTGTCGTTGGTGCATCCCGCCTGGTCCGCGACCTTGTGGGCGACCTCCAGCACCATGCCGAGGCCCACTTCACGAGCCTGCTTCGCTGTGAGATCAGCGGAGTCCATCGGGTGCGCCGCGACGTCGACCCTCACGTACTTGTCGTTCCGGAGGTTGTCCGCAGCGTCCTTCGGCTGATCCACATCGCACTGGAAGTAGAGCCGGTTCGTGGCCCGCAGGTAGTACGCGAGCATCCCGGCGTCGAACTCCTTCACCTTGTCCCCCGGGCCGGCGCCGGGCACAGGGAGATCGGACACCTTAGGCGGTTCGCGGTGCCAACTCAGGTACACCGAGAGCAAGGGCTCCACGCCGTTGGCACCCTGGACGTCGTAATTGCAGCGGGTCGTCGAGTGATCCTTGATCACCCCGTACGGTGACTTCCTGAGGATCAACTGCTTGCCCGGCCCGAGCAGCTTCTGCATGGACTGATGGCTCGGCGTCCCGTCCCAGCACGGCTTGGCCGGCGCGCTCAGCGGCGTGCTCTCCTCTTTGTCGTCGCCCACCCAGAGCCACACCCCCAGGCCCACGGCCGCGACCAACAACACTGCGGCGAGGGCAAAGATCTTGCCCCGCGCGGACTTCACAGACACCGACATGCTCGCCTACTCCGGAGGGTTTCGCTGGTAGAAGTCTTTTGCGTCTCGATGCATGTCCACGCCGTGGTCGTAGCCCACCTCGGACTGGTTGTCGACGTTCGTGCGCATATCCGTTTCGTTGGCACCAGCGGGCATGCCGGCCACGGACAGGCCGTTGAGCGCCTGCTCGGTGGCGTTCTGCCGGGCGTCGAACGAAGCCTTTCCAGCCTCGTCCGCCGTCTCCGCCGCAGTGTTCCGCTCTGCTCCCTCGACCACCTCGCCGACCACCATCTCGGTGACGCCGTTGATGATCTCCCCCGCCACCGGAACCCGCTCGGTGGCCAGACCGACCGTGGAGCCGAAGACCGAGTTGAACATGTCGGCACGCTTCTGCAGCTGCTCGTTGTAGTCCTTGTCGCTGAGCTGCCCGCCGGTGACGATCTCGTCGTGCCGCGCGCCGCCCAGGATGCCTTCGACGGTTCCTGTGCCGTAGGCGATGTGCTGCAGGTTCACGGCCGGCGTGCCGGAGAACCTGTCGGGGTGTTTGACGACTTCGCTCATCAGCGTCGCCGAATAGTTCTCCGCCCCGAGGGTCGCCTCGGCGTACGACTCCGGGTTCCGGCCCAGCACGTCCAGGAACTCGACGGTCGCCATGGTGTCGAACTTCTGCGGATGCCCGTACAGGTCCCCGAAGCTGTCGCTCTGCCGCAGCGTGTTGTTGATCTCCGGCATGTACTCGCCCGCCATGCGCCCCATGCTGTCGGCCATCTTGTCGTCCATCAGCTTGGGGTCCCCCGCCAGGGAGTTGACCACCTTCTCCATGATGGCCAGGCGTTCCGGCGTGTGCTCCGGGTGCGGGGACACCGGGCCGTGGTCGAACGGCATGCCCGTCGTCGCCGCCTCCAGCGCGTGGCCGAGCGCGTCCTTGCCGAACACCTTGTCCTCGCCCGCGGTCATCGGGGACGTCGCGTCGGGGATCCAGGTGCGGGCGCCCTCGCCCTTGCCGTCGGAGCCCATGCCCATCAGGTAGTCGAGGTTCGTCATGCTCTCGCCGGGGCCCGCGACGTTCGCCTGGAGGAAGGCGGTGGAGGCGTCGGGGTTGCGGCCGTACGCCTCCAGCAGGCCCGTGAGCGGGTCCCAGCCGCCTCCGCCGGTCGTGTCGGCGTTGAGGCCGAAGCCCTTCATGCCGGCGTAGCTGCCGTCCGGGCGGGACCAGGCGCCTCCGTCCATCTCCCGCTCGTACGCGATCATGTCGTTGCCGACCTTGTCGAGAAAGTCCTTCTCGTACGTGCCGTGTCGCAGCAGGGTGCCGAGCACCTGGTAGCCCTTGGGCTCGATGCGGTTGCCCAGCATCTCCAGGTCGAGGTTGCTGCGCCCGAGCTTCATCAGCTCCTGGGTGTACTCGTCGCCGAGCTTCGGCTGCGCGGTGGCGAGGGCGACGCCCATGCTGTCCTGGATGCTGCGGGCGAGCTGGAGCTGGGTGCCGCCCTCCGCGGTGCCGTCGAGGGAGATCTGCGCCTGGAACCTGAGGGCGCCCTCGGGGCCGAGGTCGCGGTAGAGCTTGGTGGCGAAGGGCTGGTCGTCGGCGTTGTACTGGAGGATCGTGCGGAGTTCCTTGAGCTCCTCCTCCGACAGCTCCTTGCCCTCCTTGTAGAGCGTGAGGCTCTTCCGGGCGAGCTCGGCGGCGCGTTCTTCCTGGGCCGCGTCGAGCGAGTCGTAGTTCGTGTGCCCGAAGTTGTGCGGATCGTTGCCGTGCGACTTGCCGAGCGCCCGTGCCACCGAGGCGTCGATCTCCGACGCGTGCCCGATCAGTCCGGCCACACGGTCGGCCAGGGCCTGGGCCGCGTCCCGCTGTGCCTGTGTCCGCTCGTCGGTGTCGCCCCGTACGTGGGGGAAGAACCAGCGGACGGCCCCGCCGCCGATGTCCTCGATCCGGCAGCCGATATGGGCCGCGTCCGTGCCGACGGCCGTCTGCACCTTCTTCTGGATGCCGACGAGTTCGGAGTGGGCGTCCTCGAGGAGCTGGTACGTCGTCTGAGCCTGCGCCTGGGCGTCGGCGAACTCCTTCTTCGTCTTGCGGACGAAGTCGCGGGTCACCGTGGCGTTGTCACCTCTCCAGCGCGCACGCTCCGACTTGGCGTACATGCCGCTGTCGGCGTTGCCCGCCAGCTTCTTGAGGCTGTCGGCGGCCTTCTTCCAGTCCGCGACGGCCGCTCCCAGCTTGCCGAGATCGACCTCGACGAGGTCTGTGAGAGTGAGGTTGCCCACCGCTGTTCCCCTGTTCCGCCCGTTTCCCCGCGCTTACTTGAAGTACTCGTTGATCTTCGACCAGGACTCCGCGCTGCCGTCCCGATGCCGCAGAGAAGCGGCGATCTGGGCGTCGTCGTTCGCGTGCTGCCCCTTGCTGTAGTCGAGGTGGTTCGAGATGTGCGCGCAGGCTTGCAGCAGGGTCTTCAGGGAGGTGTCCCACATGCTCAGGGCAGTTCCGAGGGCCGGGCCCAGGGCGAAGTGGTTCCGCGAGAGCTCCGAGGAGGCCTGCATCGTCGACCCCGCCCCGCTCTTGTCCGCCCCCATCCCGGCGAGGTCCGCGCCTTTGCCCAGCTCGCCGTGCAGAACGAACGCCTCGTGCCCGACGGCTCCCAGATCGTCCTGGTTCACGACGAGGCCGCCCGTGCCGGACCCTCCCGGATCCGCGGGCACCTGATTGAGCTGCATCCCGGTCGGCTGTTGCCCGCCCGCCGTGCTCTTGAGCCGCTCCCAGTCGTCCCACGCCATGAAGGTTCCTCCCCCGCGCGTCCCGTCCCATGGGCACACTGCGGTCGAACCTAGTGAACTGCTTCACGCACGTGCAAGAGCAACTTCACGCTCGTGCAGGAGCAATCGGCCGTGTCCTAGCCCTGCGGAACGGCCACCGCCGCCTGCGGTCTGATCGGCAGTCTGTTGATCGGTCTGCCCGTCGCCGCCCGCACCGCCGCCGCCACCGCCGCCGGAGACGTCACCACCGGGACCGCGCTGGCCGGTTTGGCTCCGAACGGGGCCACCACGTCCCGTTCCTCGACCAGCTTCACGATCCGGATGTCCGGGGCGTCCAGGGAGGTCGGGAGGGCGTAGCCCGTGAGGTCCGGGTGACGGACCAGGCCGCGGGCCGTGCGGAGGTTCTCGGTGAGGGCCGTGCCGACGCCCTGGGTGACGCCCGCCTCGATACGGCTGGCGAGCTGTGCCGGGTTGAGGATGCGGCCCACGTCCTGGGCCACCGCCATCTCGACCACGCGGATCGAGCCGAGTTCGATGTCCACGTCGACCACCGCGCGCACCGCGCAGAACGCCATGCCCACGAACGCGTCGCCCTGGCCCGAGCCGTCGAGAGGTTCCGTGGGGTGCGGGCGGCACTGGGCGGTCGCCCAGAGTTCCTTGCCGTCCAGCGCTTCCGTGACCGTCGTGGACAGCACTCCGTCGTACGACGTGATCTTGCCGTCGGTGATCTGGAGCAGCTCGGTGGACATGCCGAACTTGTGCGCCAGCGGCTGAAGCAGCTGGGTGCGGACCATCTTCGCGGCCCGTTCCACCGCGCCGCCCGAGACCCAGGTGTGGCGGCCGTGGGCCGCCGGGCCGGCCGGGGGCTGGTCCGTGTCGACCGAGGCCACGTGGACCTCTTCGACGCCGAGCGTCTCCTGGACGATCTGGCGGGCGAGCGTGGAGAAGCCCTGGCCCGTCTCGACGGCCGCGCAGATGACGGTGGCGACCCCGTCGTGCACCTTGACCGTGGCCGTGGAGACCTCGTCGGTGCCCTCGGCGCCGAGCATGTGGACCATGCCCAGCGCGTAGCCGACGCCGCGGCGGACGGCGCCCGGTTCGCCGGCGCCCTCGGGTCCGCCGGGCAGGAGCCAGTCGTCCTCCGGCGAGTCCTTGGGCAGCGAGGGGAGCGGGAAGTCCCGTACGGCCTGGAGCAGTTCGGCCACCGGGGCCGGGCAGGTGACCGTCTGGCCGGTGGGGAGGATGTCGCCGGTCGCGAGGACGTTGCGGAGCCGGACCTCGGTGGGGTCGAGTCCCAGTTTCGCGGACAGTTTGTCCATCTGGGCCTCGTAGGCCGCGCACACCTGCATGGCGCCCTCGCCGCGCACATGGCCGGAGGGCGGGTTGTTCGTGCGGACGGCCCAGCCCTCGATGAAGGCGTGCGGGACGACGTAGGGGCCGCAGGCGAACGCGACGGCCGCGGCGAGGGATTCGGAGGAGGCGTCGGCGTACGCACCGGCGTCCAGCAGCAGTTGGGCCTCGACCTTCACCAGACGGCCCTCGGTGTCCGCGTGGTGGCGGTATCGCAGCAGGGTCGGGTGGCGGTGGGCGTGGCCGAGGAAGGACTCCTCGCGGGTGGCCGTCAGTTTGACCGGGCAGCCGGTCTTCAGCGCGAGCAGGCCGAGCGGGAGCTGGAAGCCGGGATCCTCGCGGTCGCCGGTGGCGCCGGGGACGCCCGTCACGACGACCTTCACCCGCTCGGCGTCCAGGCCGAAGCACGATGCGGCCAGGTCGCGGTCGGTGTGCGGGTCGGTGGAGGCGACGTACAGCTCGACCCCGCCGTCGGGCCGGGGGACGGCGAGACCGGCCTCCGCGCCGATGGGCGCGGGGTCCTGGCGGCCGATCCGGTACAGGCCCTCCACGACGATGTCGCCCGCGACGTCCGGGTCGCCGTAGCGCAGCGGGATGTGCCGGATCAGATTGCCGTCGGGGTGCAGGGGCTCGGCGGCGAAGGCCTTCTCGGGGTCGGTGACCGGTTCGAGCACCTCGTACTCGACGGCGATGGCGGCGGCCGCGAGACGGGCGGTGTCCGGGTGGTCGGCGGCCACGGCCGCGAGCGCCTCGCCGTGGTGGCGGACGATCTCGGAGGCGAAGACGGGGCGGTCGGCGATGCGCCTGCCGTACGCGGTGTCGCCCGGAATGTCCTCGTGCGTCACCACGGCCCGTACGCCCGGCATCTCCTGGGCCGCCGAGGTGTCGATCGACACGATCCGGGCGTGCGGGTGCGGGGAGCGCAGGATGGCCGCCCACAGCAGGCCCTCGGCCCACAGGTCGGAGGCGTACGGGAAGGTGCCCTCGGTCTTGGCCCGGGCGTCGGCGGGAGGCAGGGAGGCACCGAGGCCGTGGGTCGGCTGGTCGGGGCGGGGTGTACCGGCCGTCTGGGGCGTCGCGGTGGTGGCCGCGTCACTGGTCACGCCATGCCTCCGTCGTGCGGGTGGGGCTGCACACTACCGGCACCGGGCGGCGCCTGGTGCGGAATGCGCGCTTCCTCACTCGCCTCGGCGGCGGCCGCCGCGCTCGCTCCGCGCTCGGCGACGACCTCCTTCACGGCGTCGAGCACGCCGCGATAGCCCGAGCAGCGGCAGAGGTTGCCGCAGAGGGCCTGGCGGGTCTCGAGCTCCGAGGGGGCGTGGTTGCCCTCCAGGAGGTCGTGCACGGTCATGGCGATACCGGGGATGCAGAAGCCGCACTGGACGGCGCCGCAGGCCGCGAGGGCGCGCTGGACGTCGGACGGTTCGCCGTCGCCGGCGAGCCCTTCGACCGTACGGACCTCGGATCCGGCGGCGGTCGCCGCCGGGACCAGGCAGGAGGCGACGAGACGGCCGTCGACCTGGACGTTGCAGGCACCGCACTCCCCCTGGGAGCAGCCGTCCTTGGCGCCGGCGAGGCCGAGGCGCTCGCGCAGCACGTAGAGCAGCGACTCGCCGATCCAGGCGTCGGTGACGGGCCGGTCGGCCCCGTTGACGCGCAGGACGTAGGAGGTGGGCGGGTGCTCCTCGGTGCCGGTCGAGGAGAGGGCGGCCCCCGCGGACGCTGCGGTCTCGGGAGACGGGACGGAATCGGCGGAAGCGCTCTCGGGAGCTGCGGCCTCGGGAGCGGCTGCCTCGGCGGCCGCGAAGGGCTCCGGGGCGTACGCGTCCCCTGACGGCTCCCCCGCGTTCTCCTCCTCGCGCCGCTCGGCCGACGCGTGCTCGGCCGACGCGTGCTCGACCGGGGCGTCCTCCGCCGGCGGCTCCGCGGCCTCGGGCTCCGGCGCGCGCTCGTCGTCCGCGGCGCTCCCGCCGGCGGGCGCCGTGGCCCAGGGCGCGGGTGCGCCGCCGGGCAGCGTCGCCGGTGCCTCGCTCGCCCACGGGGCGGACGCGCCGCCCGGCAGGGTCGCCGGGGCGGAGCCCCACTGGGACTGGAGCAGGGAGGCGGCGAACTCGCCCGACTCCTCCGGCAGATCGCCCTGGGCGACCGGGATGGTCCACTGGCCGGTCACGTCGGAGGCGGGTGCGGGCTCGCCCTCGGTGAAGCTCCACTGGCCGGTGACGTGCGCGTCCGGGGAGTACCGGTCCGTGTACTGCCCACCGTGACCGGCGGAGCCGCCGGGCTCGGGCCACTGCACGGTCTCGGGCTCGCCGGTGGGCTGCTGGACGTGCCAGCCCTCCGGCACCGACGGGTCGGACACCGGCGTCAACGGCATGATCATCGGCGGTACGTAGCCGTGTCCGGGTGCCGCGAGCGGCGCGCCGTCCTGCGAGCCCTCGGGGGGCAGTTGGAAGAAGCCGGTCGCCTCGGCGTCGTACTCGCCCTGAGGCGTCGGCTCCCAGCCGCCGTGCTCCGGCGCCCGCCCCCGCGGATTCTCTTCGTTGCTCACGACAGCGCCCTCCCCAGTGCACGTCGGGCCAGCGCGGCGACGGTGCGCCGCAGATGCAGTACGGCGGGCGGCAGCACGGGCTGCTCCTCGCCCGGCGCGGCCGGGGCCCGGTCGGGGATGCACGCCGCCGCGACGTACTCCCCGAAGGCCGCCAGCGCCTCGCCCGCGAGACCGCGCTCGCCGTCCCAGTCGATCAGTGACGCGATCCAGCGCTCGGCCTCCAGCGGCCGCAGCGGCATCGGCGCGATCGCGCCGACCGCGCAGCGCACCCCGCGCCGCACCGGGTCGAGGACGACCGCGACGGACGCGGTGGCGCGGCCGGGGCCGGTGCGGCCCGTGGCCTTCACGAAGACCTGCGGGGCATGCAGCAGGGGCACGCGTACGAAGCCGATGAGTTCGGCCGGTCCGAGCATCTCGCGGCCCGCGAGCAAGTGGGACACGGGGATCTCCCGGCGACTGCCGCCGGGTCCCGCGATGACGAGGTCCGCCTCCAGGGCGGCCAGGACGGGCAGGGTGTCGCCGGTCGGGGCCGCGGTGGCGATGTTGCCGCCCAGAGTGCCCGCGTTGCGGATCTGGGGCGGGCCGGCGGCGCGCGCGGACGCGGCGAGTGCGGGGATGAGGGCGGCGAAGTCGGGGCGTCCCATGCGGGCGTGGGTGAGGCCGGCGCCGAGCAGGGCGTGTCCGTCCAGGTAGCGCCAGCCGCGGATCTCGCTGATGCGGCCGAGGCCGACGAGTCCTGCGGGACGCAGCTGGCCCCGGTTGACGGCGGCCATGAGGTCGGTGCCACCGGCGACCGGCACGGCGGCGGGCATGTCGGTCAGCGCCGCCACGGCCTCGTCGAGCGAAGCCGGCAGCGTCACCGACTGCGATGTCTGCGGTGCGTGCGTGGTCACCCAGCTGCCCCTTCCCGGTGTCCGGCTGTCCCGCCCGTGCTGGCCGTACCGTACGTGCTCACAGCCCGGACGTGGCAACTCTGGCACATCTTCCGAGCCGACCGACGAACGGGTCCGCGAAGGGCGCATCCGTACCGGATGCACCCTTCGCTCGGTGTTCGACCGTTTTGGAACGCCATCGGAATCACAGGCGGATTGCCACTCTTCGGTGACCGTTGCGGGTATTCCTCACGGCCCTACCACCGTGACAGGATGCGCGGCCCCGAGCACCGGGCTTGCGCCGGGCTCACACGTTTGGGGGCGCACCCTCGATCGGGCGTCCGAGACTGCCCGTCATTCCTTCGGGCAGAGGGCGCTTCTGCCACGGCAACGGGCCGCCGGGCGGCCGGTAGTCGACGCCGAGTGCGTCAAGGCGGCGGTAGTGCACGGTCATTCGCCCCTCGAAGTCCGCGAAGTCCCGTTCGTCGGAAGCGGGCAGTGCCGACCAGGCGACCTCGGCGAAGGCTGCGAGCCGGGGGAAGACCTGGTAGTCGACGCGTGCCCGGTTCTGCATCACCTCGGTCCAGACGTTGGCCTGGGTGCCCATGATGTGCGCGGCCGCCTCCGGGGACAGCCCCGGCGGAACGGGTTCGAAGCGGTAGACGTCCTCCAGGGTGCGGACATAGCCGATGGGCATGGGCTCGTCGGGACCGCCGTCCTGCCGGTGATCCAGATACACCTGCTGTTCGGGGCACATCACGACGTCGTGGCCGGCCTCCGCCGCCGCGATGCCGCCCGCGTAGCCGCGCCAGGAGGAGACGGCGGCGCCGGGTGCGAGACCGCCCTCCAGGATCTCGTCCCAGCCGATCAGCCGGCGGCCGCGGGCGGACAGCCAGGTGTCGAAGTGCCGGATGAACCAGGACTGGAGCTCGTCCTCGTCGGCGAGGCCCAGCTCCGCGATACGGGCCTGGGCGGCCGGGGATGCCTTCCACTGGTCCTTGAGGCACTCGTCGCCTCCGATGTGGATGAACGTCGAGGGGAAGAGCGCCAGGACCTCCTCCAGCACGCCCTCGTAGAAGCGCAGCGTGCTGTCCGTGGGGGCGAGGACGTTCGGGTTGATGCCCCAGGTGTCCCAGACGGCCAGGGGCTTGCCGTCGGGAGAGGTGGCGACGTCGGTGTTGCCCAGTTCCGGGTACGCGGCGATGGCGGCCTGCGAGTGGCCGGGGATGTCGATCTCGGGGACGACGGTGATGTGCCGGTCGGCGGCGTACGCGACGATCTCGCGGATGTCGTCCTGGGTGTAGTAACCGCCGTGCGGGGTCTCGTCCCAGAGGTCGGAGGCCCGGTGGCCGTATTTGGTGCGGGCGCGCCAGGAACCGATGTCGGTGAGACGGGGGTGGCGCTCGATCCGGATGCGCCAGCCCTGGTCGTCGGTGAGGTGGAAGTGGAAGACGTTCAGCTTGTGCGCGGCGAGCAGGTCGAGTTGGCGCAGTACGTCGGTCTTCGGCAGGAAGTGCCGTGAGACGTCGAGCATCATGCCGCGCCAGGCGAAGCGGGGACGGTCCGCGACGGCGACGCGCGGCAGGTCCCAGGTACGGCCCGCGGGTGGCAGCGGCGCGGCGCGGAAGGCGTCGGGACCCAGCAGTTGACGCAGGGTCTGCGCGCCCCAGAAGACACCGGCGGGGCTGCCGCCCTCCACGACGACCGCCGCACCCGTGGCGGAGCCGTCCGTGCAGAGCCGGTAGCCCTCGGGCCCCAGTTCCCGCTCCACGTCGGGGCTGATGCGCAGGGCGATGCCGTGCGGGTCGGCTCCGTCGGGGAAGGTGAGCCCGGTGGCGGCGCCGAGCACGGCGCGCAGCCACCGTGCGGTGCTCTCGGTCCCGGCCTCGGCGTCGATGCGGGTGTGCGTGCCGAGCAGCACCCGGCCGTTCCCCGGCCGGGCGGAGACCTCCGGTGCGGCCCCGGGGGCTTCGACGAGCACGGGCCGGGGGATCAGGGACGCGTCTTCCATGACGGCAGCCTTTCAGGGTGGGAGCGGGGTGGGGCGGGCGGGCTGCCGCGTCAGTCCTTCACGGCGCCGCCCAGGCCGGACACCAGGCGCCGTTGCACGAGGACGAAGAAGACCAGGACGGGCACGGTCATCACCGTGGAGCCGGCCATGATGCCGCCCCAGTCGTTCTCGTCCGGCTTGAAGAACACCAGCAGCGCCATCGGCAGTGTCGACTGCGAGGTGTCGCTGATGATGAAGGACTTGGCGAACAGGAAGTCGTTCCAGGTGGAGATGAACGAGAAGACGCTCGTCGCCACAAGTCCCGGGAACACCAGCGGGAACAGGATCTGCCACAGGAAGCGTGTCCGGCTCGCGCCGTCGATGTACGCGGCCTCCTCCAGCGCCTCCGGCACCGCCTTCACGAAGCCCCGCAGCATCCAGATCGCAAACGGCAGCGAGAACGCGATGTGCGGAAGGATCAGCGAGCCCAGGGTGTTGAGCTGGCCGAAGTCCCGCATGAGGAAGAACAGCGGGATCGTCAGCGCCTCGATCGGCACCATCTGCGCCACGAGGAACATGATCAGCAGGGTCGTGCGGAACCGGAAACGGAACCGTGTGACGGCGGTCGCCGCGAGGAAGGCGATCAGGGCGGACGCGATGACCACCACCCCGGCGACGAACAGGCTGTTGAGGAAATAGCGGCCGAATTCCTGCTGTTCGAAGACGCGGCGGAAGGAGTCGAGCGACGGTGAGAGCGTCCAGGGGCGCGGGTCGGTGGACTGGATCTCGCCCGCCGGTTTGAACGCGGAGAGCACCATCCAGTACAGCGGGAAGGCCACGATCACCGCGATGACGAGCGCGGATGCCTCGGCCGCGAGGCGCCAGGGACGGCGGATACGGAGCGAGCTCACAGTTCTTCTCCCTGGCGTCGCAGAAGGCGCAGATAGACGAGGGTGACGGCCAGCAGAATCAGCAGCATGACGATGCCGATCGCGGAGCCCAGGCTGTACTGCGAGGACGCGAAGGCCTTCTGATAGGCGTACACATTGAGCACGAGATTCTGGCCGGCGATGCCTCCGCCGTTCGTCATCACATAGATCTGCGTGAAGACCTTGAAGTCCCAGATGATCGACTGAATGGTGACGACCACCAGAATGGGCCGCAGCATCGGGGCCATGACGGAGCGCCAGATACGCCACTGCGACGCACCGTCCAGGGAAGCCGCCTCCAGTACCTCGGAGGGGATCGAGCGGATGCCCGCGTAGACCGTGACCATCACGAACGGGAACGAGCACCACACCACTTCGAAGAGCACGAGGGCGAACGCGCTGTAGCGCCCGTAGGTCCAGGAGTGGTCGCCGAGACCGAGGATGCGGTTGACCGGACCGAAGTCCGGGTCGAAGAGGAAGACCCAGACGGTGGAGCCGGTGATGGCGGGGGT
The DNA here is from genome assembly GCF_042714725.1 of Streptomyces sp. NPDC058685. Classification (NCBI taxonomy): domain Bacteria; kingdom Bacillati; phylum Actinomycetota; class Actinomycetes; order Kitasatosporales; family Streptomycetaceae; genus Streptomyces; species Streptomyces sp. NPDC058685. The sequence continues at coordinate 68,096 of NZ_JBHXSL010000038.1, forward strand.
GGCCCAGGCGCCGAGCGCGGCCATCATCAGCGCCAGCCGGGGCACCGCCCTGATGCGCGTCAGCAGTACGGCGAGCGTGCAGCCGACGGCGAGGGTGGCGACGACGCAGGCGGCCGCGAAGACGACGGTGGCGAGCAGGACCTCCCAGAACTGGCTGTCGGCGAAGAGCGTGCGGTAGTTGCCGAAGCCCTGGAAGGTGGTCGGTTCGCCGCCGCTGACCTGTGCCTGGGTGTATTCGAGGAACGAGATCAGGCCGAGCTGGTAGATCGGGTAGACGAGCAGTCCGGCGAGGACGACCAGGGCGGGCGCGAGATAGACCCAGGGGGTCCAGCGTCCGTCGCGCCGTTTCGTGCGGCGGCTTCCGGCCGGGGCCGGCGCGGTCCTGACGGGGACCGCGACCGGCTCGGCGGCTGTCGCGTGGTGCGTCATGGCGGTCAGCCCGCGGCGGAGAACGCCGTGTCCATCTTCTTGGCGGCGTCACCCGACGCCGCGGCCACGTCCTTCTTGCCGCTGACGATCTCCTGGAACATCGTCGGCAGGACGAGCGAGGAGTCGATCTGTCCCCAGCCGGGCGAGGCCGGCACGAACTTGGCGCCCGAGGCGAGCGTCTCGACGAACGGGGCGACGAACGGCTCCTTCTTCGCCACCTCGGAACGCACGTCGGTGTACGTCGGCAGGAAGCCCATCGCCGCGAACAGCTTGCGCTGCGTCTCCTTGCCGGCGAGCTCCTTCATGAGGTCCACCGCGAGCGTGCGGTGCGAACTGCTCTTGAGGACACCGACGTTGTTGCCGCCGGCGAAGGCGGGCGCCGTCTCCCCGGACGTGACCCCCGGCAGCGGCACGACCGCGTACTTGCCCTTCACCGAGCCCGCTTCCACGGCCTGGTGGCTGAAGTCGCCGCCTATCGCCATGGCCGCCTTGCCGGACGCGAAGGCGGTGACGGTCGCGTTGCCGCCCATGGAGGCGCACTTGGCGGCCGGGCAGTTGTCGTCGCCGAACAGCGAGGTGTAGGCCGTGATGCCCTTCTGGGCGGCCGGGCTGTTGATGGCCGACTTGTAGGTACCGCCCTCGTCCTTCGCCAGTTCACCCCCGTTGGCCCAGATGAAGGGCATCGCTCCGTAGGTGTAGGCGCCGCCGACCGCGATCCCGTACAGGTCGGGCTTCTGGGCGCGGATCTTCTTGGCGGTGGAGATCAGCTCGTCCTGCGTCTTCGGGGGCTTCAGGCCCAGTTCGCGGAAGACGTCGGTGCGGTAGTACAGGGCCCGTACGCCGACGAAGAAGGGCGCGCCGTAGATCTTGCCGTCGACGGTGACCGACTGGGTGGCCGTGGGGTCGGCGGACTTCGCGTCCTCCCAGTCCGCGAACTCCTTGCTGACGTCCTCGAGTCCGCCGTCCTTGACGTAGCCGGCGGTGTCGGTGTTGCCGTACTCGATCAGGTCCGGGGCGCTCTTCGGGTCGTTGAAGGCGGCCTTGATCCGCTGGGCGCGGGTCTCGACGGGGATGTACTCGATCTCGACCTTGCTGTCCTTGTGCCTCTCGGTGAAGGCGGCGACGGCCTCGTCGACCACCTTCTCCTTGGGCTTGTTGTTGACCTCCTGGAACAGCCAGACCCGCAGGGTCCCCTTCTTCTCGTCCTTGTCGGCACTGCTGTCGGAGGTCTGCGGGGCACAGGCGGTGGCGGTGAGGCCCGCCAGGACAAGTGCCGCGACGGGTGCGGCGATTCGGGCGCTGAGCTTCATGGGTGATCCCCTACGGGTCATCGTTGCAACATACGCAACCAACGTTTCGTGCTGCACAACACGCAGGAGGCTAGAGCCGCTCAAACACGGGGACAAGAGGTCTCAACCACCTTGTGACCGCCGGGTGCACTCCGTGCAACGCGAACGGCCCCTGTGGCGCGCACAGATGCGCGCCACAGGGGCCGTACCGGTTCGGGGTTCCGGCCGCCGGGACCCGGTGGGTCCGCGGCCGGGGGTTACTTCTTGTCCTTGCCGCCCTTGTCCTTGTCGCCACCCGGGCCCATGGACTCGTAGATCTCCTTGCACATCGGGCAGACCGGGTACTTCTTGGGGTCGCGCCCCGGCACCCAGACCTTCCCGCACAGCGCCACGACGGGAGTGCCGTCGAGGGCACTCGCCATGATCTTGTCCTTCTGGACGTAGTGGGCGAAGCGCTCGTGGTCGCCGTCGCCGCTCGACACCTGCGGCGTCGGTTCTACGAGGGTTCCCGTCCCAGTCCCGCGCTCGGGCTCAAGAGTGCTCATGAGCTCCAAGGGTACTCACACCCGCGACCCCCCGGTGCCCGCGGGACACGACCCGGGTCCCGGCCGCCGCCACCCGGATGTCAGTTCAGCGAGGGGTCGTCCGGATACGTCGCGAACATCGCCAGTTCGTTGCGCTGTCTGCGCAGCACCGCCCGCCACAGCGTCTCCGGCTGCGGCGACGAGACATCGCCGGGCTCGGACTCCACGACGTACCAGGCGCCCTCGCCGAGCTCGTCCTCCAGCTGGCCCGGCCCCCACCCCGCGTACCCGGCGAAGATGCGCAGCGAGCCGAGTGCCGCGCCGAGCAGTTCCGGTGGTGTCTCCAGGTCGACCAGACCGATCGCCCCGTACACCCGGCGCCATCCGAGCGGCCCCTCGTCGCCCGGGATCACGGCGACTCCGAGCGCCGAGTCCAGCGAGACCGGGCCGCCCTGGAAGACCACACCGGGCTCGCCGGCGAGCCCTGCCCAGGATTCCAGGATGTCGCCGACGTCGACGGGCGTCGGCCGGTTGAGGACCACGCCGAGCGAGCCCTCGTCGTCGTGGTCGAGCAGCAGGACCACCGCCCGGTCGAAGTTGGGGTCGGCGAGGGCGGGTGTGGCGACGAGCAGCCGCCCTGTGAGCGAGGACACCTCGGTCATGCGAGACATGATCCCGCATCTTGGCCCCGCGCGGGGCCCGAGCGAGGACAGTGTGAGAACCGGCGCAGCTCAGGACGGCCCGCGGCACCGGCCGGACCCCGCCCCCGGCGGTGACGCTCCGCGAAACCGCATGAACCGTACGTGTTGTACCGAATTCATTACGCGTCTGAAGCGTCCTTGCCCTTACGGGGCAGGGGTGACGGCCCCTTACCCTTTTCTCTGGCCCCCTGTCCGACCTTCCCCTCGCACCACTGAGGGGGACCCTCCGGAACGCGAGATTCATGACCGGCACAGACGATGTACTGCTTGTCCACGGCGGAACCCCGCTGGAGGGCGAAATCCGCGTCCGCGGCGCCAAGAACCTGGTGCCGAAGGCCATGGTCGCCGCTCTGCTCGGCAGCGGGCCGAGCAGGCTGCGCAACGTGCCCGACATCCGCGATGTGCGGGTCGTCCGCGGACTGCTGCAGCTGCACGGTGTGACGGTGCGGCCGGGCGAGGAGCCCGGCGAGCTGGTGCTCGACCCGACGCACGTCGAGAGCGCCAACGTCGCCGACATCGATGCCCACGCGGGCTCCTCGCGGATCCCGATCCTCTTCTGCGGCCCCCTGCTGCACCGCCTCGGCCATGCCTTCATCCCCGGCCTCGGCGGCTGCGACATCGGCGGCCGTCCGATCGACTTCCACTTCGACGTGCTGCGCCAGTTCGGCGCGACCATCGAGAAGCGGGCTGACGGGCAGTACCTGGAGGCCCCGCAGCGGCTGCGCGGCACCAAGATCCGTCTGCCGTACCCGTCGGTCGGCTCCACCGAGCAGGTGCTGCTGACGGCGGTGCTGGCGGAGGGCGTCACCGAGCTGTCGAACGCGGCGGTGGAGCCGGAGATCGAGGACCTCATCTGCGTGCTGCAGAAGATGGGCGCCATCATCTCCATGGACACCGACCGGACGATCCGGATCACCGGTGTCGACCAGCTCGGCGGCTACAACCACAAGGCGCTCCCGGACCGCCTGGAGGCGGCCTCCTGGGCGTCCGCGGCGCTCGCCACCGAGGGCAACATCTATGTGCGCGGCGCCCAGCAGCGCTCGATGATGACGTTCCTGAACACGTACCGGAGGGTCGGTGGCGCGTTCGAGATCGACGACGAGGGCATCCGCTTCTGGCACCCGGGCGGCTCGCTCAACGCCATCGCGCTGGAGACGGACGTACACCCCGGTTTCCAGACCGACTGGCAGCAGCCCCTGGTGGTGGCCCTCACGCAGGCCGCCGGGCTCTCCATCGTCCACGAGACGGTCTACGAGTCCCGTCTCGGCTTCACCTCCGCGCTCAACCAGATGGGTGCACACATCCAGCTGTACCGCGAGTGCCTGGGCGGCTCGGACTGCCGCTTCGGCCAGCGCAACTTCCTGCACTCGGCGGTCGTGTCCGGTCCGACGAAGCTCCAGGGCGCGGATCTGGTCATTCCCGACCTGCGCGGCGGCTTCTCGTACCTGATCGCGGCGCTGGCGGCGCAGGGGACCTCCCGCGTCCACGGCATCGACCTGATCAACCGCGGCTACGAGAACTTCATGGAGAAGCTCATGGAGCTCGGCGCCAAGGTCGAGCTGCCCGGCGGGGCGCTCGTCTGACGTCTGACGGCGTCGGAGAGCCCGAACGCACAGAAGGGCGGGGCCCCCCAACGGGGGGCGGCCCGGGGGGGAACACGGAGTTTGGGGCGAACGGGTGAAGGGTGGGGGGGAACAACCCGC
>NZ_JBHXSL010000039.1:0-71494 GCF_042714725.1 Streptomyces sp. NPDC058685
GGCGGCACTGTTGTGTTGCAAATGCCGTTGGGCGATAAACCGCCGCCAACGTGTGCACCACCCCCCCGGCCCGCCGCCGGTGGTCCCGCGGGGGCGGCCCGGGCATGTCAGTGCCTGTGGAGGTCCGGTCGGCGGTCGGGTGTGTCACGGTCCGACGAGCGCCCATCCGTCGAGCGTCTCACGGCTGAGAAAGGCCAACTGCGCCCTCTTCTCCGGCTTGTCGATCTCGGGGCCGAGCACGAAGCCGGACCGCACCATGCGGGCGACGGCCTTCTCGTTGCGGGCGTCGGGCTCGACGACCACCCGCAGGACCTTCGGGTCCTTCAGGACGAACCCCACCAGTGCCGCCAACAGGGCAGTGGTGAACCCGCGCTGCGATCCGCCCGCGGCCGGAGGGCCGACCAGCAGGTGGATGCCGAAGTCGCCGGGCTGCACGTCGTAGCACTCACCGACCGGGTCGGCGCCCGGCTCGTACGTCTGGAACAGTGCGACCGGCTCGTCGTCGAGGTGGACGAGGTAGGCGTGGTGGGTGGCGAGCGAGTCGACGAACTCGTAGATCTCCTGGACCTGTTCGCGCGAATGACCGCCCATGCCCCAGTACCGGGCGCGTTCCTCGGTGACCCAGCGGTGGACGAGGGCCGCGTCGGCGGCGGGGTCCAGCGGGACGATGCGGACCGTGCCGAACCCGTCGACGGCGGCCTCGTGCACGGCCGTTCGGGGGCGGGTGGTGTGTTCAGCGGGCATGACTTCCTCGGTGAGTAGGTTCCAGTCGGTGACGACGGGCACGAACCCGCCGTGCAGCCACAGCGGCAACTGGTCGCGCCGGTGCGGGTCGCCTGCGGCTCCGGAGGCGCCGAGCGGCACCACCCAGAGGCTGTCGTCGCGGCGGGCCAGGTCCCAGACGTACCGCGCGGCAGGGCCGCGGGCGCTGAGGTCGCTGACGCCCGGGACGCTGGAGGTGGACAGCACACAGTCCTGGTCGCCGGAGAGCCCCGGCCAGTCCTCCGGCTCGCCGTCCGGCTCCGCCTGCCAGGGCGCGAGCCGGTGCGTCTCGCCCCAGGTGGCCGCGGTCGGTGCCGTGGCGGCGGCCTCCGCCAGGGCCGTCCGCACGAGCTCCTGGCGGTCGATTTCCGGCAGGGCGGAGGTCACCAGCAGTCCTTCCAGGGCGAAGGCGACCTTGGGGACCAACGCCAGCCAGGGCCGCAGTGCCTCGGGGTAGGCGGCGAGGTCGAGCTGCTCGGTGAGCTTCGCGAGCGCCGGGTGCTCCGCGACCAACCGCACCACGACGGAGCGCAGCCGGGCGTACACCGCGGCGTCCTCGCTGTCGGCGTCCATGCGGCGGTTCCAGCCGACCAGCCGCTCCCGAAGCCGGGCCGCCTCCGGGCTCAGCCCCTCGGCGCCCGCGACGAGCCACAACAGCGGCTTCGCCGAGTCCAGTTGGGTGTCCATGTGGACGGTGGCCATGCCCGCGGCGGTCCAGGAGCGCTGCTCGTGCAGCAGGGTACGGATGCGCTCGGCCCGGTGCGGGGGAGCGAACTCGACACCGAGTGGGCCGGCGATGCTCCTCTCGTTGGCCATCACGGCGATGCCGTCGACGCGCCGCCGCGGTGACTCGTGCCAGCCGTCCCAGTCGTGACCCGCCTCCCACGCCGGTACGACGCGCAGCATGTTGTCCGGGTGGCGCACCGGGACGCGTCCCGCGACGCGGTGCAGCACCCCGCCCTCGGTGTCGGCGGCCTGGACCACATTGACCGGCTCGGCCCATCGGTCGAAGGCCCGGTCCACGTCGTCGACCGTGCGGGCCCGCAGCAGCGCGGGCAGTGCGTCGAAACCGAGTTCGCCGGTGACGCGCGGTGGTATGCGCAGGCTGATCGACTCGGCCGCGCCGGGGCCGCCGATGATGACGGGGCCGCGTTCGGTCTCCACGACCTCCACGGTGACGGGGTCGGCGTCCGCCACCTCGATGGTCTCGCCGTGCACGGAGACGGAGCGCCATCCGTCCGGGCCGAGCGCCTCCAACTGCCCGTCACGGTGCCGGAATCGCTCGCGGTAGAGGTCCTGGTAGTCGGTCATCGCGTTGGTGATCGCCCAGGCGACCGAACCGGTGTGGCCGAAGTGGGCGATGCCGGGGACTCCCGGCACGGCCAGTCCGACGACGTCGAACTCCGGGCAGGCCAGGTGGATCTGCTGGTAGATGCCCGGGTCCTCGATGAACCGGTGCGGGTCGCCGGCGATGAGCGGGGCACCGCTCGCCGTACGGTCCCCGTCGACGAGCCAGCCGTTGCTGCCCGTTGTGCCCATGCCGTCGGTGGCGAACAGATCGATCGCGTCCTCGCCCAGTGCCGCGGCGACCTCCTCGCGCCACAACTTGGTGGGGAAGCCCGCGAAGAGGATGTGCGTGCTCAGCCAGATGCCGAGAGGCACCCACGGCTGCCACGGCGCCGGTCGAAGACCTGTCGACGCGAACTGCGGTGCGCGCCGCGCTCCTTCGTCCAGGCCGGCGTTGACCCCGTCGACATAGCTGGTGATCCACGACGCCGTCGCGGGTTCCAGGCGCTCGAAACAGCGCCGCGCGGTGTCGTCGAGACGGGACTGCCGGGCGAACCGGTCCCAGCCGACGGCTCCGCTCCCCAGGAAGGACGCGGAGGTGCCCCGCGCCCTGTGTCTCTCCACCTCGATCTGCCACGCCCGGTCGAGGGCGGCATTGCGCCCCTGCGCCCAGGCGAGTTCGGCCGCGCTGCCGGCCCGCAGATGCGGGACCCCCCAGGCGTCGCGGTAAATCCTGATGTCCACTTTTCCCCGCCCTGTTGGCTCATTCCCCCGAGTGCTTAGGTTAGGCTGGCCTAATTAGAGCACGGATGTTCGGGAGACAATCCCGGACCAAGGGGGAAGGAGCGGGCTGTGGGGCATGGCTGGGAGGGCGTCGTCCTCAAACTGATGCGAGGCAAGGACTTCGCATTCACCGTGACAGGAAGCGAGGACGTCACCGACCACTTCCGGCGGGTGCACTTCACCGACGGCGGCATGCTGGCGCAGACCGGGGTCCACCCCACGATGTGGGTCCGGGTGTGGTTCGACAACGCCGGAAAGCCGCATCAGCGCGCCTACACCCTGGTGGAGGCCGACCCCGACGCGGGGACGTTCAGTCTCGAATTCGCCCTGCACGACGGCGTCGCCAGCGAATGGGCGCGGAAGGCGCAGCCCGGCGACACCATCGAGGCGACCCTCCAGGGGACGGGCTTCACCACGCCCGACCCGCTCCCCGGCAAGCTCCTCGTCGTCGGCGACCCCGCCTCGCTGCCCGCCATCAACTCCCTGCTCGCGGCGCTCCCCGCCGTGCCGGCGGTGATCTGGTTCGAGACGACGCACGACTGTGACAAGGAGCTGCCGCTGCGCCTGGACCCGGCTCTCCACGAACTGCGCCTGGTCCCGCGCCGCGAGGCCGGCAACCACCTCGTCACGGAGGTGAAGGACGCCCTGCCCGGCCTGCTGCGCGACAACCCCGGGGCATATGTCTGGGTCGCCTGCGACACGGCGACGACCCGCTCGCTCAGCACCTTCGCGCGCAAGGACCTGGCCCTGCCGAAGGAGCAGGTCAACGCCCTCGGTTACTGGCGCGCGGCCTGACCACGACGGAACGCCGCCGGGGCCGGCCGTTGCCGCCCCGGCCGCCGCCCGTCAGGGCCCCGACGGCCCGCAGGTGTCACCACCCGGCGGGCCGTGGGTGCCGCCGCGAATGCCCGACAGCCCTTGGGCGTCACCGCGCCGCCGCCACCGGCAGCGTGATGCTGCTGACGCCGGTGCGTACGGTCATCCGGGTCCCCGCCGGGTACCGCAGCGTGTAGTCGTGATCCGTCGAGATCAGCACCACGCCCAGCCGGTGCCCCTTCTTGAACACATGGTCCTGGGGCTGCATCGCCCACTCCAGCCGGTACTCGCGCCCCTCGACCACACGGTCCTCGCGGGAGAGCGAGTGACGGTTGCGGGCGTCCAGCCAGCCGCGGGAGACGATCTTGAAGTCCGTCGTCTCGGTGCGGTGCGCCGTGCGGTAGGCGCAGCCGGTGTCCCCGGGGATGCCCTCGCCGTAGCAGACGAGCTGCGTCGTGTCGGTCACTGTGCCCGCTGTCGCCCGGGTGTCCGGGCCGTAGTCGACGAGCAGCGCCGTGACGTACGGCGATGTCCCGTCCAGCGAGGCCCGCACCGACACCTCGGGCACACCGTTGACCCGCAGATCGCTCGCCAGCGGGCCGGTGGTGTACGCGAGCCGGTTCGGGTCGGGGCTGTCGGGATCGGCCACCAGCCTCTCCGCCGGCAGGGTGCGGCCCGCGTCCGTGAGTGACTGCCTCACCTGCGCTCCCGGCAACGCCCCCAGCCCACGGAATCCCAGACGCAGCGTCAGATCGCGCGTACCGCGGGCAGGCCAGTCGGACTGACGGCGCCAGCTGAAGTCCGCCTGCTCGACCTCGACCGGCGGCTCGTCGAGCGCGCCGTTGTCCAGGTCGTACAGCCAGTAGTCGAACCACTGGTGCAGCTGGCGAAGCCACTCCTCCATCCGCAGCGGCATCGGATTGATGTGACCGGCCTGGTGCAGCCACATCTTCCGAGGCACGTCGTGCTTCTTCAGCGCCTGCCACAACTGACCGAAGTGCTGCGTCTTCACGTTCCAGTCGTTGCCGCCGTGCACCGCGAAGACACCGGCACGGATCCTGCCGGCATCCCGGAGATAGTCGCGCTCGGCCCAGAACCTGCTCCAGTCACCGGTGACGCGGTCCTGCTCGGCCGTGAGGCGGTCCAGCACCGGCCGGCAGATCTCGCGGTCGGTGCGGCTGTAGACGCCTTTGGCGAGAATGTCGGTGTCCTCGCCCTGATAGCCGCCCGGAGCCACCACCCCGCCGCCCGCCCGGTAGTAGTCGTACCAGGAGGAGATCCCGGAGATCGGCACGATGGCTTTCAGACCTCTGACACCCGTTGCGGCGACGGCGGTCGGCAGCGTCCCGTTGTAGGAGATCCCCATCATGGCCGCGTTGCCCGTCGACCATGCGGCGCCCACCGGCCGCCCGGCCGGATCCCAGCCCCTGGCGCGGCCGTTCAGCCAGTCCACGGCCGCCTTGGCGCCGAGCGTCTCATTGCGTCCGCCGGAGGTCGGGCAGCCGGTCGAGTCACCGGTGCCGAGGCTGTCGACCTGCGCGACCGCGTACCCGCGTGGCAGGAAGTAGTTGTCGGTGTAGCCGGGGAACGGCACCGAAGGACCGATGAGCCCCGGCAGCCGGGTCCGGTCGCCGAGCCGCCGGCCGTCGGGCAGACCGTCCTCGTCGAGATCCACCGGGTGGAACGGCACATCGTTGCCGCCGCCCCAGTACGGACTCGCTTCGATGATCGTGGCGACCCTGAGCCCCGCGTCCGTCTCCTTCGGGCGCAGGATCCGCATCCGGACCGTGTCCCGTCTGCCGTCGTGATCGCTGTCCGCCTCGGTCTCGACATCGACGAGCTGAGAGACGGCGTCGGCGCGGGAGAAGGCGGGTTCGGTCCGGTTGTCGACGACCTTCAACGCCGGCTCGTCGTCGCCGTGCGCCACCGGCGCCGGAAGCGCGGTGAGCAGGGAGGCGGCGAGCGCGGTGACGCCGAGGCTGCGTGCCGTGCGTAATGCGGTGGGTCTCGCCATCGTGTCTCCAGGGCCCGGAAGGTGACGATCACGCGGGGAGCGCGCGCACATTCCACCGCGTGCACGCGCCGCACGCCAGACACACTCCCGCCACTTCCGCCCCATGGCGCAAAGGGCCGCCCTCGGCTCCTTCGCCCGACCGATCACCCGCGAGGAATACTCGTTCCATGCAGTCGGACATGACAGGAGCCGGACGGGGCGGTCGGCGGCAGGCCGTGCTGATCCGGCGGGCCACCGCCCGGGACGCGAAACGGCTCACCGCCCTGGTGCGCAGGTCGCGCGCCTACGAGGGCCCCTACGCCCCGATGGTCTCCGGCTACCGGGTCGGCCCCGACTACATCGAGACCCACCGGGTCTTCGCCGCGGCCGACGAGACCGGAGCGGTGCTCGGCTTCTACGCGCTGCTCCTCGACCCGCCCGAGCTGGACCTGATGTTCGTCGCCGACAGCGCGCAGGGCCGGGGCATCGGCCGGCTTCTCGTCGCCCACATGGTCGCCGAGGCGAAGGCGGCCGGGATCGAGGCCGTACGCGTCGTCGCCCATCCGCCCTCCGAGGGCTTCTATCTGAGTGTCGGTGCCCGGCGGACCGGCACGGTACGCGCCCGTCCGCCCGCGGTGATGTGGGACCGGCCGGAACTGGTCATCGACACGGACTGACCGCGTACCCCGGGTCGGACGACTGCCCTCTCCCGCGCGACACGGCATCGGTACCGCTGTCCGCGACCCCCCCTTCCGGCCGTTCGCCCGGCTCATGGTGCCGGGTCGACGATCACTCAGAGCCGCAGGCCGGACACCGTGTCGGACCGGCCTGAACGCATGGTGGACAGCTCCCTCACCTACCGCCGCCGGTGCCTTACGATCGCGACGGACGGTCTCGTCGTGTCACCGCCCGCCCTGTACCCCATGGAGGTCACCCGTGTTCTGGACGGCCAGAGGACACCGCAGTCACCGCAGCAGCTTCCGCATCCGCGCCGCGGCCGGTGCTGCCGCCGCGGGGATGTTCCTTGCCGTCGGCTGTTCCTCCGGCAGCGACGGTCCGGGAGAGGCCGCGGGCGGTGTGCCCGTCGTGGAGAAGGGCAAGCTGACCACCTGCACCCACCTGCCCTACCCGCCGTTCCAGTTCGAGAAGAACGGCAAGATCGTCGGCTTCGACGTCGCCCTGGTGGACCTGGCGGCGAAGAACCTCAAGGTCGAACAGAAGATCCTCGACACCCCGTTCGAGAACTTCAAGACCGGTGCCTTCCTCAACTCCGGCGAGTGCGACCTCGCGGCAGCCGGCATGACGATCACCGAGGAGCGCAAGAAGAACGTCGACTTCACCGTTCCCTACTTCGACGCCACCCAGGCACTCCTGGCCACCAAGAAGAGCGGTGTGACCTCGCTCGCCGATGTGAAGGCCAAGAACAAGAAGCTCGGCGCACAGGCGGAGACCACCGGCGAGAGCTACGCCAAGGAGCAGGGCTTCAACCCCGTCGCCTTCGAGAGCTCCGACGCCGTCCTCAACGGTCTGCGCACGGGCCAGGTCGATGCCGTCGTCATCGACTACCCCGTCGTCCAGGGCTGGCTCAAGGACAAGAAGAACGCCGCCGAGTTCGCCCTCGGGCAGAACATCGAGACCGGTGAGCAGTACGGCTTCACGGTGAAGAAGGGCAACACCAAGCTCCTCGCCGCGCTCAACAAGGCGATCACCGACGCCCGCGCCGACGGCACGTACAACAAGCTCTACCAGCAGTGGATCGGTCCGCTGCCCAAGGCTTCATCGTGACCTCTCGGCTGACCAAGCGGCAGCAACGCCGCATCTCGCAGGGCATCCAGTACGCGGTCTTCGTGGCGGTGCTGGTCCTGATCGGCGTCTTCGCCGACTGGGGCCGGCTCCAGCAGCAGTTCGCGCAGACCGACCTGGCATCCCGGCTCTTCCCCGACATCATCACCATCGCCCTGCGCAACACGGTGGTGTACACCCTCTCCGGGTTCATCTTCGGGCTGGTGCTCGGGCTGATCATCGCGCTGATGCGGCTGTCGTCGGTGGCGCCCTACCGGTGGTTCGCCGGCGTCTACATCGAGGTCTTCCGCGGTCTGCCCGCCCTGCTGATCTTCATCTTCGTCGGCGTGGCCGTGCCGCTCGCGTTCCCGGGGGTGGAGATCCCCGGCGGCACGTACGGCAAGGTCGCGCTCGGCCTCGGTCTGGTCGCGGCCGCCTACATGGCGGAAACGATTCGGGCGGGCATCCAGGCGGTCCCCAAGGGGCAGATGGAGGCCGCCAGGTCGCTGGGCTTCTCGCACGCCCGCGCCATGGTGTCGGTGATCATCCCTCAGGCCTTCCGCATCGTCATCCCGCCGCTCACCAATGAACTCGTCCTGTTGTTCAAGGACTCCTCGCTGGTGCTGTTCCTGGGCGTGACGCTGGAGGAACGCGAACTGACGAAGTTCGGCCGTGACCTCGCGAGCGAGACGGCCAACTCCACCCCGATCCTGGTCGCGGGCCTGTGCTACCTCCTCGTGACCGTGCCGCTGAGCTTCGTGGTGCGCCGCCTCGAAGCGCGCGCCGACAAGGCCAGGTGAGGACGAGATGCCGAAAAAGACGGAGACCGCGGAAACCATGGCCACCGACCGCCCGGAGATCGAGATCCGAGGGCTGCACAAGTCGTTCGGGACCAACCATGTCCTGCGGGGCATCGACCTGGAGATCGGCCGTGGCGAGGTGGTGTGCGTCATCGGGCCGTCCGGCTCGGGCAAGTCGACACTGCTGCGCTGTGTGAACCTCCTGGAGGAGCCGAACGAGGGCCAGGTCTTCGTCGGCGGCACCGAGGTCACCGACCTCGATGTCGACATCGACGCCGTGCGCCGGCGCATCGGCATGGTCTTCCAGCAGTTCAACCTGTTCCCGCACGTGAGCGTCACCGAGAACCTCACCCTGCCCCAGCGCAGGGTGCTCCGCCGGGACAAGGCGCAGGCCGCCGCCGTGGCCCGGGAGAACCTGGCACGCGTCGGGCTCGCCGACAAGGCTGACGCCTACCCGGCGCAGTTGTCCGGCGGACAGCAGCAGCGGGTCGCGATCGCCCGGGCCCTGTCGATGGGCCCCGCGGTGATGCTCTTCGACGAGCCGACCTCGGCGCTCGACCCCGAACTGGTCGGCGATGTGCTGTCGGTCATGCGGCTCCTCGCCGCCGAGGGCATGACGATGATGGTCGTCACCCATGAGATGAGCTTCGCCCGGGAGGTCGCCGACCGGGTCGTGTTCATGGACGAGGGTGTGATCGTCGAGCAGGGGCCGGCGGCGCAGGTCGTGGGCGACCCGCAGCACGAACGGACGAGGAACTTCCTCAACCGCATCCTCGATCCCGCTGCTGCCGCCGCACCCGTGGCCGAATCGCAGGACCGGCTGCGGAAGTCGGTTGACGGGCCGTCCGAAGAGTGATGGGATCCCACGTCAGCGTCGCGGTGTACCCGGCAAAGAGACCGCCGTGGACATGGAGGCGCCGCACCATGGGACCCCGATGGACACCCCTGTCGAACCCGACGGCCGCATCACGGCCCTCGGCAATCAACTGATCGGCATTCATCTCGCGCTCCGCGAGGAACTCGAACAACTCCGCGAGGAACTCGAACAACTCCGCGAGGACGCCGACGCCTGGCTCGAAGGCCGGGGCGCACGGCCGCGGGAGCTGCGGGCACACTGTCTGGCCTTCTGCTCAGCCCTCACCCGGCACCACACCGGTGAGGACGGCGGAGCCTTCCCGGCGCTGGCCCGGCAGCACCCCGAACTCCGTCCCGTCATCGAGGAGTTGGAGCACGACCATCAGACGGTCACCGAGATCCTGCGTGCTGTGGAGGACCTCGTGGCCGACGAGGCGGCAGTCGACCCCGCGCGTCTACGGGCCGAGCTGGAGGGCCTCACCGCGCTGCTGGAGTCGCACTTCGCCTACGAGGAGAAGCGGCTCGTGGCCGCGCTGAACGCGCTGCCCGCGGGAGCCGGGGACGCCGAGAGCCTGCTCGGCACACCCGGCACCTGAACGCCTGACCGTCCGACCGCACGGCGGCCGGGACGCCGGAGCACCGGGCTCCCAGCTCTGCGCTCCGGGCTTCGGCCGTCCCGGCCCGCCGTGCGGTCCTCGGATCACGCGGGTCCTGCCCCGTCGCACTAGCGTGGACGTATGCGCCCGCACGACACCACAGGTCCGCCGCCCGAGCCCGACGACGGCGACTTCCCCGCCCGCCGCGCGCCGCTCTGCGGAGATGTCGCCGAGCTGGATGCCGTCGTCACCGGGTGCCGCGCATGCCCGCGCCTCGTCGCCTGGCGCGAGGAGGTCGCCGTCGTGAAGCGGGCGGCGTTCCGGGACTGGGAGTACTGGGGCCGCCCCGTGCCCGGCTTCGGTCCCACGGACGCGGCTCTGGGCGTGGTCGGACTCGCCCCCGCGGCCCACGGCGCCAACCGGACCGGCCGCATGTTCACCGGCGACCCCTCGGGAGACTTCCTCGTCAAGGCGCTGTACCAGGTCGGACTCGCCTCCAGCCCGACGTGTACCGATGTCGACGACGGGTTGGAGCTGTACGGGTTGCGGCTCACGGCGCCCGTCCGCTGCGCGCCGCCGCAGAACAAGCCCACACCGGCCGAGAGGGACACCTGCCGCCCGTGGCTGGCACGGGAGATCGAACTGCTGAGCCCCTCGCTGCGCGTGATCGTCGTGCTCGGAGCATTCGGCTGGCAGGCCCTGCTGCCCGTCCTGCGCGATGCGGGCTATCAACTCCCGCCGCGTCGTCCGGCGTTCGGCCACGGTGTGCACGTCGTCCTGCCCGGGCCCGGTGATGCCCGCGATCTGCAGCTGCTCGGCTGCTACCACCCGAGCATGCGCAACACCTCCACGGGGCGGCTCACGCAGCCGATGCTCGTGGAGGTGTTCGACCGAGCCGCGGACCTCGCGGGCCTGGAGCGACGGGACGGGTGAGTGGCCCTGTCCTCATGGCGCGCGGCGGAACCTCACAGCGACGCCACATGCGGCAGGACGACATCCGGCGTGAGCGGCAGCTCCCGCAGCCGCACCCCGATGGCGTGGTGGACGGCGTTGCCGATCGCCGCCGCCGCGCCGACGATGCCGATCTCCCCGATGCCCTTGCTGCCCATCGGGTTGAGGTGATCGTCCTCCTCGTCGATCCAGTGCGCCTCGATCTCCGGGACATCGGCGTTCGCCGGCACGTGGTACGAGGCCAGGTCGCTCTCGGTGAAGTCGCCGAAGACCGGGTCCAGATGGCTGCCCTCCGTCAGCGCCATGCCGATGCCCATCGTCATCGCGCCGGTGAACTGGGAGTGCGCGGTACGGGCGTTGAGGATCCGGCCGGCCGCGAACATCCCGAGCAGTCGGCGCACGCGAACCTCACCCGTGACCGTGTCCACCTGGACCTCGGCGAACTGCGCGCCGAACGCGTGCCGTGAGTACGGCGATTCCTTCGCCGTCTCCTCCTCCGTGTCGACGGTCACCGTCAGCCCCTGCGCCGGCAGTTGGTTCACCAGCCCGTGCAGGCGCTCGACGAGGGTCCGGCATGCCTTGTGCACCGACCAGCCCCAGGACGCCGTCCCCGAGGAGCCGCCCGCCAGCGGGGCATGGGGCAGGTCGCTGCTGCCGATGTCCACACGGACGGACTCCAGCGGTACCCCGAGCGCGTCCGCCGCGATCTGCCCGAGCACGGTTCGGGCCCCGGTGCCGATGTCCGTCGCGTTGACCCGGATGCGGAACGTGCCGTCGGCGGCGGCATGCGCCGAGGCGCTGGAGGCGCTCACCTGAACCGGGTAGGTGGCGGCCGCGACCCCGGTGCCCAGCAGGAGGGCGCCCTCGCGGCGGATGCCCGGTTGTGGGTCCCTGGGCTGCCAGCCGAAGAGCCGCGCCCCTTCGGCGAGGCACTCGGTGAGATGCCGGCTGCTGAAGGGGCGGCCGCTGTCGGGCTCCTCGTCCGGCTCGTTGCGCAGCCGCAGAAGTACCGGGTCCACGCCGGCGGCCACGGCCAGTTCGTCCATCGCCGACTCCAGGGCGTACATGCCGGACGCCTCGCCGGGAGCCCGCATCCAGGAGGGGGTGGGGACGTCCAGCGCGGTGACCCGGTGGCCGGTGCGGCTGTTCGGCGAGGCGTACATGATGCGGGCGGGAACGGCCGCCTGCTCGACGAACTCCCTGATCGTGGACGTCTGCGTGACGACCTCGTGGGCGAGGGCCCGGATCACGCCGTCGGTGTCGGAGCCGATCCGCACCCGCTGGATCGTGGGAGCGCGGTGACCGACGACCGCTGCCATCTGGCGGCGGGGGAACACCACCTTGACGGGCAGCCCGGTGTGACGGGTGGCCATCGCGGCCAGCACCACCTGGGGCCGGGGCGTGCCCTTGGAACCGAAGCCGCCTCCGACGTGTTCGGAGAACACGGTGATCTTCCCCTGCCGCAGCCCGAACATCGCGGCGAGGGTGTCGCGTACGGTACTTGCGCCCTGGCTGCTGTCGTACACCGTCAGATGTCCGTCCAGCCACCACGCGGTCGCGGCATGCGGCTCCATGGGGTGGTTGTGCAGCGCGATCATGCTGTACGTCGCGTCGACCTGTACGGACGCCGAGGCGAAGGCTCCGTCGAAGTCCCCGCGCTCTCGCAGGCCGGCTGCGCCGGCGTTGGCCTCCTCCGGTGTGTAGAGGCCCGGGTGGTCGGCCGTGAGCGTGACGTCGGGCTGCTCCTCGTCGTACTCCACCCTCAGCGCGTCGGCGGCCGCTTGGGCGTTCTCCGGGCTGTCGGCGACGACGAGGGCCACGTACCAGCCGCGGTGGGGAACCTCGGCGCTCTGGAGGACCGCGAGGTTGGCGTCGTCGGGAGGCTCCAGCCGGGGCGCGTTCTCGTGGGTGAGCACCTCGTGCACGCCCGGCAGAGCGAGCACTTCGTCCGCGTGGACGGCGGTGACCCGCCCCCGGCCGATGGAGGCCGGGACCGGCCAGGCATAGAGACAGCCCGGTGCGGTGTGCTCGGCCGCGTAGCGTGCCACGCCCGTGACCTTGTCGGCGGCCTCCCGGCGTACGGCAGGCGACCCCAGAACGCCCGGTGTCTGCGTCATGCCAGGTCCTCGCTGTTCGGGTGCGGGGCGAGCCCGGTCAGCACGCTGACGGCGAGGTTGCGGGCGAGCGGCACCTTGAAGCCGTTGTCCCGCAGCGGCGACGCGGCGGCCAGCTCCGCTTCCACGGCCCGGGCGAAGTTCTCCGGAGTCGCGGGCGCACCGCGCAGCGCCTCCTCGGCGACGCGAGCGCGCCAGGGGCGGTGGGCGAGCCCGCCGAACGCGAGGGCCGCGTAGCGCACGGCGCCCTGCTCGAGCTCCAGCACGGCGGCGACGGACACGAGGGCGAAGGCGTAGGACGCCCGGTCGCGGGCCTTGCGGTACCGGGAGCGGACGCCGATGGGGCCGGGCGGCAGTTCCACGGCGGTGATCAGCTCACCCGGCCGGATGACCGTGTCCTGCTCCGGGCGGTCGCCCGGGAGCCGGTGGAAGTCGGTGACGGGCACGGCGCGCTCACCCTCCGGGCCGTACAGATGCACGGTGGCGTTGAGCGCGGACAGGGCCACGGCCATGTCCGACGGGTGGGTGGCGACGCAGTGGTCGGAGTGGCCGATGACCGCGAGATCCCGGTGGGCGCCCTCCTGGGCGGGGCAGCCGCTGCCGGGAAGCCGCTTGTTGCAGGGCTTCGTCGTGTCCTGGAAGTACGGGCACCGCGTGCGCTGGAGCAGATTTCCCCCGGTGGTCGCGGTGTTGCGCAGTTGGCCGGACGCCCCGGCGAGCAGCGCCTGGGAGAGACAGGGGTAGCGGGACCGGACGCCGGGGTGGGCGGCGAGATCGCTGTTGCTCACGCCCGCTCCGATGCGCAGCCCGCCCTCGGGGGTGTCGGTGATCCGGTCGAACGGCAGCCGGCGGATGTCGATGAGCATCTCGGGGGCGGCGACACCGAGCTTCATGAGGTCCACGAGATTGGTGCCGCCGGCGAGGTACTGCGCTCCGGCGTGGGAGGCGAAGGTGTCGATGGCGTGATCGGCGGTGGCCGCCCGGAGGTAGGCGAAGGGTTTCACCGTGCCACATCCTCGATCGCCCGGACGATGGAGGGGTAGGCGCCGCAGCGGCACAGGTTGCCGCTCATGCGCTCCCGGATCTCCATCGGTGTCAGTTCCGCCTCGCCGCCGCCCGGGTACTCCGGCGGTGTCACATGGGAGGGGTGTCCCTCGGCCGCCTCGGTCAGCATGCCGACCGCGGAGCAGAGCTGGCCCGGGGTGCAGTAACCGCACTGGAGGGCATCCCGCGCGATGAACGCCTCCTGCAACGGGTGGAGCCTCGCGCCGTCGGCGAGGCCCTCGACGGTGGTGATGTCCGCCCCGTCGTGGGCGACCGCGAGCATCAGACAGCTGTTGGCGCGACGCCCGTCGACGAGCACGGTGCAGGCGCCGCACTGTCCGTGGTCGCAGCCCTTCTTCGTACCCGTGAGATCCAGATGCTCCCGCAGCACGTCCAGGACGGTGGTCCTGTGGTCGAGCGTCAGCGGATGCTGGGTTCCGTTCACCCGGAGGGTGAGGGAGGAGCGGTGGGCGTTCACCGCGCGCTGGGTCACCGTGCCCTCGGGTCGGCTGGTTGGCTCCACGGCACAGTGCCTTTCGGTCGCTCGTCCGGCGCTTTGCCTCTTTCCTACCAGTACGCGGCGTTTGGTGCGGCTCGGGAGACCGGGACATACGTCGGGCCGGCGGCCCGCCTCGCGGCGGACCACCGGCCCTCGTCGTGCGTCGATCGGGTGCATCCGATCAGCGCCCCGATCGGTCAGCGGATCGGGGCGCTGATCGGTGCGTCGAACCGGTGTGTCAGAAGACGCTCACGCCATAGGCGCTCAGCGCCTCGGTGACCGGCTGGAAGAACGTGGTGCCACCGGAGCTGCAGTTGCCACTGCCTCCGGAGGTGAGACCGAGCGCGGTGGAACCGGCGAACAGGGAGCCACCGCTGTCGCCGGGCTCCGCGCAGACGTTGGTCTGGATCATGCCGTAGACGATGTCGCCGCCGCCGTAGTTGACCGTCGCGTTGAGACCGGTCACCGTGCCGCCGCGCAGACCGGTGGTGCTTCCGCTGCGCTGCACGGCCTGGCCGACGGAGGCGTTGCCCGCGGACGTGATGTCACGGTACGAGCCGTTGTAGAGGTAGACCCGGCCGTCGGCGGCGGACGCGTTCGCGTGCCGGATGATGCCGTAGTCATTGGTCGGGAAGCTGGATCCCGTCCTCGTGCCCAGCACCGTGGTGTTGGCCGAGTTGGTGTACCAGGTGCTGCCGATGTTGGTGCAGTGTCCCGCGGTGAGCGCGTAGTAGGTGCTGCCGCTGCGGACGTTGAAGCCGAGGGAGCATCGTCCGCCGCCGGCGTAGATGGCCTGGCCGCCCGCGATGAGCTTGTTGAAGGTGCCCGGGGTGCGCTTGATCTCGAGGGTGCCGGCCTGTGCCCCGGCGGCCTTCTTGATCTGGGCGATCTCCGCGGCCGAGACGCTCTGGTCGGCCGTGACGACGAGCTTCCCGGTCGCCTTGTCCGTGTACCAGGCGGTGCCGGCGACGTCCGCGCCGAGCACGGCGTTGTTCGCCTGGGCGAGCTGGGCCGTCGTGGCTCGTGCGACGGTGCCCGTCTCGGCGACGGCCGTGGGGGCGGCAAGCGCGGAGACGGTCAGCAGACCGGTGGCGACGGCGATCAGCCGTCCACGTCTGCCTACGCCGCCGAGGGGGGAGAAGCGCTTGATGTTCACTACATCCTCCGGTGGGGGTTCCGGGGCCCGTTGGGTGGGCGGGCCCTTGAGCGCCGCGACCGGCTCGTCGACCGGGTGAACGGTCATGAGCCTGCCAAGCGGTGCGGTAGGAATCCTGTGCTCCGGATGGAGTGGCGACAAGATCGCCTTTCGGCCGCTCTACGCGCGTCCGCGATCCGTGCGAGGTGAATCGCGCGGCCACCGCCCCGTGTTGGCCCGTGCTTGCGAGGGTGCTCCCGGCGTCGCGGAGGGGTGCGGCGGAGCGCGCGACCGTTTGCTCACGTAGCGTCAGCTCGCCTCGGCTTCAGGAGTGACACAAGGTTTTCGAGTGGTACATGCGGCGTGAACCGGAATCGCACGCACCGTTTCTGCTGTTCAGCGTCCGGTCGGCGGCGGAGGCGTGCGCTCGCGGCCTCTCGGGTGATCTACGCGGATCGAACGGGCCCGCCCGTGGCGGGTGCACACGGGCGTGAACCTTTCCGAGGGCGCCGTCGGGCGGGCCGGGGGCGGCCCGACGGGGTGCTGTCGCCGGGCCGGCGACGCCGCCGGCGGGTCTGAAAGGGGTGGACCGGTCGGGGGAGGCCGCCGTTATGGGCCCGATCGCCACCCTTGGGTCACCCTCCGCGCGTGTCCGGAACTGGACGCGTCGATATGCCTCTTCGCGGGAAGGGGCGCTCGGGACCGGACTACTTCGTCATTCCCGACGCGTCCATGAGGACCCGCGCGGTGGTGAGTGTCAGTCCGTCGAGCTGCTCGGCGCCCACGCCGGCCCGTGCGCTCGCTCCGTCGAAGAGAAGCGTCAACTGCCGTGCGAGCAAAGCCGGGTCGCGGGCCTCACCGTGCTGCGCCTCGAGGCGGAAGTACTCCGTGAGGGTCTGCTTCACCTCGCGGGCGACCTTGCTCGCCGGATGCTCCGGGTCCTTGAGCTCCACCTGTGCGGCGAGGAACGGGCAGCCCCGGAAGCCGTCGGTCAGGGCCTGGGCCTCCAGCCGCTCGAAGACATGGAGGATCCGGTCCCGCGGCGGACGGGTGTCGTCCGCCGCGGGGAAGAGCGCCGTGGCATACGCGGGGGCGCGCCGCTCCAGGGAGGCGGCGAGGACCGCGTCCTTGCTGTCGAACAGCTGGTACATCGAGCGCTTCGAGACCCCGGCGGCCTTGCACAGCGCTTCGACGCCGATGTTGACGCCCTGGAGATAGAAGAGCTCGGCCGCTGCGTCGAGCAGCCGGTCACGTGTGGACGCCGTCGCTGTCGTGGTCATGCGACCGAGATTACCTCGCGGACTTGCACAGGGAAAACGATCGGTTTACCTTGGTGGAAACCGATCGGTTTCCATGCCGTGCGAAACACCCCTCTCGCGGCCCCACACGGAACGAGGAGAGATCACCATGCAGATCGAGGGCGCAGTAGCTCTGGTCACCGGAGGCAACCGCGGACTGGGGGACCAGTTCGTCAGGGCGCTCCTCGACCGCGGAGCGGCGAAGGTCTACGCGGCGGCCCGCAACCCGGACAGCGTGACGACCCCGGGTGCGGTGCCCCTCGCGCTCGACATCACGGACCCCGCATCGGTACGGGCCGCGGCCGAGCAGGCCCAGGACGTGTCGCTCCTGGTCAACAACGCGGGCATCTCCACCGGCACGGCCATCCTCGACGGCAGTACGGACGGGTTCCGGCGCGAGATGGACACCCATGTCTTCGGCACGCTGGACATGAGCAGGGCCTTCGCTCCTGTGCTCGCCCGCAACGGAGGCGGCGCGCTGCTCAATGTGCTGTCGGTGCTGTCCTGGTACGTATTCCCGGACAACGCCGCGTACAGCGCGGCCAAGGCCGCCGAGTGGGCCGTGACGAACGCGTTGCGGGTCCAGCTCGCCGGGCAGGGGACCCTGGTCACCGCACTGCACGTGGGATACATGGACACCGACATGGCCGCGGCGGTCGAGGGGCCCAAGGCCGACCCGGCCAAGGTCGCCCACGGGGCGCTCGACACCATCGAGGCGCGCCGGTTCGAGTACCTCGCCGACGACATCAGCGCGCAGGTCAAGGCCGGCCTCGCCGCGGCCCCCGCCGCGCTCTACCCGCAGGTGGCCGAGCTGCTGGGCTAGGTCGTCCCCGCAGGCCGGCGTCCTCCGGCACGCCGGACGGCACCTGGCCTCGGGCATCCCCGCAGCGCCCGGCGGCACCGGACTCCCGCGGCTCCCGTTCCCGGCGGGGGCCGCGGGTCATTCCCCGGCCGGACCACGGGGAGGCGGTCGCAGGGTGGCCTCCGTGCCCCTCACAGGAACAGCGGCAGCCTGACGTCCGCGCCGCTCACACCAACAGCCGCAGCCTCGCGTCCGCGACACCGAGACGTACGCTCTGGCCCCAGGTCAGCTCCAGGGCGTCGCTCTCGATGCCGTCACCGAAGACCACCAGACGGTCGGACTCGACGACGAGTCGCAACTGCTCGGCACGTTCGAGCACCCCCTCGACCAGCGTGGTTCCGGTGGTGGGGGAGGGCCATGCCTCGCGGACGAACCAGACGAGCCGGGGATCGGCGGGACCGGGCAGCGTCAGCCGACTGGTGCGCTCCTGCCACAGGGAGCGCAGCCAGCCCGTCGATCCCGTGCCGGTGCCGACGAGGACACCCGACGAGGCCTGGGTCTCCGCGGCACCGTCGTCGGCACCCGCATGCAGCCGGTAGCGCGCGCTCTGGTGGCCCGGCCGTCCGAGATAGATCTCGTTCAGCGCCCGCAGCCGCTCGGTGTTGTCGGCGACCGCCTCCACCATGGTCAGCTCGTCGAACGAGCCGCCGCTGTTCATCGCCGCCCCGAGCAGCCGGCCGGCGTCCCGCGACCGGTGGCGCACCAGGACACCCGGGTTGCGGCCCGGGTCCGTGTCGATCCCGATCACCGGCTGACCGTTCAGGTACTTCGCGGTGTTGGCCACCAGACCGTCAGCCCCGACGACGACCACGACATCCTCGGGACCGAAGAGGAAGCGGTCGAGATCCGCTCGCTCCACGCGTGCCTGCCGCCAGTTCAGCGGCACCGAAGCCGTCACCTCGGAGAGGACGCGCCGTGCGCGCCGATGGCGTTCGGCGACATCCTCGATGCTCCGCCCCCGTGAGGAGAGGAAGAAGCCCGCCTGCCCGTGCGTCCCGTGCAGGGCGAGCAACTCCTCGTACTCACTGGTGCGATGCACCAGCACCGCCCGCGGGGCGAGACTCATTCGTGGTCCCCCTGCGGGCGGCCCAGCTTGGCGAGCAGACCGGTCAGCACGTCCGGGGACACGGTGAGACTGTCGATGCGCGGCAGGTTCTCGGCCAGCCGGGACCCCGTCAGTGCGTGCAGCGTGGACGCGTCGACCTCGGCGTGCACCCGCAGCCAGGCGGCCTGGGCATGTGCCCGGGCGTCGCCGACCTCACGGGCGGCCTCGGCCTCTGCCGTGGCGAGCCGGACCGTACGAGCGGCTTCCGCTGCGGCCCGTACGCCGTCGGCAGCGGCCGTCTCCTCGGCCTCGCGACGGGCGTTCGTGCCGCGCTGCTCGACCAACTGCTCCTCCCTGCGGGCGAGTTCGATCTTGCTGGCGAGCTCGTTCTCCGCGATGGCGCGCTCGCGCTCCACGGCCACGGCCCGACGCTCGTACGTCGCCCGGTCCGCCTCCTGCTGGATCTGCTCCCGTGCGGGCGTGCGCAGCGCCCGTTCCACCTCGGGCTCGGGCCGCAGGGCCACGACGCGGACGGCCACGACGGCGATGCCCGTGGCCGCCAGTCGGGGCTCCCCGGCGAGCCCGTCGCTCATGCGCTCCCGTACGGCGGCGACTCCGTCCGTCAGGGCGGCGGCGAGGGGGGTGCGGGCCAGCACGTCGAGGGCGTGCTGCTGGGCGGTCTCGGTCAGCAGGGTGGAGATCTGCTCCAGCGGTGCGCCGCGCCAGACGCCGGTGTCGGGGTCGACGGAGAAGTCGAGCCGGGAGGCGGCGGTGGACGGTTCGCTGATCCGGTAGGTCACGGTGGCCTGGACGGTCACGTCCTGGAAGTCCGCGGTGCGGGCGTGGAAGGCCATGGACTCCTCCCGGTCGTCCACGGGAATCTCGCACAGCGCGGCGGTGAGTGCGCGGTACCAGAAGCTCAGTCCCGCTCCGTCGTGGACCAGCTCGCCCCGCCGGTGGTGGCGGACGTGAGCGGTGGGTGCGGAACGAAGGTGGCGCCATCCGAAGCGCCTGATGATGTCTGCCATACCGGCCCCCTTCTCGTCTCCTCGACGATATATGTCGAGCCGGTTATCGTCAATGAGACGAAAGTCGGGCGGGCGCCTGCTCGAACCGCGCCCCTGTGGTGTCCTCCGACCGTCAACGCGCCGACGACGCAGGCCGGTTCGCCGCACCCGCTGCACCCGGACCGAATGTCCGCCCACAGCAGAGCGGCCGGCCCCGCGGGGGCCGGCCGCCGGATCGTGCTGATGGACCGGTCAGGCCACCGGGACCGGGTACGTCGGGTACTCGACCCCGGAGACGTGCTGGACCACGCGGATGACCTGGCACGAGTAGCCGAACTCGTTGTCGTACCAGAGGTAGAGGATCGCGTCGTCGCCCTCGACCTTGACGGCGCCGGCATCGACGATCGAGGCGTGGCGCGAGCCGATGAAGTCGCTGGAGACCGCGTCGGGGGCGCTGATGAAGTCGATCTGGCGCTTGAGCGGCGAGTTCAGCGAAACGTTGCGGAGGTGGTCGAGGACCTCCTCGCGGGTCGTCTCGCGTGCGAGCCGCAGGTTCAGGATGGCGATCGAGACGTTCGGCACCGGGACGCGGATCGAGCTGCCGGTGATCCTCGCCTTGAGGTCGGGCAGCGCCTTGGCGACGGCGGAGGCGGCGCCGGTCTCGGTGATGACCATGTTGAGCGGCGCGGAACGGCCGCGGCGGTCGGCCGCGTGGTAATTGTCCAGCAGGTTCTGGTCGTTGGTGAACGAGTGGACGGTCTCCACGTGGCCGCGCAGGACGCCGTATTCGTCGGCCATCGCCTTCAGCGGCGGGACGATCGCGTTGGTGGTGCAGGACGCGCAGGACAGGATCTGCTCGTCCGGCTTGATCGTGTCGTGGTTGACGCCGTGCACGATGTTGGGGACGTCACCCTTGCCCGGGGCGGTGAGGACGACCTTGTCGATACCGGGGCGCAGGTGCTTCGACAGTCCCTCGCGGTCGCGCCACTTGCCGGTGTTGTCGATGAGGATGGCGTCCTTGATGCCGTACGCCGTGTAGTCGACCTCCGACGGGTCGCCCGCGTAGATGACCTTGATCTCGTTGCCGTTGGCGTTGATCGTGCTGTTCGACTCGTCGACCGTGATCGTGCCCTGGAACTGGCCGTGGATGGAGTCGCGGCGCAGCAGCGAGGCGCGCTTGACGATGTCCTGGTCGCCACCCTGGCGGACGACGATGGCCCGCAGTCGCAGGCCGTTGCCGGAGCCGGCCTTCTCGATGAGGAGGCGGGCGACGAGACGGCCGATGCGGCCGAAGCCGTAGAGGACGACATCGCGCGGCTCGCGGCGCTCGATCTTGTCGGCACCCGTGGCGCCGGCGACGGCTTCGGCGGTGAACTCCGCCACCGAGAGGCCGCGGTCGTCGGTCCGGTAGGTCTCGGCGAGCAGACCGATGTCGATCTGGGACGGACCGAGGTCGAGCGTGGTCAGGGCCTGCAGGAACGGAAGCGTGTCGGTGACCGAGAGCTCGACGCCGGCGATCTGCCGGGCGAAGCGGTGGGTCTTGAGGATGCTGACCACCGACTTGTTCACCAAGGAGCGGCTGTGGAGAAGGACCGTGACGTCCCGCTCCCGGTGCAGCTTCCCGATGACGGGGATCATCGACTCCGCGATCTCCTCGCGGTTCTTCCAGTTGGTGAACGAGTCGTCATTGACAGTCACAGGAGTATCTTTCGAGCTAGGCGGTGCTCATATGCTAACCCGCCCGTCTTTTGATCATGCGGGCGGTGTCGGCCCGGCGAGAAGGGCGCCCTTCTCCGCCCGGCCCGTATGGCAGGCTGCGCCGCATGTCGGGAGATCCGTACGACGGCCACAACCCCCTGCTCGTACTGCTGCTGGCCCTGGCGGGCCTCCTCGTCACGCCCTGGGCCGGAGTCCGGGCGGTGGTGTTGCTGATCCGTGCGGGCGCCACGCGGTCCGCGCGTGCCGGCGCCAAGGGGCTTGCCGTTCTGGCCCGGGCGGGTGCGGTCGGTGTGTACACCTGGGGCGTACTGCACCTCGCCTTCCTGGATGAAAGCGGACAATCCCAGGCGTGTCGGGAGGCGGTGGGCAAGGAGAACGCCCAGCGTGTCGAGGGCTACGAACCGTCGTTCGTTCCCTTGCGCTTCGGCTGCCGCGTCGAAGGCGGGCGGATCCACGAAGCCGCTGTGCCCGGCTATGTGAACCCCGCGGCAGTGATCTTCGGCGTGATCGCTGTCGCTCTGACGGTCGCCGTCCGCTCCCGCCCCGAGCCGGCGGAGGCGACTGCGATCAGTGCGCCCTCGTCAACCTGAGGTGGAGCGGGGTGAGTCAGCGCGTCCGACGACGGACCAGGACGCGGGTGGTGCTGCCGGAGTCCTCCTCGACGTCCCGGACATGCTCGAAGCCGATCCTGGCCAGCAGATTCAGCGATGCCTCGTTCGCCTCGGCCACGGTGGCGAACACCTCTGTCAGACCGAGGGAGTTGAAGCCGTGGGCGACGAGTGCCTCGGCCAGCTCGGTCCCCAGCCCGGAGCCCCAGGCCGTCGGCGCGAGCGCGTAGATGATCTCGTGGCCCCCGACGTCCTCCGTGGGCTTGATCTCGGCATGTCCGACCAGGAGACCGTCGCGACGAACGGCCCAGAGGTCGAACAGATCCCGGGCGTAGACCTTGGTGAAGATCCGCCCGAACAGCGCGCGGTCCGCCGCTTCGGACGCCGGACCGTCACCCATCCACCGCGACACCTCGGCGTCCTGGAAGAGGGCGACGAAGTCCTCTTCGTCCTCGGGGGTGTACGGCTCGAGGACGAGCCGCTCGGTGTGCAGAGTCGGGTTCACGGGTGTCGACGCTACCCATGGGAAATCGGGGTCGGCAAACGCCTTTTGCCCGCGGGGGCACGGTTGCTTCCGACTCCGGTTCCTGCTCCGGTTCCCTCTCCCGCTCCGGCCCTTGATTCCGAGGACGTGCGCCGGGCGGCCGTCCGGTGGAGGCTGGGCCGGGTGCCGTACACACGCTTGAAGGCCACGCTGAGTCCGAAGGCGCTGCGGTAGCCGACCTGCCGGGCGATCGATTCCGCGGTGGCCTCGGTGCGCGCCAGCAGATCCGCGGCCCGTGCGAGGCGCCAGCCGGTCAGGTAGGCCATGGGCGGCTCACCGACCAGGTCACTGAAGCGGCGGGCGAGAGTCGCTCGCGAGACGCCGGCTTCTTCCGCGAGCGCCGTCACCGTCCAGGGGCGCGCGGGTTCGTCGTGGATCAGCCGCAGGGCCTTTCCCGCGACCGGATCGCCGAGCGCGCGGTACCAGCCGGGCGCTTCGGCCTCCGGGCGCGTGAACCATTCCCGCAGCGTGGCGAGCAACAGCAGATCGAGCAGCCTGTCCAGGACGGCTTGCTGCCCCGGATCGTCCCGGCCGATCTCCTGGGCGGTCAGGTCGAGAATCGGCGAGGGCCTGCCGTCGTGGCGAACGACGAGCACCCGCGGCAGTGCGCTCAGCAGCCGTTCGGAGACCCGGCCGCCGACCCGGTAGCTGCCGGTGAGCAGGACGGTCGGGCCGTCCAGGCTGTTCCCGCAGGTGCGAAGGCCCAGAACGAGTTCGTCGCCGATCTCCTCGCCGTCGGCGGTCGTGCAGTGATCGGGTCCGTGGAGCACATACAGCGGAGGTGCCGGTACGTCGGCGCAGTCGGCGACGGAGAACGGCTGCGACCCGACCACGATGGCCACATCACCACTGCCGAGCGCCACGGGCGCGGCGTCGCCGGGGACGACCCAGCCGGTACCCCGCAGCATGGTGATCAGGGTGAGCGGTGTCCGGTCCGCGAAGCGCACCGACCAGGGAGGGGCCACGAGGTTGCGGCTGAACAGGGCACCGTCCGACCGCACTTCGTAGAGCAGGCTCGCCAACGCATCCATGCCGCAAGGCTAGACGCCGATCCGCCGTCGCGGTGAGACGCTGAGACATCCAGCTGAGCGGCGAGGCCATTCCGACGCTCACCCCGAACGCATTGACTGTCCGCATGACAAACAAACCGATCCTGGTCCTCGGCGGCACGGGCAAGACGGGACGCCGCGTGGTCTCCCGCCTTCGACAGCGCGGACACGAGGCGCGGGTGGCTTCCCGGAAGGGGCCGACCCGTTTCGACTGGAACGACGAGAACACGTGGGAGCCGGTGCTGGAAGGTGTCGGCGCGGTCTACTTGGTGGACTCGCAGCTCAACGACGCGGCGGTGTCGCTGAGTTCCTTCAGCAAGCTTGCCGTGTCCGGCGGAGCCGAGCGGCTGGTGCTGTTGTCCGCTCGCGACTGGGTCGTGCCCGACGGCGAGGAGAAGCTTCCCTGCGAGCGGGCGGTGCGGGAGTCCGGTGCGCAGTGGACGATCCTCAAGCCGGCCTGGTTCGCGCAGAACTTCGGCGAGGACCCGTTCTTCCGAGGTCAGGTGACGGACGGCGACGTCGTGATGTCGGCCGGCGAGGGGGTCGAGCCGTTCATCGACGCCGAGGACATCGCGGACGTCGCCGTGGCCGCCCTCACCGAGGACGGCCACGGCGGACAGGCCTACGAACTGACCGGACCACGCCTGCTGAGCCTGCGGACCGTGGTCGAGGAGATCGCCCGGGCCACGGGCCGGGACATCGTCTACCATCCTGTCCCACCGGCCGCTTTCGAGGCCTACGCGGTGCGGCAGGGCCTGTCGCAGGAGTACGCGGCCCTGCTGAACATGCTCTACGGATGGATCGGCGAGAACCGCTTCGCGGAGCTCGCCGACGGCGTGCAGCGGGCGCTGCACCGCGAACCCCGCGACATCACGGACTACATCGGAACCACCGCCGCCACCGGTGTGTGGCACGGCTGAGCGGAACCCTTCCCCGGCCGGACGCCGTCCGGTCGGGGAAGGGGTGACCGCGGTGCGCAACGGCTGGCGGGCCGGTGCCATGCTGGGCCGACAGCCGGGCGCCGCGCGGGAGATCCGTACCGCCGCTCAGGCCGAACCCGGTGGCACCCACGGGGCCCGGCCCGGCGACCGATCTGCACACCACAGCGAGGTGAGGGCGCACCATGCGGTTCCGTATCACCGTCGAGAGCGACGACACGGACGCTCCCGAGGAGATCGTGGCCCTCTGCACGGACGCGACGGGCTACTACATCGACCCACCCCCTCCTGCTCGCCACCGCTACGAACTGCGCGGGTGCTCGCCGGCGGGCGGACTCGCCAGGGCTGTCGCAGCGGCGCTCGACAACGGCTCGGCTCCGCTCGGAGGCCTGACCCTGCGAGCCCTGGACCGGCACGGAGAGCCGGTGGAACCGGCCTGGGACGTGTGGTGCCTGACGGACGTACGGATTCTGGGCGCTGGGTCGGCGGGCGCGCGGGGGACTCCCGTCGACATCACGATCGAGGCCGTCATGGGCGGCCACGGTGCCGGGGACGGATACGACGAGCAGCCGGAAGTCCCCGAAGTGCCCCCGCTGTTCAGCGGGTTCGCCCTGATGGACCGTGACGACGAGGACTGGGGTGTGTGCCGGCAGGTGGCACTGATCGACAAGGAACCCGAGCCCGACGTCGTGCCTCTGCGGCTTCTGGGATGTGAGCTGCGGGGACCGCTGTCGGCCGCGTGGGAATCGGGGGAGGACCGGTTCGAGCTGGGCGGTGTGTATCTGGCGTCCCTGGACCGCTCGGGTGTCGTCATCGATGAGCACTGGACCTGTCTGCACGTCGACTCATGGGTTCCCTCTCCGGCCGGCACGGGGCGCGTGGACCTCACTCTCGACGTGTCGTGCGACGACTTCCGGTCGTCGGCGGCCGGCACGGTCCATGAGATGTGGTGGGAGGGACCTCCCCGGGAACCCCATCTCTGGTCCGCGCTGAGCGGCTCGGAGCGGGTCGCCTGGTCGAACGCCACACAGAACAACCGGACCGCGCGTCCCGCACCCGGCGCTCCGGTCCGGGCCACCATCCATCTGGACGGCCGACACATCACCGACGTGCAAGGGTTCGCCCTTGCCCTGGGCGAGGCCGTCAACGGCCCGGGCGGTTGGTTCGGCGCGTGCCTCGGGACCATCGACCACGCCCTCGGCGGCGACTGGGGCGCCCGCCCCCCGTTCACCCTGGTGTGGCACGACCACGAGGTGGCACGCGCGTGCCTCGGCCGCACGCCGCTCACCTACGACGCGTCCCCCTCCTTCGCCGAGATCCTGGCATTCTTCGCTGCGCGCAAGGTGGACGTCGTCCTGGCGTGAGTGGCCCCTGTCCGGCAGACGGGGGCCTGCCCGAGGGCCGAGGCTGCTGCGTTCGCCTCATCTGCGCTGCGGGGAGAGTGTGACGGACCGGCGGCGGGTATCACGGATCGCATGATCGCTCCGCCGCTCGCGGGTCCGGGGCGGGGTGGCCCTATCGGTGCACGGCGAAGGGTGGGTGACAGGCGATGCGCGTGGTGTTCCTGCTGTCTCTGGGTGTCGTCTTCGGCGGCCTGATCTACTTCCTCGGGGTGGCCCTGCTGTAGCGAGCCATGACCGGGCCCGGCTCGGCGACGGCATCCATCACCCGGCGCCGGGGAGGCCGCAGGCGGTCTCCCCTCGGGGCGTGGGCGCATGTCGTCGCGCGCAGACGGGCGTAGTGTCCCCTTATGGGTGACGTTCGGTGTGGCGGGTGCTGCGGAGCCCTGCGCGGGACGACGCCGGTGAGCGCTCGCTCGGTGGCGCGGGTGACGGGAGACACCGGGCCGGGCGAGGTACCCGTCGATGCCGACCCGGGCACCACCGATGCAGTGACCGGTACGGCTCCGCGGGAGACCGGATGAGCCGGAACCCTTCCCGCCCCACGAGGACCGCGGACACCGGCAGTCAGCTGCTGGACGCCGCTCTGATCGATGTGGTGCGCCAGGCCGGTGCGTCCAGAGGGATGTTCTATGTGCTGTCGCCGGCGGGGGAGGCGCTCTGGCTGGTGGTGATCACCGGCACTCCGCGCGAGATCGCCGCTCCGTGGACACGGGTGGGGCTGACCGATCCGATTCCGGTGGCGGACGCGGTGCGGGAACGGCGTCTGGTCTGGGTCGGGGGCGTGGAGGACGCGGCGCGCCGGTACCCGCGGCTGTCGCTGGTGCTGCCGTACGACTTCGCCCTGGCGGCCGCCCCCATCACGTCGAACGGCACGGTCCGGGGCGCGCTGGTCCTGCTGTGGCCCGGCGCGCATGCGCCCGGGATGAGCCCCGCCGAGCGCGACGCCACGGAGAAGGGCTGCCGTCGCCTCGGGCGCATTCTCCAGGTGGCTGCCGACGAGGGAGCATCGCTGCCGCCGAACCGGCCGCGCATACTGGCTCCCCTGGCACTCGGGGAGGCGACCGCGAGGGCCGCGTTCATCGACCGGCTGCCCGGCGGGTCGTGCGCCATGGACTTGGGCGGCCGGATCACCTTCATCACCCCCGACGCGGCCGAACTCCTCGGAGCCGAGGCGTCGGACCTGCTGGGCGCCAGGCCCTGGGAAGCCCTGCCGTGGATGGACGTGCCCGAAGTCGAGGACCGCTACCGGGCCGCGCTGGTCAGCGAGCAGCCCACGTCGTTCACCGTCGTGCGTCCGCCGGACACCTGGCTGGCGTTCGAGCTGTACCCGGACCCCTCCGGCATCAGTGTCCGCATCACCCCGAGCCGCCCCGCCGAGAGCAACACCGCAGCTCAGCAGGTACGCAGCTCGGGGCCGAGCCGCGCCACCCTGCTCTACCACCTGATGCACATGGCCGCCACGCTCACCGAGGCCATCGGTGTCCAGGACGTCGTCGACCAGGCCGCCGATCAGCTCATGCCGGCACTCGGCGCGCAGGCCATGGCCATGATGACCGCGGAGGAGGGGCGACTGAAGATCGTCGGCCATCGCGGCTACAGCGCCGCGCTCATGGAGCGTTTCGACCTCGTCCCCCTGTCGGCGGACACTCCCGCGGCCCATGTCGTCGCCACCGGCGCTCCGAGCTTCTTCGCCTCCTTCGCCGATCTGAAGCGCTCCTACGCCGCGGCGGTCCATCAGGACGACATGGCCTCGTGGGCCTTTCTGCCGCTGATCGCCTCCAACCGCACCATCGGCACGCTCGTTCTCGCCTACGCCCGTCCCCGTACCTTCCCGCCCGCCGAACGTGCGGTCCTCATCTCCCTGGCCGGTCTGATCGGCCAAGCCCTGGACCGGGCCCGGCTCTACGACACCAAACACCGCGTGGCCCGGCGCCTCCAGGACGCGCTGCTGCCCGACGCCCTTCCTCGCGTCCCGGGCCTCAGCGTGGTGGCCCGCTACCTGCCCGCCGGGCACGGCATGGACGTCGGCGGCGACTTCTACGACCTGATCCGCTTGGACCGCACGACCGCCGCGGCGGCCATCGGCGACGTTCAGGGCCACAACATCGACGCCGCAGCCCTGATGGGGCAGGTCCGCACCGCCGTCCACGCCCATTCCACGATCGGCGCACCGCCCGGCGACGTGCTGAGCCGGACGAACCGCCTGCTCATCGACCTCGACCCCGGCCTGTTCACCAGCTGTCTGTACGTGCACCTGGACCTCGGACGCCAGGCCGCGTGCCTGGCCACGGCCGGCCACCCCAGACCACTGCTGCGTCACCCGGACGGCCGCACGCATGTCCTGCACGTCCCGCCCGGGCTTCTGCTCGGCATCGACCCGGAAGCGGAGTACCCGGCTCTCGAGATCCCGCTGCCACCCGGCAGTGTGCTCGTCCTGTACACCGACGGACTCATCGAATCCCCCGGAGTGGACCCCGACGACGCCGTCGCCGCACTCGCCCGGCTCGTCGAGGACGCGGACGCCCACGATCTGGAGGGCCTCGCGGACACGCTGATCGAGCACGCACCCGGCCGTGGCGACGACATCGCCCTGCTGCTCATCAGCCCGCAGCAGAGCCACGGATGACCGGAATCCAGGCGGGGCGGCCGCCCCGACTCCCTTCCGGATGAGAGTGGTGGGTCGCCACGGCGGGCGTGCGAACCCGGTTCTCTCCCGGTCGCGTTGAACGGTCCGGCACCTTCGTCCGTACTGACGGATGCGCGCCGTGCCAGTCGCCGTCCCAGTGCTCCCGACACGAGAGCAGTTCGTTCGTCATGCCGAACCGGGAGGCACCCATGCCATCGAATCGACGCGCAGCAGCATCCGCCCTGCCCATGCGCACCATCGGGATCATCATCGCCGCATGCGCGGTCGTCGCCACGCTGTTGATCGTCACCCGAGGCGGCGACGAGGAAGCGGCCGCCGATCCGGTCTCCGCCGGAGTGCCGCAACATGCCGGCGCCCACGACGCGGCTGCCGACACGGCCGTCGGGGCGGCGGCACCGGAAGGTCAGGCCCTTACCGAGGTGGACAAGACGTTCCTGGTCAAGGTGCGTCAGGCGGGTCTGTGGGAGATCCCGGCAGGGAAGCTCGCACAGACGCACGCCTCGAGCGAGTCCGTGAAACGGGCCGGACTCCATCTCATCGACGGTCACAGCAAGCTGGATCAACTGGTACGCGAGGATGCCCGGATCCTCGGTGTCGCCCTGCCCAACGAAGCCACTCCCGAACAGCAGGGATTCGTGAAGCAGATGGAGAACGCGCAGGGGCCGGAGTTCGACCGGATCTTCGCCAATCTGTTGCGCGCCTCGCACGGAAAGATCTTCGCCACGATCGCCGAAGTCCGGGCGGGCACGCAGAACGATCTCATCCGCCGCCACGCGCGTCAGGCCAACCAGACGGTCCTGGACCATCTCGAAGTTCTCGAGGACACCGGATTCGTCGACAGCGCGACGTTCCAGGAGGTCGAAACGGCTGTGAAGCCGAAGTAGCGCGCCGTCGTGCCGGTCGCACGCCGTGGTGGCTTCGACCAGCCCTCTGGACCAATCCATTGCACTGTGCAAAGCTTCCGGGTGAGGGACCGGCATCGGGCCGGCCCCTGCCCGGGAGCACGGCACTGGCACGGTGACGCCGCTCGCACAATTCAGAGGGTTCGACGCCGGATCTCTCCTTGCCGCGTGGCCGGTGTAGCGGGCCGCATGCGGCCGTACCGGCGTCCTCGGCGTCCTCGTCGTGACTGCTGCCCGGTAGCCGGTCCGTAAGCTCCACCCCATGACCGGATCCGCAGCCGAGAGTCTCCATGCATGCCGGACGAACCTCGGCCCCGCGCCACGCACGTTCGATTTCGGCGACAAGCGCCGCTATCTGCGGATCCCTCTTCCCGAGTGGATCGCTGCCGCGGAACCGCTGCGGGAGATTCTGTGGCAGCAGAACACCCTGCTCCGGGAGGGGCGGTTGGTCTGGGCTTCCTTGGTGCAGGCGGACGAGCGGCTCTTCCTGCCCGGCGATCACGACCACCCCTCGACGGTGATCTACAGCCCGGACGCCGCCGCCTTCGACGACCACCCCGAACGCCTGCGCGCCATGGCCCGGGCTCTGTACGCGCTGAACAGCGGCGGCCACGAGGATCCCGCGCCGGGTGCCTTCGCCGCGATGCTCGCCGACGAGACGCCGTACCTGCCGAGGACGCGCGTGCCGAAGGATCTGGCGGGTGACGACGAGGTCTACCGCACCCACATCATCGTCTGCCGCCGCCATCTGCCCGACGGCGTCCTCCGTCACGCCCTCTTCCCGTTGCTCGTCCATCCGGACCTCACACCGAGGGCG
The DNA here is from genome assembly GCF_042714725.1 of Streptomyces sp. NPDC058685. Classification (NCBI taxonomy): domain Bacteria; kingdom Bacillati; phylum Actinomycetota; class Actinomycetes; order Kitasatosporales; family Streptomycetaceae; genus Streptomyces; species Streptomyces sp. NPDC058685. Next base: position 30,257 of record NZ_JBHXSL010000039.1, read on the forward strand.
ATGATGCTGCCGAGCCGCTACTGGCCCCCGGAACTCGCCCACTGACGCGGAGTCCTGGCCCGAGAGCCGTCATCGCAGGAGTCGCTGCCGACGCGCGGTGAGGTGGGGTGTCAGCGCCTGACCGGGCGCAACTCCCGTTCGGCGACGGCACGGAAGCTGTTCGGCCGGCGGCCGGTGAGACGCTCGACCGTGTCGGTGGTGCGGTCCTCGACACCTTCGGCGATGGCGAGGTCCATGCCGGCGAGCATCTCCGCGAACTCCGTGGGCATCTCGGCGCTGAGGCGGTCGCGCATCTGCTCGTACGTCAGCCGACAGTGGCTGACCGCCCGTCCGGTGACCTCGCCGAGAACGGCGGCGATGTCGTCGTAGCCCAGTGCCTGCGGTCCGGTCACGACGAGGTCGGTGTTCGGGGCCCGCGCCTCGGTCAGCGCGTGGACGGCGACGGCTGCGATGTCATCCGCGTCGACGAACCCGATGCGCCCATCACCGGCCGCCGTCCGGATGGTCCCCTCCTCGCGGATCGTCCGGGCGTGTGTGTGGTCGCCGGTGAAGTTCTGCATGAACCACGAGGGCCGCAGGACCGCCCACTCGGGGAACAGCCCCGGTAGCGCGCGGTGCACCTGGCCCACTGCGGGACCGCCCTCGGGGATCGCCGACGAACTGAGCAGCACGGCGCGGTGCACCCCTGCGCCGCGGGCCCGCCGGAGGAAGGGCAGCATCACGGCCGCCGGATCCGGAGCGCCGAGCGGCGGGATGAGATAGATCCGGTCGACGCCTTCGAGGGCGCCGGCGAAGGAGGCGGGGTCGTCCCAGTCGAACCGCACCGGGCTGCACCCGTCCACCGGGGTGGCGCGTCGGCCGGCCGCCTTCACGGGGTGTCCCGCGGCGGTGAGCCGCGCGGCGACGCGGCTGCCAGTGGTGCCGGTGGCCCCGACGACCAGGGTGAACTTCCGGGCCGTGGTCATCCGTTGCTCCCGGCGAAGTCGGTGGCGGGGTCCTGGAGGGCGAGCGGGTTCCAGTAGTCGCGGTACCGGGTGATGAGGCCGTTCTCGACGGTGACGACGGCGATGTAGGACATGTCGAAGGGGCTTCCGGTCTCCACCAGGCGGCCCACACCACGCATCTCGACCACGATGGTCTCCGGGGCGACGGTCCGGTGGATCTCGACGTACGGGAAGTCGTGAAGATCGATGTGGTCCGGGTAGCCGCGCATGTAGTCGGCGACGGCGGCCTTGCCTTCCAGCCGCTGCGGCCAACCGTCCGGTGCGAAGGGGAATTCGAGGACGCCGGCCTCGTCCCACAGGTCGACCCAGGCGGGGATGTCCTTGTCCAGCAGCAGCTTCAAGCCGTGCCGGTACAGGTCCGCGGGTGCGGTGATCGCGGTCATGGGGTGACTCCGTCCCGTACGATACGGACCGTGGGTCCGCTTCGTGTTCGACAATACGGACCCGTGGTCCGCTTTGCAAGGAGGAGCCGCATGCCCGACCGCAAACCCCGCGCGGACGCGACGCGCAACCGTGAGGCCGTGCTCGCGGCCGCCGACGCACTCTTCGCCCGCTGCGCGAGCCCCGAGGCGGTCACCATGGCCGACATCGCGGCAGCGGCCGGCGTCGGGAAGGCGACGCTCTTCCGCGGCTTCGGCGACCGCACCGGTCTGATCCGTGCGCTGTACGAAATGCGCCTCGCGCCGGTCAGGCACGCCGCCGAGCAGGGGGAGCCGCCGCTGGGCTCCGCCACTCCGCCGTTTCAGCGCGTGCCCGCCCTCCTCGACGCCCTCCTGTGCTTCAAGATCGACAACCGCCATCTCGCCCTGGCGCTGGAAGGGACCGGCGGCGACAGCCCTTACGCGGCCGAACACTACGAACACTGGCACGGCACGCTCCGGGCAGCGCTGGAGCGGATTCCCGGACTCGCCGACAGCGAGTTCACCGCACACGCGCTGCTGGCCGTCACCCGTGCCGACCTCGTCGAACACCTCGTGGGCCGGCAGGGGATGACGCGTCAGCAGATGAGGGACCGCCTCGCGGCCTTCACCGCCAGAGTCCTGAAGGCACCGGGGGACTGAACTCCCCGCTCACCGCAGCTGGTGAGGCCCCCGTCCGGGTCGCTCGCCGCGGTCCGGCACGATGGCTCGCATGAACGCTGGGGGAGACGAGTACGCACGGCTGCTCACGAGGGCGGGTCTGGAGATCGTGGCTGACGGTCCCGTCGACGACGTCCTGCCGACGTGGGTCGCCATGCGCCCTGTTGTGGCCTTCGAGGCGGAGCCGACCGTGGCCGTACGGCACGACCGGGCGGACCTCGTCGCAGAGTTGAACGCCCAGTGGTACCGCCTCGCCGTGGAGTACGGGGTGATCGGCGAGGACGGCGACTTCCTGATCTCCGCGCCGGGCGGTGCGGGTGGGGGATGGACCCGCGTCCGGCTGGCCCACTCGTGGGACCTCGCGGGGACACTGGGGGACAGGCCGGGGCAGGCGGAGTTCCTCACGGTGGCGACCGACGGGGACGCGATCCTCGGGATGACGAGCGAGGAGTACGAGACCTGGCTTGTCGCGAAGGGCAGGGTGGGGCAGTGGCAGGAGGAGACCGCTCGGGCCGCGGCCCGGGAGAGTGCTCAGGAACGGGCGGCCGCCTGGGCCTCGTTGCTGAACGGGCCGCGTCCCACCGAGCAGCTGTACGCCTCCTGGATGGAGGGGCTGGGAGGCAACAGGGCCGCGCCCGAAGACGTCCTGCGGCGGTTGCTGGGCAGGACCCACCACTTCCTGTGGCGTAAGCAGCCGGCCTCCGTGGTCGATGCCGCGATCGCCCACCACGACTGGCAGGTCAGGAGCCGGCTGGCGGAATCCCAGCCGGACATGACGGCCGATCAGTGGACCCGGCTGGTGCTCGGCGAGCCCGCGCATGTGCGCCGTCTTCAGCTCGCAGAGCTGGCCGCGCACCGGCAGGTGAGTCTGACGGATGCCGGCTACGAGCGACTCGCCGGAGATCCCTCTCCGCACGCCCGTGCGGCGGCAGCCCGTCTGCCGGGGCTGCCCAGGCGCCTGCTCGCCCTGCTGGCCGACGACCCCGATTCAGCGGTACGGGCCACGGCATGCGCCCACCTGTGGCCCCATCTCGACCGGCCGTCACGGGACGCCCTGCTCTCCGACCCCGACGGCGAGGTGCGCACCGCCGCACTGCTGAAGCACCACGAAGACCATCCGATGCCACGGTCCCTCTTCGACGAGCTGGACCTCGGCACGCGCGGGATCGAACGGTATGCCGTCGAGCGCGCCCACGCCGAGGAACTGTCCGTACGTCCGGATCCGCAGTGGCGGCTGGCGCTGGCCCGCAACCCGCACCTGCAACCGGACCTGGTGGCGCGGCTGGCCGAGGACCCGGACGACGATGTGCGGCTCGCGGTCTCGCTCCGGCCCGACCTCACCGAGGAACAGCGCGCGGCCGTGCGCGTCGACATCGACCCGCGGAACTTTCGGCGCGGCGTGTCGTGGGTGACGGACCTGCACGACGACCCGGAGGCGATGCGGCGCTGCGCCGCCTCGTCCCATCTCCTGGTGCGCAGCAGTGTCGCCCGCGCGAAGCGTCTGCCGCCGGACGTGGTGGAGCGGCTCGCCCGGGACGAGGACCGGGTCGTCCGCCTCTTCCTCGCCGAGTCGTGCGACGACGCGCCGGGCCGGATGCTGCTGGAGGTGTGGCGCTGGTGGTCCGGCAGCCTCAGCTTTCCCGACCGGCCGCACGGGCACCCCAACTTTCCCCGCACCGGCCTGCTGCGGTACGCGGACGACCCTCATCCACGGATGCGCCTGCTGGCGTTGGACGACCCCGACTCCACGGCCGAATTGGTGGAGCGGTTCAGCCGGGACCCCGACGAGGAGGTACGGGCGCGGGCCGCGAGCGACCCCCGGCTGTCCGCCGCATCCGCCGTACGACTGACCGACGACCCCCGGTCGTCGGTGCGCCTCGAGGCCGCCGGGAATCCGCGCCTGCCCGCACGAACGCTGATCGGACTCCTCCGGGACCGCGAGCGTGCTCAGGTCGCGGCCGGGAACCCGGCGCTGCCCGTGTCGGTGATGCACGGGATGATCGACGCCCGCGGGTATCCCGTCACGGGGTGAAGCGCCGGCGCGAGGCCTCGATGTGGCCGAGGTAGCGGTGGGTCCAGTCGCACATGCCGTCGATCGTCACCCGCAGCGCCTGGCCCGGCTCGGTGAGGGTGTACTCGACCCGCGGCGGCACGACGGGGTGCACTGTCCGCTCGATGAGGCCGTTGCGCTCCAGCATGCGCAGGTTCTGGGTGAGCATCTTGTGGCTGATGCCCTCGATCTCGTTCCGTATCTCGCCGAAGCGCAGGGTGTGCTCCCCGAGGGCCTCGATGATCAGGAGCGCCCATTTGTTGGCGACGTCCGAGAAGATCTCCCGCGCCAGCGAATCCGCGCGCCTGAGGTCCGCTTCGTCGGGCGAGCCGCTGAACTGCTTGGTCACCATCAGGTTCCCCAGTCACCGAAAAGTGCGTTCTTCCACGTCAGCGGTCACTCTCCTACAGTTCCTGAGTAACCACAAGAGACCGGGAGCGCCCCGGTCCGGTGGCAGCGGGCCCATGGGCCCGTCATGAACAAGGAGGCGGGCAGTATGGCCATCACCCTGGTGAACCCCAGCGGGTTGCCGGAGATCGATGCCTACCGGCAGGTGTCGATCGCGACCGGGTCGAAGCTGGTCTTCATCGCCGGGCAGGTCGCCTGGGACGCCGAGGGGACCACGGTCGGCGAAGGCGATCTCGCCGCTCAGGTCGAGCGGTGCTACCTCAATGTCGGCACCGCCCTGGCCGCGGCCGGCGGTTCCTTCGACGACGTGGCGAAACTGACCGTCTACGTCGTCGACTGGACCCCCGACAAGATGCCCCTGTTCCTCGAAGGGGTTGCCCGGGCGGCCGAGAAGCTCGGGGGCACCCCGGTGCCGCCGGGCACGCTGCTGGGAGTCGCGGCACTGGACGTACCCGACCATCTCGTCGAGGTCGAAGCCACCGCGGTCATCGACTGAACAGGACCTCCCCGCAAGGAGGTTGCGCGAGTCGCCCGTGGCCGCGGGACCTCGACGCCGACCCGCACCGCGGCGCGATCGGGTCGCCGGCCGCGGGCTCACCGAGCCCCGGGGCCGGACCCGATGTGCGTGACTCGCGCCCACTCCGGTGGCGAGTCCGGCACATAGTCCGGATCGTCCTCGTCCCAGGTCGCTCGCGTCTGCCGAGGGAACAGACCCACGACCGTCCGGCACGGTGGTCGCGCGTCCGGCCACGGCGTCTGGCCGTCGGTGAGGACCACGACGACATCCGGTCGGGGCTGCGTGCGGAGTGCCTTGGCGAAGCCCGTACGCAGATCCGTACCGCCACCGCCCATGAGCGGAATTCCCTCGGCGCGGCACAGTGAGTGCGCGACCTCGGCCGCCGCGTCGCACGGCACCACGGTGACCAGGTCGCGGTGTCCGCCGACGGCGCGGGAGATCGCGGCGACTTCGAGGAGCGCGCTGCCCAGTTCGGCGTCGCTGACCGACCCGGACGTGTCGATGACCACGGCGACCCGGGGCGGCCTGCGCCGCAGGCTCGGCAGAACGGCGCCCGGCACCCCGGCCGAACGCCGCGACGGCCGGCCGTAGGTGTAGTCCTCGCCCGCACCGGCGGCGGAGGCCGCCGAGCGGACCGCCGCCCCCAGCAATTCCCGCCACGGCTGCGGCGGGTGGAAGGCTTCCTCCGCCCACCGCTGCCACCCCTTCGGGGCGCTCCCCGGACGGCCGGTGATGCCCTGCGCCACCCGGAACCGGACCGCGTCACGTTCCTGGTCGCTGAGGCCGTGCGCGCCGTCCGGTCCCCGTTCCCACTCCCGCGCCAGTCCGTCGGCGCCACTGCCGCAGTCCAGCCAGGTCACGCTCTGCGTACGCGGCCCGAGTCCGAACTGACGCAGATAGTCCTCCATCAACTCCCCCTCGGGGAGCCCGAGGAGGGCCGGATCGACCACGCCGTCGGGTCGGACCAGCCCGTCACCGAACGCGTCGTCGTTGATCTCGCAGTCCGCGGCGATGTTCATCCGAAGCCGTTCCCCCGGACCGGTCAGCCCGCGTTCCCTGGCGACCCGGTCACTGCGGCCGTGATGGTCGCGCAGCAGGTGCGACACCTCGTGCACCCACACCCCGGCCAGTTCCTCCACCGGCGTCCGGGCCACGAACGCCGGCGAGACATAGCACCGCCAGTGCCGGTCCACGGCCATCGTGGGCACCATCCGCGACTCCACGGTGTGCAGGGCGTAGAGCGCGGTCGCCAGATACGGCCGGGCCCGGGCGGCCTGAAGCCGGGCGGCGAAGAGCTTGTCGAGGTCCAGCGCCCCCGGTGCGTCCGGCATCATCGTCCGGCCTTCGTGGCGACCGCGGCACGAGCCGCCGCCTTGTCGGCTCGCCGGGACAGGGACACCACTCCGGCGAGCCCTTCGATGGACGTCGGTACGTCCCAGTCCTCGCGGCGCAGCGACGCGAGGGTGGTCGCGGGGACCACCACCAGATCGGGTGCTCCCGTCTCCAACGCCCGCACCAGCAGCGCCCAGGCCGCGTCCCAGCGGGACTTCTCCGGCCGGGTGCGGACCGCCTGCACGACACCGTCGAGCACGGCCTGGCGCAGATCTCCCCGTTCGGGCAGGACCGCGCTCGCCGGGTCGGCGAGCAGCACCTCGGGATCGGGGAGGTCCATCCGGTCCAGACCGGCCAGCAACTCCAGCCCGGGGCCGTCACCCACGGTGCCCCTGACCAGCAGGGAGAGTACTTCCCGGGAGGACCCGGCCGCGGTCGCGAAGGCGATCAGGAACAGTGTCATCTCCCAGCTGCGCGGTGACGGCCACGGCCCTCCCCGACGCGTCTCGTTGCTGGGCAGCCGGTGTACGAGAGTCGGGCGGGCGGCGAGCAGCCCGCACACCGCGCGGCGGGCGAAGTCCACGGCGTCGGGCAATGTCGCCGGGTCGAGCCGCGGCAGTGTGGCCCGCGGCCACGTGCCACCGAGGCCGCGTACCACCACCTCGTGGTCGTGGGTCCACTGAAGATGGACGAAACGGTTGGCCAGCGGCGGACTCAGCTCCCAGCCGTCGGCCGCCGAGGACCGGGGGTTGGCGGCGGCCACGATCCGTACGCCGGGCGGCAGTTGGAGGGAGCCGATCCGTCGCTCCAGCACGAGGCGCAGCAGGGCGGCCTGAACCGCCGGTGGCGCGGTGGACAGCTCGTCCAGGAACAGCAGACCCTTGCCGGCCCGTACGAGTCGTACCGCCCAGTCCGGCGGAGCCATGGGAACACCCTGTTCCGCGGGATCGTCCCCGACGATGGGCAGACCCGCGAAGTCGGACGGCTCGTGCACACTCGCGATCACTGTGGTCAGCGGGAGATCCAGGGCCGCGGCGAGTTGTGTCAGGGCCGCGGTCTTGCCGATCCCCGGCTCGCCCCACAGGACGACGGGCAGGTCGGCGGCCACGGCCAGGGTGAGTGCTTCCAGTTGTGTGTCGGGGCGCGGTTCGGTGGTGGCATCGCGCAGCAGCGTCAGCAACTCACCGGCGACCTCGAGCTGGGACGCGTGGGCGGGGTCGTCGATGACTGTGTGGTCCAAGGCAGCAGCGAGCGGAGTGTATGTGGGCATGTCTGATCACCTTTGGGGTTCGTGACGGAGTGAGTGGGTGCCGAGGACCGAGGTCCCGCGGGTCAGCGTGCTGTGGTGTGGCGCGGGCGGGAGCGCAGGTCACGGGGACGGGAGGGGCCCGGGCGCAGGCGGTCGGGCCCGGGGCCGACCAGGCCTGCCCGGTAGAGCCCGTAGGCGATCCGCCGACGTGCGGCCGCCTCCAGCGCGTCCCGGAGAGCGCCGTCACGCAGCACGGCCTCGGAGCCGAGCAGGCCCTCGACGACGGCCAGCGCGCCGGCGGTGTCACCGTGAACCAGGCGCTCGCGCACACCGACGAGACAGTCCGGCCGACGGTGCGCCTGGTCGATGAACTGCAGGCAGGGCAGGGGAGTTCCGGTCAGTGCGACCAGCAGCTCCTCCCGGCGGATCTCGGCGGGGTCGTGGTCCAGGGGTACGAGGACCCCGTCGACCAGACCGACCCGGTGCCGGTCTCCCCTGCACTCCACGGGGTGTGGTCGACCCGCCCCACGGGGATCGGGGGAGCCCACGGCCGGCGCGTGGCCGGGTGCGAGCGCCGAGGCGACCAGAGGGTGCAGCCGACCGGCCTCGATCGAACCGGTGCGGATCAGATCCAGGTCGGGCAGTACCCAGGTCGCCGCGTCGGGCAGGACGGGCAGGGTCGAGATGTCGCCGTCGGCCGGCGCCGGCGTGATCCGCAGGGTGGGCGGTCCGGGTCCGTCCCGGTCCGCGGCGGGCTCCAACAGCAGTCTGCGCCGTCCGCCGAACCGCACGGCGACCGGGCCGTCCCTCCTCCCCTCGGCGCGGAGCAGGATCGCCGCCTCGTCCGCCCACCGGTCAACGGCACAGCGGAGTTCGCGCGGCACCGACGCCGGCGGATCCGGAGCGGGGGAGTCGGCGTACGGCGCACCCGCGCCGGACCGGACCCCCAGCGCATCGGTGCAGCGCGCGTCCCAGAGGTGACGGTGCAGGTCGAGGCGGAACCGCCGGTCGGGATGAGGATGAGGATGCGGATGTCGTCGGGCGCCGGGCTCGGCACGGGATCCGTCCCACAGCGCGAGGCTGATCCGCTGACCGCCGTCCGCCCAGGCAGGCGGGGTACGGACCACCAGCCGCACAGACGATCCGTCGTTCCGCCCGGCGGTGTCGTACCGGGCCAGCGCGATGGTCAGACCCGGGCGCAGAAGTCCGTCGGGAGCGACTCTCGGCATGTGCCAGCGCAGCAAGTCCGGTACCAGATGGCGGAGATCGGCTCGGATGAGGGTCGCTAGGTCGCGGCCATGAGTGCGGGCCACGGAGCGCAGATCGAGGTCGACATCGATGCCTGCGGCGGCGCACGCGCCTGCCCAGTCCCCGGCATGCCGACGGGCGGTCGCAGTCTCGATCATGGACGGCGGCACGGCGTACTCACGCACGCGCAGCCAGAAGGAAAGGCGGGAATCCCCGTTCGCGATCTGAGTGAGCATCAGCACTCACCTTGCGCGGACGGGACCCCCAATCTGTGAACAGAATGAGTGATCATCGTCGGCGAGCATAGCGCGCCGGACCGCGATCTGCCAGGTTCCGCGGGCGGGCCGGGCTCCCGCCGGCCCGAAGGCTGCTGTCCGGGAGCAAGGGGAGTGGCATGGCACCGGATGCCCCTGAGGGACATCCCCGGTGAGACGCGGCGCTATCCGTGACCGGGAGCGTCCGTGCGGACTTCCGGCCGTCAGGCGCCGTCGAACCCCTCCCCGTCGAAGCACGGGGGTGGCCCGGATGACCGATGCGAGGGGTGATCCACTGGAAGGATGCGGGTACGAGCACGTGAGGCGGCCCGCCTGTAAGCGCCTGCCCGCGCCGCGGGCAGGCGGTGTGTGGGTGGCGACCGGCGGAGGGGAGACGACGCATGGCCGAGCAGCCGGGCCGCGACTGGACGGCCATGACGCGCGCGGACTTCGACCCTGACGTCCCGCTGCAACTGGCAGTGCCCACGGGGCCCGCGGCCATTCCGGCAGAGCCCGACGCGTGCGGTACGGCTCCGCTGTTCGGCGACGCACCGCCCGTCCGGCGTGCGCCGCGCACGGTGCGGCGACGGGCGGTGCGCATCGATCAGGACGGCCTCTTCTGAGTGCGGGCCGATGCTCTCGGAGTTGACGGTGTCCGGGGCGGCGTCGGCGTCAGCCGCACATCCGGCACAGTGCGGTTCGTGTTCGTGGAGGGCCGTCCGTCGAGGCAGCGGACCAGGGCCGGGCGCGCACGCCGCCAGGACGGGGGCGGCCGGTCGTGAAAACCCCGTTGCCCGCGACAGGGCGCCCGCGTACCTTCGTCCGTATGGGAACTCTGTGATCGCCCCGCGCACGACCGTGTCGAGCTCTGCTCCGCGGTCGCGGCGTTGATTCGTCCTCGAATCCGTTCTACCGGCATCGGCCGAGAACTGGGGCTTTCGCATGCGTGCGCCACATACATCTTCCCTCTCACAGCTTTCCCTGCGCGGTGTCTCCAAGCGTTACGACGACCGCATTGTGCTCGACCAGGTTTCGTTCGGTCTCGCCCCCGGTGAGAAGGCTGGCGTCGTCGGTGACAACGGGGCGGGGAAGTCCACCTTGTTGCATCTTCTCGCCGGCAGGGAGCAACCCGACGCCGGCGAGGTGACCGTGACCTCGCCCGGCGGGACGGGGTATCTCGCCCAGAGCCTCGGCTTGCCTCCGCAGGCCACCGTCCAGGACGCCGTCGACCTGGCGCTCGCGGAGCTGCGTGCACTCGAAGCGGCTCTGCGGCAGGCCGAACGCGCCCTCGGGGAGGCCCCCGTGGACGCGGAGCTGACCGAACGCCTCGCCGAGTACGCACGGCTGACCGAGCAGTACGAGGCCCGTGACGGCTACGGCGCCGACACCCGCGTGGATGCCGCGTTGCACGGGCTCGGTCTGCCCGGTCTCGCCCGGGACCGACCGCTCGGCACCCTGTCCGGCGGTGAGCGCTCGCGGCTGGCGCTGGCCGCGACCCTGGCGTCCCGGCCCGAACTGCTGCTGCTCGACGAGCCGACCAACGACCTGGACGACCGGGCCGTCGGATGGCTGGAGGAGCATCTGCGGGCCCACCGCGGAACCGTCGTCGCGGTCACCCACGACCGCGTGTTCCTGGAGCGGCTCACCACCACGGTTGTGGAGGTCGAGGGCGGTCGCGTTTCCCGCCACGGCAACGGCTACGCCGGCTACCTCGCCGCCAAGGCCGCCGAACGCCGTCGACGGCAGCAGCAGTACGACGAGTGGCGTGCCGAGCTCGACCGGAGCCGCAGGCTTGCCGAGTCCAACGTGGCGCGCCTGGGCAGCATCCCGCGCAAGATTCCGAAGGCCATCTTCGGCGCCCCGGCGTTCCGCGCGCGGGGGCGGGCCCACGGTGCGATGAGCCGTATCCGCAACGCCAAGGAAAGGGTCGAGCGGCTCACCGCGCACCCGGTGGCACCGCCGCCGGACCCGTTGTCGTTCACGGCCCGCATCGCCACCGACCGAGGCCCGGGCGAGGCGCCTGCCGCGAAGCTCGACGGTGTCGTCGTGGACGACCGGCTGCGGGTGCCCGAACTGCGCCTCGGCCCGGCGGAGCGGCTGTTGGTCACAGGCCCCAACGGAGCGGGCAAGAGCACCTTGTTGCGGGTCCTGGCCGGGGAACTCACCCCGGACGCCGGCACCGTGGTGGTTACCGGGCGAGTGGGACACCTGCGCCAGGAGGAAACGCCGTGGCCGTCGGCACTGACCGTCCTGGAGGCATTCGCGCACGGCCGCCCCGGTGACCGGGACGAACACGCCGACCGGTTGCTGTCGCTCGGTCTGTTCGCACCCGAGGCGTTGCGGCTGCGCGTCGGGGAACTGTCGTACGGCCAGCGCCGCCGCATCGAACTGGCCCGGCTGGTCAGCGAGCCGGTGGACCTGGTTCTGCTGGACGAGCCCACCAACCATCTGTCACCGGCGCTCGTGGAGGAACTGGAGTCGGCGCTGACCGGCTACGAGGGCGCGCTGGTGCTGGTCACCCACGACCGCCGGATGCGGTCGCGGTTCACGGGATCGCGGCTGGAGTTGCAGGAAGGGGCGGTGACCGGAGGACGATGACACGAGGGGACCGCTGTGCGCTGTCGGTGATCGGGCGCTCGGCGGTCACTCCGTTGTCCGGGGGGTGGGGCGGACTGGTGGCCATCCACCACGGCCGATGGCGCCGGGCCGGTGCGACCCGGCGTCTCGACTCCCGCGGCCCGACACCCGCTACCTCTCCATCGCCGCGTACGGCTGCCCCCGCCCCGCCCCGCCGCTCTGGTCGACGCCAGAGGGTGACTCCTCGCGCCGGCCCTCGGACGGCAGGGGCCCGAGACGGAACATGCCTGGTCACGCACTCGTCTGCCGGTGCTCGGCTTGACACGGGGTGTCACGGTGGCAGGCTTGAGGCAGCGCCTGTTGCTGCAAATCCGGCGTTTGTGCGGCCGACGCCGCTGAGTCATGCCGGTACGTATCCACAACGTACGTCGCCCGCGGGTGTCCGAGGAGATCTGCCGAGGAGGTGCCACGATGACTGATGTGTTCCGTGTCTGCAGTCACCTCGACCAGGTCCGGCCCGTGGTCACACCGGACAGCCCGGATTCCTGCAGGGAATGCGTCGCCGAAGGTGGCACCTGGGTGCACCTGCGGGAGTGCCAGATGTGCGGGCACGTGGCCTGCTGCGACTCCTCGCCCGCCCGCCACGCCACCGCACACAACGCCGCCACCGGCCACCCGTTGATCCGCTCGTACGAACCGGGCGAGACCTGGTGGTGGTGCTACGAGGACCAGGTGGTCTTCGACGTCGAGGGTGAGGGCCCGGCCCGAGCGGCCTAGCCCGGTCTGCCCGGCAGTCCCCGCGAGTTCGCGCGACGGTGCGACGGGCGAGGCGCGACGGGCGGGCGACGCGATCGTCGGTGACCCACCTCTGGAGTTCAAGGAGCCGTCATGCAGGAAGACAAGCACCCGGCCTACCGTCCTGTGGTGTTCCGAGACCGTGCGGCAGGGTACGCCTTCCTCACGCGTTCCACGGCTACGAGCGATCAGGAGATCACGTGGGACGACGGCGAGACGTACCCGGTCGTCGATGTCGAGATCTCCTCGGAGAGTCACCCCTTCTACACCGGCAAGGCGCGGACAGTCGACTCCGAAGGCCGCATCGCCCAGTTCGAGAGGCGTTACGGGAGCACCCCTGAGTCCGACGGTGAAGGCGGCGCCTGAGCGACCGCGCGCCCGCGCCGCTGAGCAGTGTGTCGCGGTTGATCTGTGGAATGCGGGCGGAGCCGGAGCTGCCTGATCCCGGACAGGGACAGGGCTTCCTTCCCCGGTCCACCGGCCATGTCCTGGCCGCCCTCCTGGCCGCCCTCGCGGCCGGCCGACACCCGGCACGGTGTCCCACGACTTGATAGGCAAGTGAATAGTTGCCTATCATGCGGTCGTGGCCGACGACCTCTTCAAAGCCCTGGCCGATCCCACCCGCCGCACCATCCTCGACGAGCTCACGGAGAAGTCCGGACAGACCCTGTTCGAGATCTGCGCGCGCCTGAGCATGAAGCATCAGCTCGCGATCTCACGCCAGGGGGTCTCCCAGCACCTCGCCGTGCTGGAGGCCGCCGGGCTCGTCGAGACCAGGCGGGAAGGCCGCTACAAATTCCACGACCTGAACACGGCCCCCCTTCGGCGGATCGCCGAGCGATGGCTCGTGCCCGACACATCCGGACCGGAAGAGAGCACCCCATGAAAATCCGTCTGACCAGCGTCTTCGTCGACGACCAGGCCAAGGCCCTGCGCTTCTACACCGAGGTCCTCGGCTTCGTGAAGAAGCACGACGTCCCGGTGGGGGAGAAGGACCGGTGGCTGACCGTGGTCTCGGCCGACGAGCCGGGCGGTACCGAACTCCTGCTGGAGCCCGCCGGCCACCCGATCGTCAAGACCTACCGCGACACACTCGTCGGCGACGGCATCCCGCTCGCGCAGTTCGCCGTCGAGGACGTGACGGCGGAGTACGAGCGCCTGCGCGGCCTCGGCGTCCGCTTCACCCAGGAGCCCCTGGAGATGGGGCCTGTCACCACTGCCGTCTTCGACGACACCTGCGGCAACCTCATCCAGATCGCGACCCAGCCCCAGTAGACGGTTGCCCGCGCGGTTCCCCCGCGGCGGCGACGGGAGGACCCGCCCCGGAACGCGCCGGCGGCGGGGGTGCGACTCCGGTGGTGGTGCCGCGGCCGTGTGGTCCCGCTCAGTCCGTGAAGAGCGCCGTGATCCGGGGCAGTCGGGTGGCGATCCGGCCGTGGTCGCCGAAGTCGAAGTCCCAAGCGGGATCGAGCGGGGGGTAGTTGATGCTGAAGGAGCCTCCGGGCAGCTGTGTTCGGGTCGCTCTCGCGTAGGCGTCCCAGGCGATGCTCAGGGTCTGTTCCCCTTCCAGGTCCATGCCGACGCTCGCTGCCGCGCGGACGGCGGGCAGGTCGGCGAGGCGGTCGGCATCGTCGACGACCTGCTCGAAGGCGGTGCGGCCCTGGGCGATCAGCCAGCCGCGGAAGTAGTCGAAACCATCGTCCGAACAGCCGCCGTTGATGAGGTAGGCGGCAGCCCAGAGGGGTGCCTTGTACGACGCGGCCATGAGGTCCCACAGGATCTGCTGGGCATCGAGGATCTGCTGGGGTTCGCGGGCGGCCAGCAGTGCCGTGGCCCGGCGGGCGATGTCCTCCGCATCGGTCGGATCCGCAGCGCGGCCGCGAGCTTGTTCCATGAGGTTCCAGAACTCTTCCGTGTCCATGGCGGCACAGCCTGGCACCCGGGTCTGACAACCGACGGGACGCACCACTCACTCCGACCCCTGAACACAGAGCTGCCGGACGTGTGGAGAAGCTGCAACTCCCTTGGAACGGCCTCGACTCCGCCGGCCGCCATGTGATGCCGGCGGCCCTCGTGCTCGTCGTGATTCATCTGCCCGCAGTGCGCGGCCGGGACGAGGAGGCCGCCTGCCCGGTGCGGTGAGTGCGGCTCGGTGAGCCCGCGGGCGCCGGGCGGGTGCCGCCGAGTGGCCGGACCGCACCGCTGACGCATGGTCGGCGCCGGAGGTGTGACGGAGAGCCGTCCCGCCTCCGAGAGCGCTCCCACGCCGTCCTCACCCAGCCTGACCCCACGCACCAGGCTTCGTTCGGTGCCCCGCCCGTCCTGATCGACAGACCTCAGCTGTGTCAGGTTCATTGACAGAAGATGAACGCAGCCGGATTCTGAGAGCGCTCTCACCCTTCGGGTAACCGTCCATTCCCCCTCTGGCGACCCACAGGCCGCGTGGGCGCCGCACTTCCCGTCGCTCGGGATTCACCCCCACGAGCCCCCACAAGGAGGCAAGAGCGTGTTCCGCTTACCGAAAGTCCTCGCATCCGTGGTGTCGGCGTTGGTCGTCGCCACGGGCCTGACGGTCCTCGGCCCGTCGACATCCGCGGAAGCCGTGCCGGCGACCATTCCGCTCACGATCAAGAACAGCTCAGGGCGCAGCGAACCCGTCTACATCTACAACCTGGGCACCGAACTCTCGTCGGGCCGTCAGGGCTGGGCCGACGCCAACGGCACGTTCCACCCCTGGCCGGCGGGAGGTAATCCGCCGACGCCTGCCCCCGACGCCTCGATCGCGGGACCGGCCAACGGGCAGACCAGGACGATCCGGATGCCCAAGTTCTCGGGTCGTGTCTACTTCTCCATCGGCCAGAAGATCGTCTTCAAGGTCACCACCGGCGGTCTCGTGCAGCCCGCCGTGCAGAATCCGTCCGACCCCAACCGCAACATCCTGTTCAACTGGTCCGAGTACACGCTGAACGACGCCGGGCTGTGGATCAACAGCACCCAGGTCGACATGTTCTCGGCTCCGTACGCGGTGGGCGTCAAGCTCGCCAACGGCACGGTCAAGAACACCGGCAGGCTCAAGCCCGGCGGGTACAACGCCGTCTTCAACCAGTTGCGTTCGGCAGGCTGGGGCGGGCTGATCCAGAACCGCCCCGACGGCACTCCGCTGCGTGCTCTCTCGCCCGGTCACGGCATCGAGGCGGGCGGACTCTCCGCCGGCGTCATGAACGACTACATCAACCGGGTCTGGAGCAGGTACAGCTCCTCCACGCTCACCGTGACGCCGTTCGCGAACCAGCCGAACACCAAGTACTACGGCAGGGTCTCGGGCAACGTCATGAACTTCACCAACGGCTCGGGAGCCGTGGTCACGAGCTTCCAGAAGCCCGACTCCGACAGCGTCTTCGGCTGCTACAAGCTTCTCGACGCGCCCAACGACCTGGTCCGCGGCCCGATTTCCCGCACCCTGTGCGCGGGTTACAACCGCTCGACGCTGCTGACCAACCCCAACCAGCCCGACCCCGACAACGCCAACTTCTACCGGGACGCGGTCACCAACCACTACTCGCGCATCATCCACGGGCAGATGGTCGACGGTAAGGCGTACGGCTTCGCCTTCGACGACGTGGGTGCTCATGAGTCCCTGGTGCACGACGGCAACCCGCAGGAGGCCTTCATGACACTGGAGCCGTTCAACTAGGCCCTGCCCGAACCCCGGGGCCCTGTCCTTCCTGGGCCCTGTCCGGAGAACGGCCCGGGCAGGGCCCGTCCTCGCGTCCGTCGTTGTCTTACCCGGGTCCTGATGTGGGATCTCCCGATGGGTGACAGGAACGAACGGGGTGTACGGCATGACGGACTTCACGGGACGCTGGGAACTGCTCGGCGCGGTCTCGCACGACCCCGACGTGACCTCCGAGTCCGTGGACGAGATCAGGATGGACGCGGTGATCGGCTGCACCCGGCTGGACCTGACACTGCTCCTGCACAGTTGGCTCGCGGGCGAGACATTCGACGCGGAACCGCCCCTGGAGCCGGCGACGGGACTGACCCTGGACATCGGTGACGACGACACCTTCACGGAATCGGGTACGGCCGAGGTGGAGTGGTTCTGCGAGGAGGGTGTCCTCGAAGCCAAGGCCCTGCCGTTCGACGGCCGGATCGTCACCACCGCGGCCGGGAGCCATCTCCTGCTGCACGATGAGGATGCCGATCCGCACTCCGCGGACGACGACCGGTACGGCGACGTCCGGCTGCGGCTGGACGACGGCGACACGCAGATCGCCGACACCGTCGTACGGGCCGGCGACAGGCTTCGCCGGACGGTGTCCGTGATGACCGACGAGATGTACCTCAGCCGCGTGCGGTACGAGTACGGGCGCGCCTGACCCCGCAGCTCCCGCGATCCGCCGACCCCGACACGCACGGGATCCGCTCGCCGGTTGCCGTCAGGGGCAGCTGTACGCGAACCGGACGTCCGCCGTGCGCGGGGACGGTGAGACGATCCGCAGTTCCGCCCGGGCGCGGTACTCCCCGGACCCGTGGAACGTCCACAGCAGATGCAGACGTGCCCGCTCCTGGCCGCGCGTCAGCTTCTCGGTCAGCAGGCCCGACGTGGTGCCGTCGCTCCGGACCCAGCGGTACGTGAGCGTGCCCGGCCGGCCGTTGGTGTCGACCACTCCCACCACATCGGCCGTGCCGTCACAGCCGGGACCCTCGGTGACCGTACGGACGGACACGTCCTGCACGGCGAGACCGGGACCGAAGCGCTGCCAGGCGAGGAAGGCGAGGACCGCCAGCAGCACCACACCTGCCAGGGTGTACCGGCGGAGGCCGCCGCGGCGTGGTTTCTCGGGAGGCCCGCCGTCCTCGGGCCGTCCGGCCAGGGTGCCGCCGTGCCAGACGGCAGCGGTGGAGTTGTGGGGGACGCGGTCGCGGGCGAGCGCCGTCACGCCCGGCCCGAAGCGCAGGACCTCTCCCTCCACCCGGTCGGGCTCCGCGTCCGGCCGCACGCGCTGGACCAGGGTCGCCCTCTCGGTGGCGGGCTCGGGCTCGGGCCGTTCGAACCACTGACTGCCGAGTGCGGTCGCGCTGTACTCGTCACCGCCGTCGTCGTGGCCTCGTCCGACCTCGGAACGGTCATGGCCGCCCTCGGAGCCGGGTCCTCCGTCGTGGTCACGGAGACGGTGGGTTCGGTCGTCGCTCATGAGATCGTGCACCGCCGGATGAAGACCTGCTGGGAGGAACTGCCGGAGGCGGCCGCCGGGTTGGTGGACGCCCGTACGCCCCAGTAGCAGCCCCTCCCCTGGAAGGTGTGGTCCAGCGCCAGCGTGTACTGCGTGGCGCCCCTGCGCTCGAAGGTCTGTGACCCGTCGGGGACGCCGAGTTGCCCCTGGGCGTCTCCGGTGAACCAGGTGATGACGACGGTGACGGGCCCCGTTCCGTCGGTGGCGACGTCCACCGACGCGACGCCGCCCGTGGTCGACACCTGACGCAGGCCGGTGACGGACACGGACTTGACCCGCAGCGGAGCCGTGGTCGGCTCCGACGGTGTGGGTGCGGCAGTCGTGGGGTCCGTGGTCGGTGGGCTCGGGGGAGTGGTGGGCGGATCCACGACGGGCGTGGGGGTGACGGCTCCGCCGCTCACGGTGTCCGTGGGCGAAGGGGACGGGGAGTTTGTCGCGGACGGCGAGGCGGATGCGGACACGGAGGGACTCGCCGACGGGGACGGGTCCTCGCTCGGCCAGACGGTCGTGCCGGGCCGGGCACTGGTGGTGGCGAGACTCTGGGCCGTCACCTGTGGGACGCCGCCGCCGGTGGCATCCGCGGCCACCACGACCAGTATCCCGATGACGATGGCGGCGACACCGGTCAGGATGCCCCGGAGACCGGGCTTCCAGCTGCCGCCCCGGCCTCCGCCGAGCGCCGTCGTGGCCACCGCCGTCGTTCCCGCCGACTGTCCGCCGGCGGAGGGGAACAGCAGCGGCAGCAGGGCGGCCAGCGCGGCGAGCCGGCGCTGACCCCGCTCCTCCCAGTCCTCGCCGTACGCGGCCCGGGCGAGGTCCTCCAGCTCGTTCACGAACGCCGCCGCGTTCTCCGGGCGTTCCTCCGGAGTCTTGGCCAGTCCGCGCCGGATCAGCGGCCGTACCGGCTCGGGGGCGTCGTCGTCGGGGACCGGCGCGCCGATGTGCTGGAGGGCCAGTTCGGCGAAGTTCTCGCCGGTGAACGGCTTGTGCCCGGTCAGGCATTCGTAGAAAGTCGCGGTCGCCGCGTAGACGTCTGCGGCCGGAGAGGCGGGTTCCCCGTTCCACTGCTCCGGCGCCATGTACGCCGGAGTGCCGGCCACGCCCGGGGTGGTGCCACGGCCCGCGGCGATACCGAAGTCGACGAGCTTGGACGACCCGTCCGCCGCGACCAGGACGTTCTCGGGCTTGTAGTCACGGTGGACGACCCCCGCCCGGTGCGCCGCGGCCAGCCCCAGCAGTGAGCCCTTGAGGACCACGAGTGCGGCCTCCGGTCCGGTGGCGCCCTCGCGGGTCAGCAGCGTACGCAGGGCGACACCGTCGACGAGTTCCATCACGATGGCGGCGCCGTGCGGGGCTTCGACGTACTCGTACAGGCCGACGACGTACGGCGAGTCGAGTCCGCCGAGCAGCCGGGCCTCGGAGCGGAAGTCCTGGACGAAGGCGGCGTCCGTCCGCAGGCTCTCGCTGAGGTACTTGACGGCCACCGGAACGCCGGTCGCGTCATGGACGGCCAGGACGACGCGCCCACTGGCGCCGGAACCCAGCTCACGGGTCTCCGTGTACCCGGGCACTGTCCACGCGTTCATCCGTCCCCCTTGCCGCAAGCGCTCCCGCCGGATGTCCGGGGCGTGGTCGCACGGAACGCGACCGCCGCACGGTAGCCCACTTGCTCTCCCCAGGGCAGACACAATTCCGTCACGACCGGTTCCCGTGGCCCTGCGTCGAGGAACAGCTCCCGGCCGGCGGCTCCTGCCGCGCTCGCCGTCCCCGGCGGCCGCCTGTTCCTATGCGGTCCGGTAACGCAGCAGCAGCACACCCGAGTTGAACGGCCGGGTCTCCACCAGGCGCAGTGGCGGGACCTTTTCCGCGTCCTCGAAGAGACGCTGCCCGTGGCCGATGACGACCGGGTACACGAAGAGCCGGTACTCGTCGACGAGCCCTGTGCCGACGAGGTCACGCACCAGGGTCATGCTGCCGGTGGTGACGATGTCCTTGCCCGGCGCGGTCTTCAGCGCCCGCACCTCCCGCGTGAGGCCGCCGCGCAGAATGGTGGTGTTGTCCCACTCCGGGTCGGACAGGGTGCCGGACACCACATACTTGGACACCGAGTTGAGGTAGTCCGACACACCCGTCGTATCGTCGGTCCGCCGGGGCCAGAAGCCGCGCATCTCCTCGAAGGTGACCCGCCCGACGAGCAGCGCGTCGGCGGCTTCCATCTGGGTGCCGAGTGCTGCCTCGATGTCGGTCCGGTCCGCCTCCGCGTCGACCCCGGCCGGGCCGAACCAGCCCTCTGCCGCGTCGATGACTCCGTCGAGCGTGATGTTCTCGGTGATGATCAGGTCGCGCATGTCCGAGCTCCAGACGTCCGCCGGTTCGGTCTCCTTCATAGGACTGCCGCCACGCGCTGGACTCATCGGGTTGCCGGACGCATCGGGTTGTGGCGTCCGGGATGCATTCGCGCTCCGTGCGAGGCACGGTGGAGGCATGCCTCCTCACCCACCGGTCATCGTTCACCCTCCGTCGCCCAGCGGCGGCCGAAGAGTGACCATCCACGGACAGATCGCCGGTCTCGCGCACGGTCGCGGCGACCTCGCGGAACTGCTGCGCAAGGAACTCGGTGCCCAGGACGAGGTGATCGATCTGTCCGACACCGATCTGATCGAGTGGCGAGGCGGCGGAGTCGACGACTGGCCGCATCCCTGACGAGCGGGCCGCATCAGGAACGGGCCGCATCAGGGCCGTATCAGGAAAGAGGAAGCCCCGGCTGGAGGGGGGAATCCAGCCGGGGCGGTATGAGGTGGACACGGAGGGCGGTCGCCTCGCGGCGGAAGGCTCCATGGGGCTTCAGCCGAACGATCTTCCCCATGGGCAATAGGTAGGGCCCGGGGACACTGTCCCCTCCGCAGCCACATACCGCTCAACGGGCGGCCGGCCCTCGTTGTTCCGGTATTCACCCTTCCGGCATGTGATGTGCCTCATGCCGTCGTCAGCCGCGACGCCGGGAGACGTCCGGCGGTGTGACCGGGCCTTGGAGTCCGACCGCGTCGATCACCACGGCCGCTTCGGGGAGTTCCGCCGGATCCATGGCCGCGGCGGCCCCCGGGTGGCCTCAGTGGAGGGCGCCCGCTCCGGTGCTCGCGGCGTGGGCCTGCGCATCGTCGTCGTGGACGGCCAGGTGGTAGACGGCGAAGGCCCGGCCGATCACCGGCTGGGCGACATTGCGCACCCGCACACCGCCGCTGGTCATCCCGTGTTCGGCGCCGTGATGCGCGTGCCCGTGCACGGCGAGGTCGGCGCCCGCGGCGTCCATCGCCTCCGCCAGCAGATAACTGCCGAGGAAGGGGAAGATCTCCAGCGGCTCGCCCGCCAGCGTGTCCGCCACCGGCGCGTAGTGCGTCAGCGCGATCCGGACGGTGCAGTCGCGCTCCCTCAGATCCTCCAGCGAGCGCCGCAGTTCCTCCGAGCAGCGCTTCGTCAGGCGGATGAAGTTCTTCATCTCCGGCTCGCCGAAATCGCCGCCCTCGCGTCCCGCGAAGCCTCCGCCGAAGCCCTTGGTCCCGGCGATCCCGACGCGCACGCCGCCGATGTCGAGCACCGTGCCGTCGCCTTCCAGCACGGTGACGCCGGCCTCGCCGAGCAGGTGAGCGATCTCGGTCTGGAGATCACTGTGGTAGTCGTGATTGCCCAGCACGGCCACCACGGGCACGTCGAGGCCGGCCACCTCACGGGCCACGACGGCGGCCTCGTCGAGCGTCCCGTGCCGTGTCAGGTCCCCGGCGAGGAGCAGCAGATCCGCGCACTCGCCCAGCGTCTCGAAAGCGGGGCGGAGTACGCCGGCGCTGTCCGGGGCCATATGGATGTCGCCGACTGCTGCTACGCGGATCACGCCAGCTCCTCGGGGTGGTCGGGGGCGGTGGCACACACCACCACCAGGTCCTCGCGGACGGGCAGCCCCGAGAGCTCGTCCTCGGCGATGCGCAGGATCTCGTCCCGGCAGGCGGCACTCGGCACGCTCCCGGACAGCAGGACGCTGTCACCGCGCATCTCGATCCGCACGCCCATCTCCGCGGCGGATCCCTTCGCCAGCCGCTCGCGCAGATGGGCGATGCGGTACTCGGCGGTGTCCGTGTGGCTCATGAGTCCTCGTCCCCCTGCTCGCTGTCCGTGCCCCGCTCGTCGATGATCTCCAGACGTTCCAGGAGGTAGAGGAAGGCGTCGGGCATCGGGGCCTCCTCGTAGTCCCGGCGCAGCCGGTCCCAGTCGATCTTCTCCCGCAGCGTCCGGGCGATCGGCAGGACGGCGCCGAAGTCGCAGTGGTGCTCCGAGAACGCGGCCATCAGGCTGCTCACCAGGTCGGTCGGGGAGAGCACCGGCATGCGGACGGAGTCCACCGGCAGGATCTCCGCCCGGTCCAGCAGCTCGTGCGTCACGGGCCGCTGGGCGAGCTCGAAGATCAGGTCGATCTCCTCGCCGTGGCTGCGGGCCTTGATCAGCCAGTCCTCGGGCGGCGTGCGTACCTCGACGCCCGCGGCCTCCAGCTCCTGGGTCACCGCCTCGGCGTCCTCGCGCAGGATGCAGAAGTCCACATCGTGCTGGAAGCTCGCGGGCACCCCGTGCGCGTAGGCGGCCACGCTGCCCACGAGGGCGAAGGGGTGTCCGCCGCTCTTGAGCCGGGCGGCGACGTGCTTGGTGGCTTCCAGGATGGCCTGCGTACGGTCCGGCGGCAGCGGCCATGGGCTGCTCCGCCGGCCGGCGCCCTGGGCGGCTTCGGCGGGGAGACCGGTCGCCGGGCTGCCGACGGCCAGGTGCAGGCCGGCCGGCTCCGCGCGGTCGCCGAGCTGCGTGGCGTCCTGAGAGTGCTTGCTCACGGGTGCACCGTCCTCCTCGTCGGCCGGGTGGGAACTGTCGGCTCCCCGGCCTGTGGCGTGGTCCCTCTTCACTCCGTGCCCATCTCGCGGCGTTCCTCATCGCTCCAGGCCCGGGTGTCACGGGGCTGGACGTACGGTTCCTCGTCCGCGGGGTGCCCGCCGACGATGGCCCGCTCCCGTGCCATCTCGGCGTCGAACTCCAGGCCGAGCAGGATCGCCAGATTGGTGATCCACAGCCACACCAGGAAGACGATCACGCCGGCGAGGGTGCCGTAGGTCTTGTTGTAGGAGGCGAAGTTCGCCACGTAGAGGGCGAAGCCGGCGGAGGCCGCGATCCAGATCAGCAAGGCCAGGAAACTGCCGGGCGTGACCCACTTGAAACCGCGCCCCTTCGCGTTCGGGGAGGCCCAGTACAGGATCGCGATCATGACCGTGACCAGCAGGACCAGGACGGGCCACTTCGCGATGGACCACACCGTCAGCGCGGTGTCCCCGATGCCGAGGGCGCTGCCCACCTGCCGGGCGATTCCGCCCGTGAACACGACGATCAGCGCGCTGGCGCAGGCCAGGACCATCAGCACCACCGTGACGACGAGGCGCAGGGGAGTGACCTTCCAGACCGGGCGGCCCTCAGGGATGTCGTAGACGGCGTTGGAGCTGCGGATGAACGCCGCCACATAGCCCGATGCCGACCACAGCGCCGCCAGCAGACCGACGATCGCCAGGACCGATCCGGTGCCGCTGCTGGCCTGGAGCTGCTCGACGGCGTCGGAGATGATCTGGCGCGCCGACCCGGGCGTGAGCTTCTCGAGATTGTCGAGAATCGACTGCGTCGTGGACTTCCCCGCGACGCCGAGCAGTGACACGAGCACCAGCAGCGCCGGGAACAGCGCGAGCACTCCGTAGTACGTGAGCGCGGCGGCCCGGTCCGCGAGTTCGTCGTCCTTGAACTCCGCGGCCGTACGGCGCAGCACCGACCACCACGACTTCTTGGGCAGCTCCGCCGGAGTGTCCGGGGCCGCCTCGGACTCACCCGGAGGACGGTTCCCGGTCTGCGCCGAGGGGTCCTCGGCGTGTGCCGGAGGCTGTTCCTTGGTGTGCCAGATGCGTGCCATGCCGTTACGGGTAACCGCAAAACCGCTGAAGTCACCTGCCCGGCAGAAGTACCGCCGTGCGGCGGCCCTGCGGTTGGCCGGTGGACCCTCACCGGCTCCGGGCATGCGCCACGGTCGACCGCTAAGGGGCGCCGTCGTCCTCGTCGGGAATCGTGTGCATCGCCGCTTCCTCCGCGGACGCCGCGCCACCGTCGATGCCGACGTCCCGCGCGGTCACGTCGTTGTCCTGACGGGACGCGTAGCCGTCCTGGGTCAGCCTGCCGGAGCGGGCGTCTCCCGCCTCGTCGTCGAGCGGCTCGCCCTCGCCGCGGGGCAGATCGCCGATCCCGTCGCCGGGCTCCGGCTCGATGTCCGGTGTCTCCTGGGCGAGCCGCTGATCGAGGGACTCGCCCTCCCGCTGTTCCTCGCCGGTGGTGCCGTACTTCCCCACACCCAACGGACGCTCGGGCGGTGAGTAGCCTTCCTCGACGATGTCGTCCAGATCCCGCTCGTCGATCGCGTTCTCCAGGTCGAGGTCGTCGGTCGGACGGTTCTGGGTCTCCGTCGCGTCGGGCTGGTACACGTCGTCGCCACGTGCTTCGTCGGACATGTCAGGCTCCTCGTCTCCCGTGAGATCGGCCCCGTGATGGGCGGGCAGGACTCAGTGCGCGTGCCGCACCGACGTGCGTACGCGCAAAGTCGCACATTCCGGGTGCCCGAAGAGAAGCGGGTAAACCACAGGGACTGCTGGGAGGTCCCGGCGCCATGAGGGGGGCGTCTCCCGTCGCGGTGGTCCTGCTCGGACCGCGGCCACCGGACCCGCGGCCACCGGACCCGCGGCCACCGGGGCCGCGGCTCAGGACGAGGGGATCCTGGTGAAGCGTCCGGCGATGCGCAGATCCGCCTCGATCCCGGCGGCCGCCGAGCGCAGCGCGGGCAGCACCTCCGCCAGGCACTGGTCCACGGTACGGCGGCTGCTGTGCATGGCGACGTTCACGGCCCCGACCGCTCGTCCGCAGTGATCTCGCACCGGCACGGCCAGGGAGCGCAGGCCCTCTTCGAGCTCCTCGTCGACCAGGGCGTATCCGTCCTGCGCCACCTGTGCGAGAACGGCATCGAGCCGCTCCCGGTCGGTGACGGTCCGGGAGGTCAGCGCGCGCAGCTCTGTTCCTGCCAGCAGGTCCGCACGGTCGCGCGCGGGCAGGTCGGCCAGCAGGACGCGCCCCATGGATGCCGCGTACGCCGGAAATCTGGTGCCGATCCCGATGTTGACGCTCATGATGCGGCCGGTCGCGACCCGCGCCGTGTACTGGATGGCATCGCCGTCGAGCACCGCCAGGGACGCCGAGTCGTGCACCTCCTCCACGAGGGTCGCCAGATGCGGTGCGGCGATGTCGGCAAGCGTGATGCGCGACAGCGGCGGATACCCGAGCGTCAGCACCTTCGGGGTGAGCCGGAACGTGCGCTCGCGTGCCTCCACATGTCCGAGGTGCTCCAGGGTGATCAGCGCGCGGCGGGCGGTGGCGCGCGCCAGTCCGGTGACCTGGGCGACCGCGGCGAGCGTGAGTTCCGCGCGTCCGTCCCCGAAGGCGGTGAGCACCGTCAGCCCGCGGGCCAGTGACTCCACGAACTCGGCGCCGAGTTCCTGTTTGGAGGCGCCTGTCCAGGCGGCGAGCCCGCCCGCCCGGTCCTCGGTCTCCACCCGGCTCGTCCTCAGCCGTTCCTCCATCGCGGCCACGGTGTCCCGCACCCGCGGCAGCAGGGACTCGCGCATCGAAGCCGCGGTGTGACGGCTGGTGTGGCTCACCACGCCGACGGCGCAGACCACCCGGCCGTCGGGGGAGCGCACCGGAAGAGCGAGCGTGATCAGTCCCGGTTCGACGAGCTGGTCGTCCAGGGCCCAGCCCTGTGCACGGGCCTGTGCGGCACGCTGCTCGAAGGCGGGCTCCTCTTCGGCCCGATCCGCGGCCGGCAGGGCGCCGCGGCCGCGCGGGCCGGCGCCGCGCCGCGCGCGCCAGTGCGACCACTCCTCCTCGCTGCGGGATGCGGCGAACACCGCTCCCTGTGCGGTCCGTTCGGCCGGCAGCAGGTCCCCGATGCGAAAGGTGAGCGACATCGCCCGCCGTCGTCTCGTCCGGTGGACGAAGCGGATGCCGTCGCCGTCGGGTACGGCCAGGGAGACGGACTCGTCGAGAGCGTCGGCGAGCTCTTCCGCGAGCGGGCCGAGCGGGCCGGGCAGGCGGATCGAGGCGAGGTAGGCGTTCCCCAGTTCCATCAGCCGGGGCGCCAGGACGGCCGTGTGCTCGGCGAGCCGGAGGTAGCCCATGCGCGCCAGGGTCGCGGCGATCCGGTCGACGGTGGAGCGGGCGAGTCCGGTGGAGCGTACGAGCTCGCTGACGGTGGCCCGTCCGCCCGCCTCGCTGAGGGCGTCGAGGACGGCGACACCGCGCATCAGCGGGCCCACGGCCTCCCGGGGCGCCGCGTCGCGGATCGGGGTCCTCGCGGCCATCGGGGCCCTCCGTGCGGTCGTCGTGCGTCGATGTCCTGGAGCCCGGACTCGGCCCACAGTCGTCCCGTGCGGCCGTTGACATCGCGTGGCCGATGAACGCACACTCGTCCGAGTGAAAAATGAACTGTAGTTCATCTGGCGAACCACTGCATCCCGGTCGGTGCTTCCGCCCCATGACAAGGAACCTCCGCGATGGACAAGGTCGAGCAGAGCGCCGCCGAAGCGGTCCGTGACATCGGGGATCACGCCTCCCTGGCGGTCGGCGGGTTCGGCCTCAGCGGAGTGCCGAACACCCTGATCGCGGCGGTCCTCGCCCGCGGGGTCGGCGGACTGCAGGTGGTCTCCAACAACTGCGGGGTCGACGGGGCGGGCCTCGGCACCCTGCTCGCCGCCGGCCGGATCGCCCATGTCACCGGCTCGTACATCGGGGACAACAAGGAGTTCGCCCGCCAGTACCTCGGGGGCGAACTGGAGGTCGAGCTCGTACCGCAGGGCACACTCGCCGAACGGCTGCGCGCCGGCGGCTGCGGCATTCCCGCCTTCTTCACCCCCGCCGGCGTCGGCACCCAGGTCGCGGACGGCGGACTGCCCCTGCGCTACGCCCCCTCCGGGCCGGACGCCGGTACGGGCGCGGTGGCCGTGCCGAGCCCCGCCAAGGAAGTCCGCGTGTTCGACGGACAGGAACATGTCCTCGAGTACGGCATCACCACCGACTTCGCGCTGGTCCGCGCCGCGAAGGGGGACCGCTACGGCAACCTCGTCTTCAACAAGGCCGCACGCAACTTCAACCCGCTCGCCGCGATGGCCGGGCGGGTGACCGTCGCCGAGGTCGAAGAGCTCGTGGAACCGGGCGAGTTGGACCCCGACGCCGTGCACCTCCCCGGAGTGTTCGTGCAGCGCGTGGTCGTCCTCGACGCCGGGCAGGCCGCCGACAAGCAGATCGAGAAGAGGACGGTACGAGCCTGATGGCGTGGACGCGGAACGAGATGGCCGCCCGCGCGGCCGCCGAGCTGACCGACGGTTCGTACGTCAATCTCGGCATCGGACTGCCCACCCTCGTCCCCGGTTTCCTGCCCGAGGGTGTCGACGTGGTCCTCCACTCCGAGAACGGCATCCTCGGCGTCGGGCCCTATCCGACCGACGACGAGGTCGACGCCGACCTCATCAACGCGGGCAAGGAAACCGTCACCGTCCGGCCCGGAGGCGCCTGCTTCGACTCCGCCCTCTCCTTCGGCATGATCCGCGGCGGTCACATCGACACCGCCGTCCTCGGCGCCATGCAGGTCTCCGCCACCGGCGACCTCGCCAACTGGTCCGTCCCCGGCAGGATGATCAAGGGGATGGGCGGTGCCATGGACCTGGTCCACGGAGCCCGCCGGGTCATCGTCCTCACCGAGCACACCGCCCGGGACGGCACCCCGAAGATCGTCCGGGAGTGCACGCTCCCGCTCACCGGCAGGGCGTGCGTGCACCGCGTCATCACCGACCTCGCCGTGCTCGACATCACCGAGGAGGGGCTGCTGCTCGTCGAGACCGCGCCGGACGTCACCCCCGACGAGGTCCTGGCGAGGACCGCGGCGCCCGTCCGTCTGCCCGTCACCACCCCATGACACCCCCTCACGCCCGCACCCTGGAGCTGACATGACCGACCGCCTCCGTGATGTCTATGTCGTGGACGCCGTCCGTACGCCCATCGGCAAGTACGGCGGCGCCCTGTCCGGCATCCGGCCCGACGACCTCGCGGCCGGTGCCCTCGGCGCACTCGTCTCCCGTACCCCCGACCTCGACCCGGCGCGGATCGACGACGTCATCTTCGGGAACGCCAATGGGGCCGGGGAGGACAACCGGGACGTCGCGCGTATGGCCGTGCTGCTGGCCGGGCTGCCCGTCACCGTGCCCGGCGCAACGGTCAACCGGCTCTGCGGTTCGGGGATGGAAGCCGTCATCCAGGCCGCCCGTGCCATCGCCGTCGGGGACGCGTCCATCGCCGTCGCGGGCGGTGTCGAGTCCATGAGCCGCGCGCCCTGGGTCGTGCCCAAGCCCGAACGCGCCTTCCCCGCGGGACACCAGGAGATGTTCTCGACCACGCTCGGCTGGCGCATGGTCAACCCGCGGATGCCCAAGGAGTGGACGGTCGCCCTGGGCGAAGGCGCCGAACTGGTCGCCGACCGCTACGGCATCGACCGCGAGGCACAGGACGCCTTCGCGCTCGCCAGCCACCAGAAGGCCGCCCGTGCCTGGGACGCGGGGCTGTACGACTCCGAGGTCGTCCCCGTCGAGGGCGCCGACCTGGCCCGCGACGAGTGCATCCGCGACAACACCTCCATCGAGGCACTCGCCAGGCTGAAGCCCGTCTTCCGCCAGGGCGGCACGGTCACGGCCGGGAACTCCTCACCGCTCAACGACGGCGCCGCGGCTCTGCTGCTCACCGACGAGGACGGTCTGCGCGCCACCGGCCGGGAACCGCTGGCCCGCATCGGTGCCACGGCCGTGACCGGTATCGAGCCGCAGTACTTCGGCGCCGGGCCGGTCGAAGCGGTCCAGCGCGCACTCAAGAAGGCGGGCCGCGGGGTCGGCGACCTCAGCACCCTCGAACTCAACGAGGCGTTCGCGGCCCAGGCGCTCGCATGTGTCGGCCAGTGGCCCGGACTCGACCCGGCCGTGATCAACCCGCGCGGAGGCGCCATCTCCATCGGCCACCCGCTGGGCGCGTCGGGTGCCCGGATCACCGGAGCAGTGGCGCACCAGCTCGCGGCGGCGGGCTCCGGCACGGGCATCGCGGCCCTGTGCATCGGCGTGGGCCAGGGTCTGGCGCTCGTCCTGGAAAGGTGACCGGGGCGAGGGCATCGCGGCGGCGGAACCGGCCGAGAACTGCACGGGCCCGCCCAACGGCTGAGGCGGCACAAGCCCGGACAGGGTGGTGGGGGCCGGGGGGCGGGGGGGGCGGGCGGGGCCCCGCGGGGGGGGGGGGGGGGGGGGCCGGGGGGGCCCCCCCCCCCCCCCGCGCCCCGCCCCCCCCCCCCGGCGCCGGCCGTACCCCCCGCCGGCGGGGGGGCCCCCCCGGCCCCCGCCCCCCACCACCCTGTCCGCGTGAGCGGGTCTCCGAGAGGACGGGCTGCCGCACCCCCACCGGTCAGGACGCGGCGGGACGGCGGTGCGTCAGCCGTACCGTCAGCGCCGGGATGATCACGGCCGCGGCCACCAGGTGCGACAGGGCCAGGACGATCTGGGTCGAGAGCGCCGTGTGCGGAGCCATGAACGGCGGCGCGAGGGACAGCACGGTCATCGTGGCGGTCGTGACGGCGAAGGTGCGGGCGGGACGCTTCGCGAAGCGGGCCAGCACCACCGCGAGGACGATGCCGACGACGGACCAGAACAGCACACCGAACGCGAAACCCAGTGGCGGGATCGCCGCCGCCGCGTCCGCGCCGGGATTCGCCGCCTCCAACGGGACGCCCGCGAGGCGGGCGAGGGTGGCGAAGGCTTCGGTGGTGATCGCCCCGGCGACGGCGGCGACGACACCGGCCCGCCACACGGGCTGCGCGATCACGGCGGCACGGAACACGCGGGCCGGACGGGAGGTACGGGGCTCGGTGGTAAGGGTCGTGGTGGTCATGATGCTGCCTCCTGGCGCATGGCGGGTTGCATGTGTCATCGAGGCAGACGGGACCGTGGCCGCGAACTCATCGGTTCCGGCAGAGTTTTCTCCGAGGTGTCGCGATCTCCGGATCCGGCACTGTCGGACCCCGGTGACAGACTCGTACACACCGCAGAACGGAACAGAGAACGGAACAGAGAACGGAACAGAGAACGGAACCCGGAACGACCGCCGCGGTCCGATGAGTTCTCGTTGCCGGCCCGGTCGTATCCGGTGACACGAACAAGACGTACGGAGCGCAGCATCCTTGATGAGAGACCCGGACCCGACTCGGGACCGGACGCGTTGAGAGACAGACCCGGAGACTCAGGAATCGGAGCAATGAGATGTGCACACACCGGCCCACCTGCCCGACCGCCGCCCACCCCGACCGTGACGCCGCACGTATCGTCGCCTCCCACCCCGAGCAGGGCTGGAGTCTTCTGTGCAACGGCACGGTCGTCTTCGACGACACCGGTGGGCTGCTGCCGGACGGCGAGATCATTCCGCCGCACCGCCCCCTGACCACCACCCCGCCCTCCCGTGGGCAGTTGACCGTCGCCGCCTGACCTGCCCAAGCCGCATGATGTGCCCGTCAGGACTCCGGCCCCCGATCACCTCGCGTGATCCGTCGCCCTCGCGCACCACACCCGCTGACCCGGACGGCCGCCGGCACCACCGGTCGGCCGGCCTCGCCCCCCGTGTTCTCGCTCGTCCCGACCCGTCCGACGGTGTTTCCCTCCGTCGTCTCCGCGGGCGCCTCCGCACCACCGGTTTGGCCGCTGCAATCCGGGCAACCCGGCGTTCGAACGGCGTCCAGCAAGCGAATTCGAGTTGGGCACATGACACGTGAACCGGGAAGGCAGCCATGTCCACAGTCCTGACCATCGTCGCACTGGTCGCGGTACTTGCGATCGTCGTCGCCGCGGTGTTCTACCTCGGCCCGGGCAAGGGAGGCGGACGGGGGCTCAAGCGCCGGTTCGGTCCCGAGTACGACCGGGTGCTCGCCCGCCACGACGGCGACACCAAGGCCACGGAACACGAACTGAACGAACGCGTCAAGCGGCACGGTGACCTGAGGCCGAAGCCCCTCGCCAGCGAGGCGCGCGAGCAGTATGTCGCCCAGTGGGCCGGTCTCCAGGAGCAGTTCGTCGACTCCCCGGCCCAGGCGGTGGCCGACGCGGACAAGCTCGTCGCCCGTCTGGCCCGGGACCGGGGCTTCCCCGAGGCCTCGCAGCACGACGAGCACCTGGACGCCCTCTCCGTGCACCACGCCGAACACGTCGGCGGCTACCGCCGTATGCACCTGGCCACCCGCGCCAAGTCGAGCACGGAGGAACTGCGCGAGGCGATGGTCGAGGCCCGCGCGCTCTTCGAGGCCCTGGTCACGGCCGGGCCCGAGGACACCCGCACCACCCGTGAGCGTCCTGTCGAAAGCGGCCGCCGCGGCCACCTGCTGAAGCCGAAGGGGAGTGGCGTGTGATGGCGTACGAAAAGGAGAAGGTCCCGGCACCGAAGCGCATCGGTACCCCCGACGCGGTGGAGACGGAGAAGCCGGTCGCGCCCCGCGCGCGGCCCGAGTCCGGCGAGCCGCTGGAGCCGGCAAAGCCCGTGGGCTCCGGCCGACCGGTCGAGCCCAGCGAGCCCGCCGGACCGGCGACGTTCGTCGAGCCCACCGCCACGACCGGCACCCGTGAACCAGCCCGTCCGGTGGCGGCGGGTGACACCGCCCCGCGGATCGAGACCACGGAGGCGCCCAGGACTCCGGAGTCCCACGACACCCTGGTGCCGCACACGACCCCGGCCGGTCCCACGCACTCCGAGCCGCAGGAGCACAAGACACCCGGTCATCTGATCGCGCAGGACGAGCGGGAGAAGCTGGCCCGTCGTCTGCACGACTCCCTCAGCGGGTTCGTCGACGCCCCGCGGCACGCCGTCGAGGATGCGGCCGCGGTCATGGACGACGCCGCCCAGAAGATCACGGCCGCGCTCACCGAGCAGCGCCGCGCCCTTCGCGCGGACTGGCACGGCGAGGGGAAGGGCGGCTCGAGGGAGGCGGACACCGAGGACCTGCGCCTCGCGCTCCGCTCCTACCGCGAGATGACGGAGCGTCTGCTCCGCCTGTAGTACGCGACCGACGGATGCTTGCGGAGAGCAACCGACATCGACGCATGAGGCCCGGCCACCGGCCGGGCCTCATGCGTGCGGCGAGCCGTCGCCCGGTTCGCGCAGGCCCTACGCGGATGAGGGCGGTCTCGCCGCCCGGCGCCCGAGCGTGTCGACCGCCGCGATCACCCGGTCCCAGAACAACTCGGTCTCCAGGTGGACGGCGACCCGCGCGTTCACCGGCCGGTCCAGATACTGATGGAGATCCACCACCGTCGCACCGCGCGTGTACCGGCCGTGGAGTTCGACCGCCACCTGCGCATCGACGCACTGCACGATCGCAGGGTCGATGACCCGTGCCACCGCGACCGGATCGTGCACCGGCGGCGAGGTGAAGCCCCACAACCGCTGATACGTGGAGGCGAAGTACGTCATCAACTCCACGCACACACGGCCCAGTTCCGTGCCCAGTCCGTCGAGTCGCGCCAGTACGTCGGGGGTTGCCGGCGCCTGGTGCGTGACATTGAGGCCGCACATCGTGACCGGCACATCGCTGCGGAACACGATGTCCGCGGCCTCGGGATCGACATGGATGTTGAACTCGGCGGCAGGGGTCCGGTTGCCGCGCTCCGTGGAGCCGCCCATGAGCACGATCTCGCGGATGCGGGTGGCGGCATCGGGATACCGGGTGAGCAGGAGCGCGATGTTCGTCAGCGGCGCCGTCGGCACCAGGGTCACCGGCTCCGGATGCTCGGTCAGGATCCGGTACATCAGCTCCACGGCGTGCTCGGGCACCGTGTCCACCGTCGGTTCGCCGAACCGCGGGCCGTCCATGCCCGAGTCGCCATGGACGTCCTCGGCCACGAGAAGGGGCTGTACGAGCGGCTGTGCGCAGCCCGCCGCGATGGGCACGTCGGTGATGCCGGCGACCGTACAGACACGGCGCGCGTTGAGCGTGGTCTTCTCCACGGTCTGATTGCCGGCCACGGTCGTGATGGCGAGCAGATCGATCGCCGGGTCGCCCGCGGCGAGCATGATGGCGATGGCGTCGTCGTGTCCGGGATCGCAGTCGATGATGATCGGAACGGGCGGCACGGTGCTCCTCGTCGTCAGAATCGGCAGCCTGTTCAGTGTGCCCCTCGCCCCGTCCCCCGGGGCGGACATCAGACCTGACGCCGTCCTGCCAGGCTCCGGAAGAACGCCCGTACGTCGCCGACCAGGAGATCCGGCACCTCCATCGCGGGAAAATGCCCTCCGCGGTCGAACTCCGTCCAGCGCACGATCGTGTTCGTGCGCTCCCCGATGTGACGCAGGGGGATGAAGTTGTCCATCGGGAAGACGGCGAGCGCGGTCGGCGCGTCCGACGGCTCAGGCGGCCTGCCCCAGTAGGCCGCGTGCGCGCGCTCGTAGTAGATACGGGCGGACGAACCGGCCGTACGCGTCAGCCAGTACAGCATCACGTTGGTGAGCAGGTGGTCGCGGTCGACAGCGCCCTCGGGGCGTTCGCGCGTGTCCGACCACTCGTAGAACTTCTCCGCGATCCAGGCCAGCTGGCCGACCGGGGAGTCGGTCAGCCCGTACGCCAGGGTCTGCGGCCGTGTCGCCTGGATGTCGGCGTAGCCCTGGCGCTCGCGGATCCACACCTTGTTGCGCTCCCAGGAGGCATGCGTCCGCTCGCGCTCCGCAGGACTCAGCGCGGCCAGCGTCTCGGCGTCCGGCTCCTCGGGCGCGGCCGCACCCGGCAGGAGGTTGAGGTGGACGCCGATGACCCGGTCGCGGTGGATACGGCCGAGTTCACGGGCGATGGCAGCACCCCAGTCGCCGCCCTGCGTGCCGTACCGCCCGTAGCCCAGTCGCGCCATCAGTTCGCCGAAGGCGGCGGCCACCCGCTGGAACTCCCAGCCACGCTCCTTCGTCGGTCCGGACAGTCCGAAGCCGGGGATGCTGGGCATCACCAGGTGGAAGGCGTCGGCCGGGTCGCCGCCGTGCGCACGCGGATCGGTCAACGGGCCGGCTATGGCGGCGAACTCCACGACCGAGCCCGGCCAGCCGTGCGTGACGATCAGGGGTGTCGCGTCCGGCTCCGGCGACCGGAGATGGGCGAAGTGGACGGTCGCCCCGTCGATGGTTGTCGTGAACTGGGGCCATTCGTTGAGGCCGGCCTCCGCCGCCCGCCAGTCGTACTCGTGCCGCCAGTACCGCACGAGCTCGCGCACATGACCTAGCGGGACTCCGTAGTCCCAGCCCGCCTCGGGCAGTTCGTCCGGCCAGCGGGTGTGGTCCAGACGTGTGTGCAGGTCATCGAGCTCGCTCTGTGGGATGTCGATGCGGAAGGGGCGGATGCGGTCGTCGTTCGAGGTCGTCACGGCGATGGATGCTATCCCTGCGCCGCGACGGTCTGTCGACGCGCTTTTCAGCACGCTCTACGGGTGGTACTCCGGGGCGGGCGGCGATCCGGGTCTCCCGGCCTTTCGGGGCAGGCCGGAGCCCGTCGCCTGGCCGAGCTCCGGGGCGGCAGATCGCGTCGCGGGCCTCGGGAAGCGGCGCCGATCACCGGCGGCCACCCGGGCTCATGAGGAGCTCCGGGTCGCCGGCCGCTCGGCTGCCTCCCTCGCCGCCGACGCCTTGCGGCGCGCGGACTTCGCGGCCTGCTCGGCGGCCTTGGCGGTGTCACGCGCCGTCCGTGCCCGAGCGCGAGCGTCCTTCTGTTGCCGCTGGGCGGCCTTGAGCTCCCGGGCCAGCTCCGACACCCGCTCCTCGGCCTCCACCCGCGCGCTGTCCGCCCGATCCCCGGCCCACTCGGCCTCCCGCTGCTCCGCCTCCAAGGCACTTGCCTTCTTCTCGGCGGTCTCGGCGGCCTCGGCCGCCTTCCGGGCCCGGTCGATCTGCCGGCGCTGTTCCCGCTCCTCGGCCCGCGACCGCGTCTGTGTACGGGGCTGGGGTCGTTTCTCGGGCTTCGCAGCGCGCCCCGTCGGCGTGGGCGGTGTCCCCGGGGAAGGCACCGTGGTCTGCACCGCTCCGTCGAATCCCACCGGCGCGTTCAGCGGCCTGGCGAGACGTCCCGCTGCCCACTGCTCGGCCGCCCGAGGATCGGCGAGCACGGCATGCAGCGTGGCCTCGATCTCGTGCTGTGCTGCCTCGCCGACCGACTGCCCGGCCGCCTCCGCCAGCTTCCGCGCTTCCCGGGCCAGCGCGCCGACGAGCGCGTGCTGCTGTCGGCCGAGCTCCCTCAGCTGCCCGCCGTCGAGCTGCTGATGGGCCTGGCGCAGCCCTTCGCCCAGGCCGATCAGCGGCTGCACCTTCTCCGACTGCTGCCGTACGAGAAGGTTGCTGGCCCAGGCCGACAGCGTCGGTCGCCGCAGTTCCTTGATCCGTGCCGCCAGTTCATGGTCTCCCGCTGTGCGGGCGCGGGCCGCGCGCTCGTTGCGCGCGGCCGTGAAGTCCTGGGGCAGCAGCTGGTACAGCTCGTCGGTCACGCTTTCCAGATCCACGGTCCTCCAGCGGGCGACAGCCCCCGTGATCGATTCTCGCACCGCGGTACCGGCGTCGCTTCTGGAGCCCGGCCGGGACGGGAGCCCGGGTGAGGCGGCCCCGTCGACCGACGGGGGTCCGGGGAGCGAACTGCCCCTCCCCGGACCCCAGGATCCCCGGAGCCGTGGAGAAGCTCCCCTCTCACCGCCGGACGGTTCAACCGACCCGCGTCGGCTCCTGCTCCGGTGCCGTGGCAGCAGCCTCCTCCGCCGCGGCCTTCCGCCGCCTGCGGCCCGGCAGGACGAACAGCACCAGCAGCGTGCCCGCGCCCATCGTGATGCCGCCGACCAGGCTGGTGCTCGACACGGCTTGGGCGAACGCCTGGTGAACGGCGCCCAGGAGCGCTTGAGCCTGCTGGGGTCCGACAGCCGGGTCCTGGGCGAGACGCTCGGCGACGGCGAGTCCTCCGCCGACGGAGTCCGTCGCGGTGTCGAGGGCCGCGGCGGGCAGCCGGCTGCCGACCAGGTCGGTCAGCTCGCTGCGGTAGGTGGTCCCGAGCAGCGAGCCGAGGACGGCGATTCCCAGTGATCCGCCGAGTTCGAGTGCGGTGTCGTTGGCGCCACCGCCGACGCCCAGTTCGTTCTCCGGGAACGTCGACATGATGGTGTCGGTCGCGGGGGACACGCTCAGCCCGATCGCGACACCCAGCAGCACCAGGGGCCCGACGAAGTCCGTGTACGTGGAGTTCGTGTCGATCAGCGTCAGCAGAAGGACGCCGACGGTCCCGATCACCATGCCGGCCACCACGGTTGTCTTCATGCCCAGCTTGGGCGTGAGGCGTCCGGTGAGGGCGGCACCCACGAACACCGCGCCGGCGAGCGGCAGAAGACGTACGCCGGTGTCCAGCGCGCCGTAGCCGAGCACGAACTGCAGGTGCTGCGTGGCGTAGTAGATCGAGCCGAAGGTACCGAAGAAGAAGAACAGCACGGCGAGCATGGAGCCGCTGAACGAGCGGATCCTGAACTTGCGTACGTCCAGCATCGGCTGGGGGTGACGCAGCTCCCACAGGACGAAGAGCACCAGGCCCACGACGGCGACCACCGCGGCGGTGACGGGACCGGTGCCCCAGCCGAAGTGGGGGCCTTCGATGATCGCGTAGACGAGAGCGGCGATCGAGACGATGGACAGCAGTCCGCCACCGAAGTCGAGCCGTCCCATGCCCTCCGCCTTCGACGGCGGGATCAGCGTCAGGGCTCCGATGAGGGTGAGGACCACGACGGGAACGTTGATCAGGAAGGTGGAGCCCCACGCGTGGTTCTCCAGCAGCCAGCCCGCGACCAGCGGGCCGACAGCGATCGCGAGGCCCGATGTGGCGGTCCAGGCGGTGATGGCGCGGCCGCGCTCCTCGCGGGGGAACGTCGCCACGAGCAGGGACAGCGTGGCCGGCATGATCACGGCGGCGCCCACACCCATGATCCCGCGGGCGGCGATGACCAGCCCGGTCTCGTCGACGAGGCTTCCCATGACCGATCCGGCACCGAAGACCAGCAGACCGACGACGAGGGCACCCCGGCGGCTGTACTTGTCGCCCATCGCGCCGAGGACCAGCATCAGCGCCGCGTACGGCACGGTGTAGCCGTCGATCACCCATTGCAGATCACTGCTGCTCAGGCCCAGGTCACGGGTCATGTCCGGGGCGGCGACGATCAGTGAGGTGTTGGCCATCACGATGATCAGCAGGCTGAGACACAGCACCAGCAGCGCCCACCAGCGCCGCGCATAGGGCTCGTCCATCCTGTCGACCGGCGTCTTCGCGAGGAGAGGCATCGTCTGGTCTTTCGAGGGAGGGAACGGGGGGAGCATCGTTATTTGCACGCTCATGTGCAGACTAGCTACTTGCACAGCCGTGTGCAAATGAGCTGTCCGAGTGGGGTGGCGCGTCTGTGTGGGAGCGGGCGCGCGGACGGCGCGGCCCATGCCGAAGCGCGGCTGGTCGCAGCCGTACGGCGGGGATGAAAGGCCCTGAGAGGGGTGGGTGGATCAGAGAGCGTCGTCGGGCTCGATGACGGCGTCGATCGACTCCGACAGCTCACGCACCACGGTTTCCGCCCGCTCCGCGGGCACACCGGCGGCGATCAGCGTGGTGACCGCGGTGGCTTCCCCGTTGTCCTTCCAGTCCTGCGCGTTGACGCTCTCCAGCAGGGAGAGCGTCAACGCCTCCAGTGCGGCGCTGAGCACGGCCGGCGGAACATGGGCATGGAAGGTGCCGGCGGCCTGGCCCCGGCCGAGGATGCCCGTCACTTCCCTGCGTGCGGGCGCCAGTACGTCGATGACGCGATCCATGCCGAGATCGCGGCGTGCGAGCGCGAGCAGCATCCGGTAGCGGTCGCCGATGGGCCACATGGTCAGGACGAAACGCGCGAACGCCCGCTCGGGGTCCTCGGAGGGCGAGGCCGCGACATCGACCGCCGTCCGCAGCGTGCCCGCCGCCTCGTCGGCGAGAGCGTCGAGGAGTGCGGTGCGGCCGGCGAAGTGACCGTAGACGGTACGTCGTACGACGCCTGCGGCGCGCGCGATCTCCTCGAGGGTGGTCTCCGGATTGAGCGCCAACTCGCGGCGTGCGACGGCCAGAATCCGCGCCCGGTTGGAGCGGGAATTGCTGCGTTGCGGTGCGCGGGCGGAGGGCTTGGTCACGGCGGTACCCCGGAGGACGGGCCTCCCCGGACGGGAGGACGCGGTCGGTGGCACCATGCTTGCACAGGCTCGGGCAAGCACCCTCGCACCCGTCGGCACCGCACCCGTCGGCGGAGCACCGCGAGTGTCCGCACCCGGCGGCCCGGCCCCCCGGCCGGGCTCGCCTTCGTCCATGGGTGGCGGCCCTACTGTACCCGGGCACAGTAGGAACAGGGCAGGTCGTGCGGGGGTTTCCGGCGGTAAACACCGCGCGCCCGGCCGTCGTTCGCGAAGCCTCGCACCGTCGTGGTCGCCCTCACCTCGCCGATCGCGCCATCGCGAACGCAACCACGACGTACGGGACGGCGAACAGTGCGAACAACGCGCCGTGACCGGTGTATTGGGACGCCGTGCCGTACGCCGCGTACATCAGCAGCGTCGACACACTCGTGCCCAGACCCGCCAGCGAGGTCACGGTCGCCCGGCTCGGGCCGGTGATGGCCGCCTGCAACCGGGCGTCGGCCACCACGTCGGCCATCTGGAACACCAGAAAGGCCGACGCGAGCAGCAGGAAGCCGAACGGGCTGCCGGAGAGCGCGCCCACCGCCATGACCACTCCGGCGACCGCGACGGCCGCGCCCATCGTGCGCGCCGCCATGCGCTCGGCTCGTGCGGCCAGCAGGCTGCCGAGGGTCACGCCGATCCAGACGGCCAGGACGAGAAAGGGCACGTCCCGCGTCGACGCCCCGGTCTCCACGGCCAGCAGCGGGACATACTCGTCCAGCGCGCCCCACACCGTGGTCACAAGGACGGCCATCAGCAGGGCGTTCCGTACCGCCTTGCTCCCGCGGACCTCGGACAGACCTGTCCTGAGCGTCGCCGCGTAGCCCGCGTCCGGGGCGTCGTCGTCCTGCCCCGCAGGGTTGTCCGACCGGTGCTCGGGCAGCAGAGCCGCGGCCACCGCGCACAGCGCACAGGCCACGACACTGGCCGCGCCCAGCGCCGCGTAGCCGCCGAGCGCGAACAGGGGGCCCGCCGCCGCGGTGGCCACTGCCGTGGCGGCCATGCT
Organism: Streptomyces sp. NPDC058685; assembly: GCF_042714725.1. Lineage (NCBI taxonomy): Bacteria > Bacillati > Actinomycetota > Actinomycetes > Kitasatosporales > Streptomycetaceae > Streptomyces > Streptomyces sp. NPDC058685. The sequence continues at coordinate 69,434 of NZ_JBHXSL010000039.1, forward strand.
CACCGCTCCCGCGCGGCCCATCAGCCCGGCATAGCGCGACGCGGCACCGAGCCGGTCGAGCTCCTCGTAGACGAGGGCCTCTTGTGCCCCGGAACGCAGCGCACCGCCGGTGCCCCAGAGGACGAAGCCGACGGCAAAGGCCCCGTACGACGGGGCAGCCACCCACAGGGCGAAACCGGCGGCCGACAGCAGCGGCCCGATGATCAGCAGCAGACGGCGGGAGACCATGTCCGCCCACACACCCGAAGGCACTTCGAGCAGCAGCCCGGTCACCGACCAGATGGCGAAGAGGGAGGAGATCTCCGCGGTGCTCAGGCCGTGTTCGGCGAACAGCAGGGCGTAGACCGGGTAGAGCAGGATCAGATCCTCGAAGCCGGCGGACACGAGGAGCGTCCGCTCCAGCCGCCGGATCTGCGAGCCGGGCACGCGGGTGCGTGCGGGCACGCCTGAGGTGGGAAAGAGCATCGAAGGTCCTTCTGCGAACGGAACGGTTGACGGCGTCGGCGCTCGTCCCGTGGGCGGCGCTCGACAGCCCGTTCCGTGCGGACCTTCAGTGGTGGATCAATGTCGTCGTCGGTTCATGCCCTCAGTGTACGAAGGCGGCCGACGTGCGGCACGGGATTTCTCTCTGCGGCCCGGGGGTGCGACGGGGGCCGGACACAGGCCCCCGGACCCGGGCTGCCCGGGTGCCCGACTGCTTCACGCAGTGCGCCCCGGGCACCCGGACAGCATCCTCAGCCGGGCCAGGTGCCCGTCAGCCGGTGGGTGGCGGTCGCTCCGCCGCGGTCCACCGCGGCCTTCACGACGGCGAATATCGCGCCCTGCAGAGCGGCGGCGATCAGCACCTCCCGCCAGGAACGGTCCTGGTCCGTGGCGTCGGGGGCGTCGTCCTGACGCCCGACGACCTTCCACGCCTGCTTGAACGCGGCTCCGGCGAGCATGCCGCTCACGGCACCCAGGGCCATGCCGACCGGCTTGTACGCGATCTTCGACGCCTTCATCAGCGCTTCCTGCCACGGCGCTTGACGGCGATCAGCACCAGCGCGCCCGCGGCGGCGGTGAGCAGCAGCGGCCCCTTGCGGCGGCGTGCGACGTCGCCGGCCTGGCTCGCCCTGTCGGTCACCGCGTCGGGAGTCTTCTCCTGGAAGGTGTGCGCCACGGAGGCCACGGTCTCCGCGATCTGCGCCTTGGCCTGTGCGGCCTTGTCGCGCACCTGCTCGGGTGTCTTCTCCTGAGCGATGTGCGCCACCCGGGCCGCGGTCTCCTGCACCTGGGCCTTGCCCTGTGCCGCCGCGTCCTGGACCTGCGTCTTCGCCTTGGCGGCCTTCTCCTGCGCCTGACCCTTCACATCTGCCTTTCCGGCCAGCTTCTCCACGGTGCGGCCCAGCTCCTCACGTGTGCCCTCCACCTGCCGACGCAACTCGTCGGGGGTGGGGGAGTCCTTCGGCCCGGTCTTGCCACTCATCGGTGTGCCCTCTCCTTGATCTCGGCCACATCGGCCTTGACACTCTCGATCGCCCGCTCGGGAGTGGGCGGTGTGGCCATACCGACCTGCTTCTTGCCCATCGCCGCGAGAACCGCCGCGATCACGAACAGCACGCCGGTAATGATCAGTGCGGCCGCCCACAGGGGCAGGACCAGCACCAACGCGGCGATGGCGGTGGCAGCGAGGGCCTGAAGCCCGATGAACGCCACGATGCCGGCGCCACCGAACATGCCGCCGCCCTTGCCGAACCGCTTGCCCTTCTGCGTCATCTCCGCCTGCGCCAGCCGAAGCTCCTCGCGGACGAGCTGCGACAACTGCTGCGACGCCTGGGAGACCAAGTCGCCCACCGATTCCTTGGATTCGCCGTGCTCTACGCGGCGCTCAGAGATGGTCACCGCTGCTCACCTTCCCTCCTCGCTTCGTCGGCGGGGTGTGCTGTGCGGTCGTCGTACCGAGGTTTCGCGCCCGGCCGGGCGCTGAAGCGCAGTTCATGACCCCACCGCTGCTTCGCTGCGGGTACCCAGGGGAAGGAGACCCATCCCTCGGGAGGAACGACGGCATCAACAGAGGTGCCG
>NZ_JBHXSL010000040.1:0-71015 GCF_042714725.1 Streptomyces sp. NPDC058685
GGCCGGCTACCTCGATGCACCGGGCTCCGGCAGCCTGGTCGGGCATGCCGGACCGCTCTCGAGCTTGCTGGTCTTCGCACACGGCGCCGGAGGAGAGGATTCGATGGCCGGGGTGCGGTCGTCCTCGGCGAAGCTGTGGGCGGTGAGGAACTCGTGCAGCAACGTGGCGGGCAGGCGCAGGGGGCCGAGCTGCTCGATCAGGGTCGCCTTGATGGGGGCGCCGGGGGTGCCCTGGACCGCCAGCAGCATGCGCAGACCCGAACGGGCGCGTCCCAGGGTGCGCGTGGACCAGCCATGGGCGGCGGCCCAGTCGGTCAGCTGCCGGCCGAGCCACGCCGCAAGGGCCGGGTCCCGCGGACTACCGGACGCGGGGGCTGTTGCCGCGGCGCGCAGGGCGGCCGCCATGTCGCGCGGTGGCGAGGGAAAGAGGGTGAGCTGACGGTGCAGCGGTGGCGGCGCCGCCACCGCGGCCGTGCACGGCCGCACCGGCTCCGCACCTGTCCGGCCGCGGGAGCGTTCGTGAGGGCGGCGCGGATCCGGGCGGCGTTCCTGCGGGCCGCCGCCCGCGAGAGACAGCTGGATCCAGCCGCTGTGAAGAGCCTGGGCGTAGGACACGGTCTTGTCGCCCGTGGTGCGGCGCAGCCGGGCACGCTGCAGCCAGCACAACCGGCACACCGCATCGTGGTTGACCACAACCGTGCGCCTACACCATCGGCACGGCCCGCCCGGCCCAGCCTCGCGGAATCTCTTGCGCCAGCTCAGACAGGCCGCGCAACGCCACCGCCACAGCCGGATGGTGCCCCACGCGAAGCAGTCCGGGCAGGCATCGCGCCGATCGGGCGAGAAAGGATGACAGGCGGTGCACAGGCCCTGGTGAAAGAAGAAGCCGGTCCTGCCGCACACCGTGCACGGCGGCGGAACGTGCGGCCCCCCGGGCAGACACACGAAACAGACATCGACCCGCGGCACCCGGTACGCCACCGGCCGCACCCCACATCCCGCACACACCGCAGGCCGGCGACCGCCCCTCGCCACCTCTTCGACAGCGACCGCCCCACTCCCACTGCTGCCACTACCACTGCCAGTGCTGCCGCTGCCGGCAGGCGCAGGCCTACGCGACCCGCCCCATGCCCCGGATACGCCCGTGCGGTGAGACTGCATCAACTTCCCCTCTCGACCACAACCCCCGGCGACCGGCCGCCGGCAGAGACGACGCAGCGCCGGTGCCACGGCTACGCACGGCTCGGCACTCGGCCCGGTGCTGCGGCTCCAGGTGCCGACGACCCCGGACCCGTACCCCGTACGCGCAGGCACCGCGCGACCGGGGGCGAAGGCGCGGGTACGAGGCCGAGACCGCTCCCGACGCCACACCGTCCCTCCTGCCAGCACCGCGGCGTACCTCTCGACCAAGGCCGCACCAGCAGGCTCCTCCCGACACCGCGGTGTTCATCTCCCCACCGTTGGCGTGGCGTTCAGCGGTAAGGGGCCGGGGTGGCGGGCGCCGTGGGCCGCTCATACCGGCGGCAGCGACGGCCGCACTGACCCCTTCGCCCCCTCCCCCAGCCCCTCGACCGCCCACGGCGGGGCAAAGGCCGGGGACGGGGACGGGACGATCGGGGTCATGTCACCCGGCGCCGCCCCCACAGGCGTAGCACCGTCGGCCGGCGGGTCCAGGACCAGCAGCCCCGCCGCGTCGCATCCCAGCACCCGGCACAGCACCTCCACGTCGTCCAGCCGCACCGACACCGGCGTACCCGACCACAGCGCCGACATCTTCCCCGCACTGACCCGCAGCCCCGCCGCAGCCAGCAGCCGGCGCATCTCGACCGCCTTGAACACGCCCCGCTCAGCCGCCCTCAACCGCAGCTCCCACCGCACCCGGCCCCACCCCCATCCCGTCCCGGCCCACCCGCCGGCCCGCCGGCCGCCCCCAGCAGCCGCACACCGACCCGCGCGTTGGCCTGCGCCCACTGCTCCTCGATCCGCTCGGCCGGCACATGCACATACGCCGCCGTCGTCGACACCCACTCATGACCCAGCAACGCCTGCACCGCCGACAAACCGACCCCCCTGCCGTACAGCCACGACGCGCAGAAATGCCGCAGCACATGCGGCGTCAGACGCCCCGACCAGTCCGGCAGCCACCGCGCAACCGCACCCGCCAGCCCCTGACGCAACGTCGCCGCACCCACCGCCCGCCGCCCGGCGCCCGGCGTGTGCAGCCGGCTCGGCAGCAACACCGCACACCCACCCGCCAGATCGTCACCGAACTGCGGGCGCACCTCCCCCAGCCACCACGCGAGCAGCCGGTCCACCCCGTCGATCGCCGGCACCAGCCGCTGCCTCGGACCGCTTCCCCGGGCGCCCTTGCCCCACCGCACATGCACAGCCCCGTGCGCGCCCATCTGCGGATACCAGTCCCCCACCTCAAGCCGGGCCGACTCACTGATCCGCAACCCCACCCGCCGCCAGAGCGACGCCGCCACATAATCCCGCGCCGCCGGCAAGAACCCCGCCCCCGCCGACGGCAACGACCACCGCCATGCCTCGAACAAGGCCTTCACCTCCCCCGCAGACGGCGGCACCCGCACCATCGTCACCACCCGCCGCGGCCGGTTGAACTCATCCACCGGCTGCACCACAGCCCGCCCCGACACCTCCTCCACCACACGCCCGTACCGGACCTGGACGAAGACGTAAAACCGGTACACCGCCTGCGCCATCAACAACACCGTCCCGCCGGCCACCCCCCGCCGCCGCGCCCCAGCCAGCCACCCATCCACATCCCCAGGCCGCGCCTCCCACACCGCACACCCCGCACACCCCAGCAACTCCCCCACCCACACCCCCTGCTGAGCCCACCCACCGATCCGTCGCACCCCGCGCCGCCAACGCCAAAACAATCTCATCCACCCACGCCTCAGACACCCACCCACACTGACCCCACACCGCCAGCAACCCCGAGAAAGGTTCGAAAATGCTGAACAACCGACCACCCGGCCGACCACGGCCCCACCACCCCCGACCAGCAACGACCACACCCCCACCGAGCCTGACCTTTCAGGTAGACCGGTACCCCGCTCGCGCTCCTCGTCGTCACCCTGCTCACCGCAGCCATCAACATCGGTATCGCGGCCGCTGACCTCACCGGGGCACGCTTCGTGCTGGCCAACTCAGTGGAGTTGGGTATTCCCCGATCCTGGCTGCCCTGGCTGGCCGCCCTCAAGCTGGCTGGTGCGGCGGGCCTCCTCCTCAGCCTCTTCGACGCCGCACCGCGCCTCCTCGGCGCCGCCGCGGCCTGCGGTCTCGCCCTGCTCTACCTGGGCGCGCTCGCCTTTCATCTGCGCGCCCGGGTGCTCTACAACCTCGCGTTTCCCGGTTTCTACTTCGCCACCGCCGCCGCCTCGCTGGCATTGACCGTGTCCTCCTGACGGCGGCACCACTCAATGTTCGATGAGAACACTCAGCCTTCGCTGCGACAGGTCACATGTCCGGGTGTGGTCTGGCTGGTCAGGGTGGGGCGTGGGAATGGTGTCATGCAGGACTGCCCGCAGAGAGCACCGGCGGGACGCGCTCGCCAGCGATTGAGGCACGCCCCGTTGTTCGCCCTCGGGGCAGGAGGGACCTCAGGCGGAGTGGTCGGATGTGTCGTAGTGCATGCCCTCGAAGTGGAAGGCGTTGATATAGCAGTCGCGAGGCTGGCCGATCGCGAAGGTGATGCAGTCGATCACGGATTGCGCGGCGAGGGGATCGTGGGCGCCGCGTGGTGTCGTGTCTCATTGCGGGGACAGCGGGTCGCGACCGCTGTTGAAGTCCGGCGGGTAGAGGGAGATGACGCGCACGCCGCCGGGGGCGCAGTCGGCGCGAGAGGGCTTCGGTGAAGCCGCGTTGGGCGTGTTTGGCGGCGAAGTACGCCTCGTGAGCAGTGGGGTGCTGGGCTCCTGGGGCGCCGCAGACGGAGACCATGGTGACCACGTCAGGGCGGTCGGAGGCGAGGAGCAGGGGCAGCAGGTTTTTCGTGACGAGGATCGTTCCGGTGCCGGCCGAGGCGAGCGTGTCGATTACGTCCTCGTCGGAGGCGGACAGCAGGTCGGGGCCCTCCAGCCAGCGGGCGCCATTGTTGACCAGGACGTCGATGCGGTCGGTCCGTTCGCCGAGCACCTTGGCGAACGCGCGGACCGAGGCGGGGTCGGAGAGGTCGCAGGCGAAGGCGTGCACCTCCTCGTAGCCGCGTGCGTGTATCTCCGCGCGGGTGCGCTCGGCCGCCTCCAGCGTGCGGGCAGTGAGGAAGCAGCGGCGGGCAGTTGCGGGCGGAGCAACAGCACCTCGATCAGCATGCGGGTGCCCTCTTTGTCGCCGACCTTCTTCTTGGCTGCCGCCCAGCATGCCTCATTCCTTGGTGAAGCCGCCCTCGGCGCGGGCCTGTCCCGGGCTTGGTACTGGCGGACTCTCGTAATCAACTGTCGCCAGTTCCCCGTGGAACCCAACCTGCCGGTGACCGTGTGTGATCCCCAACGGCGTATCGGCTCCAGGTCCCGCCGGTCTCGTTGAGCCAGCGGGTGGTGGTTTTGTCGTGGTAGCCGAGAGCGTTCGAGATGGTCCGGTCGTCGTTGCCTGCCCGGTAGGGGTGGGAACCGAATACGCAGGAAAGGGGCCGCCGCCGGAACCGGCTACGCGCTCCGGGTCGGGAGCCAGGTGTCGATGACCTCGGCGACAAGGGTGGCGCCGCGGCTGTTCTGATGGATGTGGTCGGTCGTGAGCACGAGACCCCGGCGCCGCGAGATCGTGTCGAGGCTGCGGCGCAGCAAGGCGCGCTGGACGAGGACGCTGACGCTCGCTGCGGGCGTTGGGTCCCGGAAGGGGATCGGCGGCGGGCCCGCCTGGCGTAGTTCCTCGGTCTGGCGTTCGTGGAGCGGCAGGTAGGTCGCCTTGTTGGTGGTGGCGACCTCGGCGATCATGCGGCTGTATGCCTGTGATGCCCGCGCCGCGGCTCCGTCGAGTTGTTGGCCGAGGACCGGGAGGGACAGCAGAGCGATCGTCGCGTCGGTCTGCGTCCGCAGCCGTTCGACGACGGCTCCCAGGCACTGCTGGAACCAGTCGGCCGACGGGCGCTCGGGGAGTTGTTTGCGCTTCATGGCCCGCTCGACGGGGTAGCCGGCGAGGCTCGCTCGGGCGTCGTTGGTCCCGATCAGCACGGTGATCACGTCGGGTGGGTCCGCGACGACGGCATCGAGGCGCCGTAAGAGGTTGTGGGCGAAGTCGCCGTTGACGCCGAAGCGTGCGAGCTGTACGTCGCCGGGAGGTCGGCGTCGTTCGAGAAGGTCCAGGTAGTCGACGCTGAGTTGCGCGCGGGTGAAGCTGTCGCCGAGGCACGCGACACGCGTCGTCACGGTGTTCGCGGGCCGGACGTGCCGGCGTGCTCGGTCGGGCGGGCTTCGGTCCGGGGACGGTGGTCGGTGCCGAGGCCAGCGGTGATGGTCAGGATCGACGCCGGTCCCGCCATGTCGACCGCGTGCCATGTCCCAGCCGGGTTGACGGTGGCCTCGCCTGGCCCGAGCACAATCCGGTCGGGCACTCCGTCCACATCGCGGGTGACCGTCACCGACCCGCAAAGGCAGACGACCAGTTCGTCACCGGCGGGGTGGAGCTCCCAATGGTCACCGAGGCCGTTGCCGTCGAAGATCGTCACCATCCGGCCCTCGGCGCCGTCCGCCGCGACCGCGGCGCTGTAGGCATGGAGCACCTCCGGGTCCCAGGCGAAGCCCTCGACGGGTTTCGCTCTCGAGCCCAGCCCGAGGTGCACGGGGGTGGTCCGCAGGTCGATGGCGTTGGGTTCGTGATTGACGAGTCTCATGCCGACGATCGTCACAGGACAGCAATAGGATGGTCTTGAAGGAAAGGGAACGGAAGCCGACGCGATGGGCGGCCGGTAGGCGACTACCCAGTCCCGAGCAGGACTTCGCCGCGACGCCATGCTGTCGGCGATCGGCCCGTGAACTCGCTCCAGTCCCGAACGAGATGAGCCTGGTCGGCGTAGCCGGAGACGGTCGCCACATCGGCCCACGGAAGCGGGTCCTGCATGGTGGCCAGTTCGTGCGCGTGCTCGAAGCGCAAAACCCGGGCGAAGGTCTTCGGCGACAGGCCCACCTCACCGCGAAACCGCTCGGTGAGGTACCGACGGCTCCAGCCCAGTTCTGCGGCGACCGCCCCAACCTGGACGCGGCCCCGCGCGGCCAAGAGGCGGCGCCAGGCCTCGGCCACCTCGGGGCGCACCCGGGACATGGGGTCGCCGCCGGCGCCGCGGCCGACGGCTCGCAGGAGCAACTCGTCCAGCGCGGCGAACCGCGCGGCCCATGTCGTCGCCGCGCGGAGCCGGTCGACCAGCTCGACGCCGAGCGCTCCGAGAAGCTCGTCGAGTGGGACCAGTCGGTAGGCGAGATCAGCAGCGGGCATGCCGTAGACGGCCCGGGCCCCGAGCGGTGTCAGCGACACCTGCACGCCTTCCTGGCGTCCGTCGTGGTGGATCGCGACGGACCGGCGCATCAGACCGCCGGCCACGCTGCCGAATCGGGTGACCGGTGACCCGTCGTCGACGCCCGCCGCCACCTCCAAAGGGCCGGACAGACTGATCACCGCAGTGAGCACGCGGCCCGGCGGACCGCAGTGCACCCCCGCCGGGAACCCACGAAGATCGAAACCGACATACGAGCCGACGTACCGCCGCAAGGCGGGCGCCGGACGTGCATAGATCCTGGTGGCCGTATGGTCTTCCACCCTCGCAGTGTACGAACCGGCGGTCTACTGGTGGGCTCGCGTATTCAACTGTCCTGCGCTTCGATCCGCGCCGCGTCCCAGTCGGACACAGCACCGTCGGGAAGGGTGTGCCAGGCCCAGTCAACTACGACCGCGCCCAGGATCTCCACCAGCATGTGCACGCCGGCGGTGCTGCGCTGCTCGCTCAGATGCTTGATCCACTTCTGCGGCAGGCGCTGTCCGGTGACGTGGTGGCGGGCGTACTGCTCAAGGAGCAGGTACGCAGTCAGTAACCTCGTCGACCGCGATCTGCGCCTCTGGCCGCAGCCCTCAGTCCGCCGTCGCCCCGGCCCCCGCCTCCGGGATGTGCCGGGCGCGTGGGTGCGGGAGGCTCAGCGACCCGGGGCATCGTGCGCACCGACAGGACGCGCAGCCTGCGGTCCAAGTGCGCGATGTCTATGGGAAATTACATGCGGAAGGTGTGCACGTCGCCTGCAGGCGTCCTTCAGAGGCCTCCACCGCCCGCGGACCACGCCGGTGAGCCGTACGACGTCGCGTACTGCCCCGCGACGGACGGACGATGCCTACTCAGCCGTGCCAACGGAGACCGGCCGTACGGTAGACCGATGCTCGATCGGCTTGAGATCAGAGTGCTTCCCCCAGGCCCGCGATTTGCTGCACAGGTGCGGTTTTGGGTCAACGGGGAGGACGTGGTGCACGGCGCCATGATGCCCAGCCAAGCAGCGGGTGACAGCTCGGGTAGCAGGCTGGACACGCTGCCAGAGGCAGCGATTCCGGTAGTGACAAGCACGAGCACCCCCGCGCTTCCATCGGAGCCACCCATACGATGGTGCCTGCGCTGTCTCCCAGGCCTACGTATCAATGCCACAGTGATCAGCTTGGTCGCCGCCGACCAGCCCCGCCACCACTTCTCCGAAAGTGCCAGCGAAGGCCTGTGCATCGGGTGGTCCCAGCTGCACACTCGGCGCCGCGTCCAGGTCCCCGGTCTACGTCGGTTCCGGGAACCAGGACGGCAGTGCCTCCGCTCTACGGTACTGATTGCAGACTCTGCCTACGCAACGGCCGAATGCCTGTTCTGGTGCGCGCGGGCGCCCGTCTGGCTGGCGAATACGCCGCCCTCAATCCGGGCAAGGCCCGTACCTAATTGGCAGCATCGGTGATCTGTACCGCATCCGCGAACGCGCGCCGCACCTGCGTCCGCACATCAATACATCATCGCAAGCCCGGCCTGTCCGCGGCCGTCTGCGGCAGCGAGCAGCAGCATCTCCTCCCCGGCGCTAACGCCTACGTCAGGAACTCACCCAAGGCATCTTCACCGTCTACTGCAGCCCGTAACCGCCTGCGGTCGGCCGCCGGAGGCAGGATCCGGCGCAGCCATGCGCCCCTGCCGCGCGAAGCGAATACGTCGCAGCAAGCGGACCAGGAGGGGCTGGCTGCACCGCGGTGTGCGTGTGCCGCGGCTCCGCCCAGGCCGCGGGCCTCACTGGGGCGCTTCCTCGGGCGCCGGGCGGTCCGGTTCGTTTATCTTCCCGAAGGGGACGTGCACGCTGGGCGTGCTGCGTGCGGTGCCGGTCAGGTGACCGACCTGGTCGTCGAAGAAGATGTGGGGTTTGAGGACTTCCATGATCGTGCCCTTGTCTATGCCGCCGAGGAAGAAGGCGTCGTTGACGGTCACGCCCCAGTTTTTGAGGCTGCGCACTGGTCGTTCGTGAGCGGGTGCGTCGCGGGCGGTGACGAGGGAAACGTGGACGCGAATCTTGTAGTCGGCGTCTTCTGCCCGCTGTTCTTCTTCGCGCCGCTGGAGCCGGTTGACGCCTGCGAGGAAGTCACGCAGGGGGCCCGGGTCGTGCGGGGTCGCAGCGTTCGTCGTCTCGTGGAAGCGGAAGTCCTCGATGCCGCCCGCCTGGTAGACCTGTTCCGAGGCGTCGTCGGCGAGGACCCCGTCGAAGTCGAAGGCGATCCGCAAATCCTGGTCGTCGCCCTCGTCAGCCATCGCCGGGCCGAGGACGCGGCCAGCGGGCAGCCCGAGCGCGACGGCCTCACGGACGTCGTCCTCGTTCGCGGACAGGAACAGGGACATGTTCAGGACCGGCATGAAGCGGTAGGGCGAGCGGCCCTGCATGAAGATGGCCCGACTGATCGGCAAACCGTAGGACTGGATGGACCGCATAACGCGCAGACCAGTGTCGGGGTCATTGCGGGACAGGATGATGACCTCGACCAGAGGGTCATCGGGCGACAGTTCGTTCAGGGACAGCAGTCTGCGGATGAAGGGGAAGGCGACCCCTTTGTCCAGTATGTCACCCAGGTGCTCCTCCTGGTAGGCGCGGTAAGCCTCCTCCCCCCGATCGCGGAAGACGGCATCCGCCTGCGCCAGGTCGAACAGTGCGCTGGAGGCGATACCGACAACCAGGCGGTTCTTGAGTTCATAGACGGCCACGGTGTCCTCCCCGACATCAATTCACACAACCCGTCTCAAACATGGTAGATCGCGGCGCGCTACGGGGGCGGCCAGTATCAGGCGCCCTCATGCGACGTCAGCCGATGAAGGTGCAGGAATCCCTCCGGCGGCTTCCCCCCGGCGGAATCCCAAGGCTTGCCCACGTCATCACCAATCCCCCTCACTCGTGACGTTCGAGGTCTGCGTCATAGGAAGTGTCGCCACACAGTCCAGCAGCCATGTCACGGCCTGCCACTGTCAATACCACAGCCATGCCATCGAGCGGATACACAGAAACCCAGCTCAAACGGTCGATGTCATCAGCCTGACGCTGACTCAGTAACGGCACTCCCGTGCTGGCATCTCAATGGCACCTCACAACGCCGCCGGATAGCTGCGCACACGCAGCTCGGTGGGGCCGCCAGAAATCTGGCGACCCCACCGAGAGCGGCGTCCGCAGGCGTGCAGGTGCTCAAAGGTGGAGAGGACAGTGGGGCGTGACCCCTCCCGTTGTTGTTCGTTCCCTCTTCATGATCATGAACTTCAGGTCCACGCCGGTGAAGATCGCACTCGCCGTAGCAGCGGCCCTCGGTCTGTCGATGACGGCCGTACCAACGGTGACCGCCCAGGAGCGCGCCCTCGCACCCCAGGTCACCGTGACCCCCTCCACCAACTTGCCCGCGACCGCTGACGTCGAGGTCCAGGTCACCGGCTTCGAGCCCGAGGAAGCGGTATTCATCCAGCAGTGCGCACAGGTAACCCCGGGCGTCTTCGGCTGCGACTACGGCCGCACCCAGTCGATGACTCTCGGCGAGGAAGGCGCGGGCACCGCCCGGGTAACGGTGCACCGCGTGTTCGAAGCACACGACGACTCTGGTGACTCGCTCGGCACGGTCGATTGCAACACGGTCGAATCCGGCTGTTTGATCGCCGTAGGCAACGTCGAAGGAGGAAGTCAGGCGGCGATCTCCTTCACGGAAGACGCGTAGCCCGGCGGTGACCTCGCCGCCGTTCAGGGAGCCGCTAGGCCCACTTCGTGTGCAGGACGGTGGCTCCCGGCGGTGCGCTCGCCGCTTACGGGGCTCAGCGGACGGTTCCGCGTCCGTTAAGCGGCGCGAGCGGTAGGTGTGGTTGCGGGGAGCAGGCGCGCGAACTCCTGGGCAGGGAACAGCTCTGAGGCCAGGCGCAGCAGCCGCAGCGACTGGGGTGTCAGGCCCGCTACTTCCGTCTGCCGCGGCGGGCGGCCGTCCTGGTGTGGCGTATCGGTCAGGAGGTGGAGGCCGGAGACGTCTATGAAGGAGGCGTCGTACAGGTTCCAGGTCACCTGGGTCACATCGTGCGGGAGCCCGGCGGCGGCGGCTCTGAGCGCGGGCAGGGTGTCGTAGTCGATCGCTCCGTGCGGAGTGATCTGGGCGGCGGCGCCGCTGACGCTTGTGGTGATGTGCATGGTGGGCGGCCCCCTTCCGGGGGTGGTGAGCCCAAAGGCGAAGCACCCCCTGGAAAGGGGGCGGCCGACGATGGCGGGACTGGCTGCCCGTGAAGGAGGCGACCCCAGAACCCAGAGGCCGCCACCCGCGGTGCCGGCCGGTCTCGTGTTCATCCATCGTGGCACGGCACGCACCGCGAGGCCATGCCCCGCCAGTACAGCAGGCCCCGATCTGGGGCCCGGTGGCCGCTGCTACGGGCAAAGCGCGGCAATGAGTTCTGTCTCCGGCATCGGGGCGACACCTTCGCAATTGCGCCGACGCGAGAGCGGTCACTGGGATGATGCCCGCGTCCACAGCAGTTTGGGTACGGCAGCCCGGAGGAATCACGGTGGCAAGAGATCTGAGGGTCAAGATCTACGAAGGAAACGTCCCTGCCAAGGACCTGTCCAGCTCTGACCCCTACGTCAAGGTGACCGTGGGTGAAGAGACAGTCCGTACCCCGGTCGATGCCGATACAACCAAGCCTCGATGGCAGTGGAGCCACGTCTTCCGCAATGTGGCCCCGGACAGCCGAATCAGGTTCCACGTGCTCGACGATGATGGAGACGACACCCCTGATGACCTTGGGCTGATTCAGATGACGGTAGGCGAGCTCCTCAAAAACAACGAGGGAAGAAGGCAGACGCTCCGCCCAGGCGAAAGCCACATCGATGTCAAAGCCGGGTGGGAGGAAGCAACAGCTCTCTAAGCTGCGGCACCGGTCGGCTGCCTGGACACCCATCGGAAGGCTGGCGTCCTTGCCCGGATCGGTTCGAGATCAGGGTCGTCCTACGGCCACTCGCGGTCGTGCTGGGTCAGAACCACGTGGCCCATGCGGACACCGCGGCTGCCATCGCAAAGGCGGTCAAGGCGGTCCCCACAAACAACATGCACGGGAAGGTCCGCTGCGCCGTTCCGCCGATCTCAGCACGTGCCGATCCCCTTCGGTGCGCGACTGCAAGGGGCGCCGTGACGGTCACAGAAGAGTTGTCGCCTGCGACGATGTTGATGTTCTGGAGTGCCTGAGCGACCTGGTCCTCTGTCGGATCCTGCTGGCCGTGAGGCATAGCGTCCCGCAGTTCCCCAACCAGTTGGACCAGCCGAGTACGGACCTGGTCCAAGACCCCCTCCATGGCCGACGGGTGCACAGCCCAGTACAGCCTGAGCACCTGCCGGGGAGAGTCCTGGCTCATGAATACGGCTACTTCAGCAGCCATGGCTGGAGCGAGCTGCACCGTCTGACCTGGCTTCCGGGCAGTGAGCGACTCAATCTGGCCGACTCCCTGCCCGAGGCGGAGCACGTCGCCCAGACTCTCCCGGGCAAAGTCCGGGAGGTCGAACATGCTGACCGGCTGCTCGCGGAACTTGAACATCCCCGTGAAGCCGTCCATCCCCAAAGGTGCCGAGATCCTGCGGTAGTCGGGGATCGGCACGTCCGTTCCCTCGTAGCCCTGTAGTTCCCGTAGCGCCCAGGTGCGTAGCGGTTCGGAGTGAGCATGCCCGCCCAGAGCGATCACCTGGCGCAGGATCGGGGCGAGCGAGCGGCTCTCGTTGAGGACGTCGTCCTCCAGTCGATCCAGTCGGCTGCGGCGGAGTCTCACTTCGCCACAATCACGGTGGCGATGACGCCCGCGATCGCCGCCACCGCCGCGACGGCGGTCCGGATGACTGAGGTTCGGTGCCACCATGCCTGAGGAGTCGCGGGACGGGTTCGTTGACATTCGCGCTCGCGGTGGCGCCGCGGTCCGCCTTGGCGTTCGGCGCGGTGATGTGGAAGGTGGAGTGGTTCCCTCCCGTGATGTTGAGGGCCTGCTGCGCGGCCGAGTCGATCTGGCTGGGTTCGGGATTCTGCTGGCCGGCGGGCATGACTGCCCTCACTTCCGCAACGAATTGGGTCAGACGGGTTCTGATGTGATCGAGGACTCCCTCGATGCTCGGTTTGGCGATTGCCCAGTACAGAGACGTGAATTCGGTGGACTCGTTGCCGTTCTGCAGCTGCTGCCGCGTCATTTCCAGGACGTACTCGGCTGATCCGGGCGGGCTGAGATGGATCATGCTGTCGCTGATGGCGATCAGACCTTCGAGTTCCCGGACCCCTTGCCGGATCGGTGCGCTCTCCCCGAGGCCGCGCTCACGAGATAGATCCGTACGCACCAGCGCACATAGGCGACGTGGGTGCCCCGGTAGCCGTCCACCGCATACGCGGTCGACCGGGTGTGAAACAGGGCCAGGCGGCGTAGCAGGCCGCTGCCGAGCCAGGTCCCGGCCTTCCATGTCCGGGCCATCACCGCCGTGCTGGTGCGCAGATGGTCCTCCAGCTCCTGTTCCTTCGGCGTCCGGGCGCGGGGCGAGGAGCGCCAGCACAGCAGCATCTTGGTGCGGTCGACCAGCTGCTCCAGGCAGTCCTCCTCGGCCTGGCGCCAGGCGGAGGCGGGGAGGCCGGTCAGCCGCAGCCGGCCATCAGGGCCCGGACGGCTCAGTTCGATACCGGTGCGGGTGCGGCTCGTGATGCGCAGGCCGGGGATGCCGTACACCTGGTCGTCGGCGCAGCCGCTGTGCAGGGGCAGGAGGCCGAAGAGGATCTCGGCGGCGCGGGCGCAGCTGTCCACCTCGAGCGTGATGCCGTCCGGCACCGGATGAACGGCCCGGATGCCGATGGGGTAGGGCGTGTAGGCGGACCGGTTCTCGAGCAGGGCGAGGAAGACGCGTGTTTCCAGGTCGCGTGCCCGCCCGATACTGCTGCCGGAATCGGCGCATCAGCAGCGCTGTCGCCGAGAAGGCTGATGGCGCTCTGCGCCTGCTGGTAGCTCTCGCCGGTGTACCCGCAGCGCCGCAAAGCAGTCGGATTGCGCATGACCCATGTCCTTCCGCGCATCGCCGGCCCGTCGACACACGAAGACGAAAGAAGAGGATCTGCTGCGATCCGCTGCACCAAGGAGAAGGAGCCAACGCTGGCAGAGTTCACCCAAGTGCGGAGACAGAAGGGCCGAAGCCTCCGGGGCGCGGCCACCAGTAGCCGCAAGGCCAGCCTACCGAGACCACCAAGCAAAACCCGGGAGCGACCCGGCAGGAGGCGGGAGGCCTCACGCCGTCGGGGACCTCCTCTGTCCGTGGGCCACGGCCCGTCTAGAGCGGCAGGGCGTGATGATGGCAAGCCGGAGTTGGCGCCCTCGCTAGGGGGCGAGGGAGTGCCACCTCATGCCAGGATGATCCACAAAGCAGCCATTCAGGCATAGAGAGGTGCATATCGTGGTCGAGAAGAAGAAGTCCGAGAAGAAGGAATCGCCGGCAGGTGACGGCGTCCGCATGATCACGGAACCGAGTGACGAGACAGCCGAAAAGCCGGAGAAGCCCGAGGAGGACGTGACTGTCGGGACGCTGACGATCCGGTACGTCAACGACACCCCGGAGATCACCCTCAACAGCGGCACCGCCATCCCCGGCGAGATCGTCGTGGTCGACCCCCAGGGGAACCCCGTCGCCCTCTACACAGGCAGTGCCCTGCCCCCCAGCCCCACCACCCGCGGCGCGAACCACGCGCACGGCCACTTCCTTCCCGCCGGCCACAGCGCCGTTGTGCCCGCCGTCCCCGTCGTACCCGTCGTCCTCTCGGATCGGGCGCTGAAGCGGGATGTTGCCGGGGTGGTGTGGGCCTAGTGGTTGCCTGGTTGCTGCGGCTCGCCGCGGAGCGCCGCAGCACGAGGACGGCGAGCAAGGGCGGTCGAACGAGCGAGGCCGGTGTTGCGAGCGAGGCAAGGCCGGTGCAGCACGGTGAGCCGGTGAGCGGATTCCAGGTGCTCGAGGCCGCCCTGGCGCTGCCGGTGAGCACTTGGCGCTACCACTGGGATCCCGTCCAGGTCCGGCACCTGGGACCGATGGCGCAGGACTGGTGGGAGGCCTTCCGGGTCGGCGAGAACGACAAGACGATCTGCTGCACCGACGCCAACGGCGTCGCGATCGTGTGCATTCAGGCCCTGCACCGGCTCCTGGAAGATGCCCGGCAGGAGACCACAGAGCTGCGACGGCGCCTCGACCTTCTGGAACAGCGCACCGCCCCTTGAGAACGCAGCCACGCAGGTCTGCCGCCTGCCGTGCGGCGGGGGTGTGCGAGCCTGTTTGTGCCCGGCGATGCGCCCGTCGTCGAGGCCGATGCCACCGCCGGGCCGGCCAAGCACCCGCCCGGCGCCCCCGGGGCACGACGTCCTGCAGAGCCATCCGTTCGGCCGTCGGAAGCTGCTCACTGTCGAGTACGGCCTCCGCAACGCGCGGCAGGCGTCCGTCCGGGCAGTCCCGCAGACTCGCCGTCAAACGCTCGTGCTTTGTGGGGCCGTCATCCGCAGGGCTCTGGAAGCCCGAGACGCTCGCACAGTGCCGGCAACTCCTTGTGCCCGTACCACTCGTACAGCGTGCCCAGCAGCGGCTCCGCCCCCGCAGCGACAAGCGGGCCCGGAGCCGACAACCGGAACCCGCCCAAAACAATAGGTGAAGCATCCGCAGGATGACGAGGCGATGACGGGCAGGCGCCTCCTCCGGCCTGAAGAGCAAAGGACCCACCACCCCGTGAGCAACGTTGCACCCCGCCGACCATCGGCGCCGTCGTCCTGACGATGAACGACCGGCCCGATGAGTTCCCCCGGGCCATGGCCTCCCTGCTGGCCCAAGAGGGCATCGACCTCGACATCGTCGTCGTGGGCAATGGATGCATCCCCGACCAGGTCCCGGAAGGCTGCCGCACCGTCGACCTGCCGGAAAGTGTCGGCATCCCCGAAGGCCGCAACATCGGCGCCCGGAACGTCAAGGGCGAATACCTGATCTTCTTCGACAACGACGCCCACCTCCCGCGCACCGATGTCCTCGCACGCCTTGCGGCCCGGCTGGACCAGGATCCACAACTCGCCTATATGCAGCCGCGCATCGCCGATCCGCACACCGGCACGACGCTGCGTCGGTGGGTACCGCGGCTGCGCGCCGCTGACCCGACGCGGCCGGGCACCGTCACCGTCATGGCCGAAGACGTCGTCCTGGTCCGCCGGTCCGCATTCGAGGAGGTAGGCGGCTGGCCGGGGGCACTTTTCCCTCTTCCACGAAGGCATCGACCTCGCCTGGCGGCTGTGGGATCGCGGCTACACCGGCCACTACAGCCCGGATATCCTCGTCCACCACCCCGCCACCGACCCCGCCCGCCTCGACACGTTCTACCGCCTCAACGGCCGCAACCGCGCCTGGGTCGCCCGCCGCAACCTCCCGGTCGTCCTAATCCCGATCAACCTCGCCACCTGGACTCAACACCCTGTGGCGCGTACGCACACTCCATGCCCTGCAAATCTCCTTCGCCGGACTCGCCGAAGGCCTACGAGGCGGGCCACGGAGAACGCACCCCCCATGACCTGGCGCACCGTCACCCGCCTCACCCGCGCGGGCAGGCCACCCATCATGTGACGCCGGTGCCGCTCTCACTGAGGCTGCAACAGGCGACCAGGTCCGCGATGGCCAGTGAGGATCTTTCGAGGTGACACTGGTCCCAGCCCCGGGTGGCGGGGCGGGGCGCAACTACGCCACGATGCTGTGATGAATGACGAGTCATTGGAAGAATGGGCGCGACGGCGCGAGGAGCGCCGGGCCCAGTCGACGGGAAAGCACCCAGCGCAAGACCGGCAAACGCAGCCGTGAGACGCTCTACGTCATCACGGAACTGAACAGCCGCGAAGCCTCCCCCGAGCGCCTCGCGAAGATCGGCCGCTCGCAGTGGACCCTCGATAACCGGCTCCACTTCGTCCGCGACACCTCCTTCGCCGAGGATGTCGCCACGGTCCGCACCGGACACGGCCCGGACAACATGGCCACCCTCCGCAGCTTCGCGATCAACACCCTGCGAGCCGCCGGCCACGCGAACATCGCGGCCGGACTCCGCGAGATGTCCTACGACGGCTTCCGCCTACCCCTGGACCTCCGCGGCCATGCCTGACCAGCACACATGCAAGATCAAAAGGTTTTGCAACAGCCCTGAGGCCTTCAGCCCCGTTGACAGACTTCCGTCATGTCTGCTTTGCCGGTTGTGTTATCACTTCTACGCATGCGTCCCCGCTTCATGTTGTGCCCTGCAGAGTCATGCTCACATTCCCCTCTTGTGCCCGACATGCGTCACGGGATGTTCTGATCATCCACAACAGCGGCAGAAAAGGACGGAGGTGTCAGGCGCATGTCGTATGTCTTTCTGGCTGCTCCTTACACGCAGTGGATGGATTGGTCTACCGGAGAAATGGTTCCGGGCCGTAAGAAATATCTGCAGACGCTTCGTCAGGCATTCATTGACCGAGGACACGCGGTATTCAATGCACATCAGAATGAACAGTGGGGCAAGGCCTGGCTTGCGCCCGAGATCTGCACTCCCGCGGACTACCTCGCCTTGACGAACGCGGATGTTCTGTGCGTCATCGTCGGGGACCCGCCTTCTCCCGGCGTGATGGTCGAGCTCGGCTGGGCGTCGGCACAAGGAGTTCCGGTCGTTCTGCTTCAGGAAGGCGATTCCGCGCCGGCTCTGGTGGCCGGGATCGGCGAGGTCACCAGCACCACGCGGTGCCGCCTCCCGGAGGAGCTCACCGAGGAGAACCTGGCCGACATCATGACCACCGTGGAGAAGGCGGCTTCCTCCCCGAGGGCGCTGCGGGTGACCGAGCCGGTCGTGGGCTATCCGAAGACATCGCTCCCGAACGGCTACGAGGCGGCCGAGCAACCCGGCAGCCATGTCTGACCACCAGGTGCGCGCAGACTCGCGTCCCCTGCGGATCCTGGCTTCCGGAGTGAACTTCGGGTGGGGTAGCGCAGGCAAACTCTCCAGTGTGCTGCGGGCCCTCGGCTCTCGGGTGGAGCTGGAGGTCACCGGAGTCGGCACCGAACTGGGGCGACCGGTCCTCGCCGGCCTCGGCATCACCCGATGGCGGACCGTCGATGCATCGGACACCGCCCAGGTGGACGCGCTCGTCGCCGAACTGGCGCCGGATCTGGCGCTGGTGGTCCTGGACCCGGAGCTGGCCACGGCTCTGCAGAACACCGGCTGTCCCGTGATCTACGTCGACAGCCTGCCGTTCCTGTGGACCGAGCACGACCCCTTGCCCGTCGACGTCGAGCTCTACTGCGCCCAGCGCACTCTGCCCCTGCCGCCCGCCGCCGAAGCGGCCATGGGCCGGGTGAAGAACCTGACGTGGGTCCCGCCCATCGTGCCCGACTCCGCCAGTCTGTCCCGGGCGGCCTTACGGGCGGAGACCACCGCAGTCGGCCGGGATGCCGGTCTCGCGGTCCTGAACCTCGGTGGACTGCACTCCCCGTTCACCGGCAGCGCCGACGACTCGTATCAGCGCCTGGTGCTGGAGCCCGCGCTCGACGCGCTGTCGAGAGCGGGAGTCGAGCGGGTCGTGATCACCGGGAATCTGGCGCCGGACGCCGTGGTGCCCTCGCCCGGCTCGATGACCGTGGAAATCCGGAGGTGTGCCCACGACGAATTCCTCGATCTCCTGCTCAGGGCCGGATGGATCATGACGTCACCGGGGCTGACCACCCTGCTGGAGCTCGCGGCGGTCGGCAGGAGCGCGGTGCTGCTGCCGCCCCAGAACCTCAGCCAGGTACTCAACGGAGATCTGGTCGAGCACGCCTGCTCCGCGCAGCTCCGCACCTCCTGGCCGACCCAGGTGCTCACCCGCGCGAGCATCGACACATGGCACCGCGAGGGCGAGGAGTACGCCGTCGAGCGCATCCGTTGGCGCATTGCTGCGGCCTGCTCGAAACGTCTTCGCGACGTCGTGATCCGCGAGGTCACCACCGACCTCGAAAAGGGCCTCGATCTGCTCGCGAACGGCGCCCCGTCCTTCGCTCGAATCGCTCAGGACTTCGGCGGGGCCGAGCGGGTTGCGGCAGAAATCCTGTCCCGCTGGTCCGCGGCAGCTGTTGTTTGAAAGTGGGAAGTATGCAGAACCCTCGGAACAAATATCTGTTCATTCGCATCCTTGAAGCGTGCAATGCCGACTGCTTCATGTGTGAGTACGCGCTGTCCCGTGACACCTATCGGTTTACGCCCGAGGATTTCTCCGAGTTGCTCCCGGAGGCTCTCGCGGCCGGAGTGGGGTACGTGCGGTTCACCGGCGGCGAGCCGCTGATGCACCGCGAGGTCCTCGAACTCGTGCGCGTGGGTACCGAGCACGGGATGAGGATGTCCCTCATCACCAACGGCATGTTCCTTCCGCGCTTCGTGGACCGGCTCGCAGAGGCCGGCCTCGCCCAGGTGATCGTGAGCCTCGACGGCTCCTCGGGGGAAACCCACGATGTGTACCGCCGCTCCCCCGGAATGTTCGACGCGGGCCTCGAGGGCCTGCGGCGGGCCAGGGACTTGGGAATCATCCCCCGGGTCAACACCGTTGTCGGCCCGCACAACTACGCGCAGATGCCCGATCTCCAACGAGTGCTCACCGAGGCAGGCGTCGAGCAGTGGGAACTGTCGGCCATCAAGCTCGGCCGGGAGATCCGGTACCCGGACCCTGCCGACGTCCTGACGGCGTGCGATCCCATCTACGAGGCCGACCCCCGGAAGGTGCTCGTCCCGCTGGGCAAGCGGTTCTACGGTGAAAACCCCGAGGAACAGAAGGCCTATTTCGACGAGTCGATCACGCCCCGGCCCTCCGGCCCGCTGTGCCTGGTGACCGAGGACGTCATCTACCTCGACGGCAAGAACGGTCGCGCCTTCTCCTGTAGCTGTCTTCCGCACACGGAGGACGACGCCGGCCCCGGTGGCGCCCCGCTGCGCAACACCTCCGGGAAGGTGGAGCTGAACAGCCCCGTGTTTCGCGAGCACGCAGACCTGTTCAAGGCGAACGGACCCACCCTGTGCAACGGCTGCTCCGCGACTGCCGCCGGATACAGCGACGATCTCGCCCGGCTCGGCACGGTCCCGGAATGGAGCTACTGATCCATGGGGACACCCCTCACATCCGCACGGGCCGGGCTGAAGGTCCTGGCGGCCGCCCTGCCGGGCGATCCCGAATCGCATACCGTGCTCCGCTGGACTTGCGCCCACCTGACCGAAGTCGAACTGGTGCACAACCAAGGGCCGAGTGACGGCGCCGAGTCGCCCAAGGCGCAGGCCGACGTGGCGATCATCTGCGACGACACCGACCTCGCGGAGCGCACCGAACGGGCGGGCACCCCGGTGGTTTTCGTGTCCAGTACCGGGGTGCCGCCCGCGAACGGCTGGCCCTCCGCCCGGATACGAAGCCTGCACCGGCCTGGCTGGCTTCCCGCCGTGCCGCACCGGGGCGTACACCGGGCCGGGACGGTCGCGCCGCCCCGCGCGGTCCGCGCCCGGCATGGTCGCGGAGCCTTGATCCGGCTGGCTGTGCCGGACGCCGGAGATGTCGAGGCCTGTACCCGTCTCCTGCGCACGGCACAGGCCGTGCTGACGGAAGGCGACCTCTGCCCGGTCTTCGCAGTGCACCTGTACGGCCCGGGGAGCGAGCATGTCGGCGCAGCGGTGACGACGCTGGTGCCGGATGCCGCCGTCCTCACGGACCGGGATCCGGCGGCCGAACGGGCTCTGGCCGACGCGTCCCTGCTGGTCTCCTCGCCGGCCCTGACGGGTGTGACGCTGGCGCAGACGGCGGGGGTTCCGCTGGCCGTGCTGCCCCCGTTCGGAGCCGTCCAGCAGCAGGCCGCGGCCGTGCTCGACTCCGCGGGCGCGCCCCTTGTCGTACTGAGCGACGACCGGGCACGCCGCACCTACGAGGCCGAGGCACTGCGCCGCGCCCTGGACGCTCCGGATGAACTGGCGCGTTGGGCCGACGCCGCTCAGCAGGCGGCAGGCGACGACCGGCGCGGGGGACAGCGCATTGCCCGCAGAGTCCGTCAGCTTCTGCTCGCCCCCATGTGAAGCGGGCCGAGCGACGTACCGCGCCGACGCGGCCCCACCCATTTCTTGGAGTCACTATGCTGCGCAAACTGCCTTACGGGGCGAATTATCTTGAGTGGGATGAGATGCCGGAGCTTCGGCATGCCATCAATGACAAGTCGCTCTTCCGGTACATCTCTTCCGGCGCCAGCGTGTCCAGCCGGCTGGAGCAACTGGTCCAGGAGCGGCTGGGCGCCGCCAAGGCACTGGCGGTGCACAACGGAACCGAGGCGCTGCGTCTCGCGCTCAAGGGCACCCGGCCCTCCGCGGGCGATCCGGTGTACATACCGGCAGTCACCTTCGTCGCCGTCGCAGGCGCCGTGCTCTCCTGCGGTCTCGTGCCGGTTCCGGTGGACGTGGACGAACGATTCGCCCTGGACGCGACGCTGCTGCCCGGGGACGCGCAGCGCGTGATCGTCGCGCATATGGAAGGCATGGTCGGGCCTCTCCCCCAGAACGTTCCCTACCTGATCGAGGACACCGCCCAGGCGATGGGCGGACGGCACGCCGACGGCCGCCACGCAGGAACGGTCGGGTACGCGGGAACCTTCAGCTTCCACCACGCAAAGGTGCTCACCTCGGGTGAGGGCGGACTCGTCGTCGTCCGGGACCCCGACGACTGGGAGCTGCTCCGCTCGTACCACGACCACGGATCCGACCGGGAGCACGGCAAGTACCCGGCCTGGCGTGAAGGCGCCTTCTACGGTGAGAACTTCTGCGCCAACGAGGCGGTGGCCGCGGTTCAGCTCCAGCAGTTCCGGCACCTCGACGGAATCCTGGCGAGCCTGGAGCGGCATCACCGGATGCTCTCCGAGGAGCTGCCCGACCGTCCGGACATCCGCCAGGTGACACGGACCGACGGGGACGTGAAGGTGAGCGTCCGTATCGAGCTCGAGTCCGACGAGCTGCGGGATCGTGCGCTGTCCGAGCTCACCGACCGTGGCCTGCCGTGCTGGACGCTGGACAAGTACTTCCTGCCGGAGCACCCCGTGGTGCGGGACCGCGTATCCGTGTACGCCGATGGGTTCCCGTGGAACCTCGACGACGGCTCGGAGCGCTACCGGCCCGTCAGCCGTGACGACTTCCGGACCACCCGTCAACTGCTCGGGCGCACGCTCTGCCTGCCCCTGGCCCCGGAGCTGGACGAGACCGGACAGGCCCAGACGGCCAAGGAAGTGGCAGCCACCCTGGACGCGCTGTAGCCCTCCCCCAGCGCGGACCCCGCCTGCTTCCCGCGATGCCCGCTGCGACAGCCCTGTGCCGGCGCCGTCCGGGCACGGGAAACGGGCCGAATCCGCCGTGCGCTCCCCGACCGCATCCCCTGCCTCGTCTAAGGAATAGCTGTGTCCACTGGCGTCTCCCGGTTCACCGATCTGCTGCGCCACCGCCTGGTGCAGAAGCCCGTGCTGTGGGGTGTGATCGGCAGACTGCCGCTGTATCTCGTGAGCCTCTCGCTGACACTCCACCTTCTGGACGAAGGACTGGGCTATGCGTCGGCCGGAATCGTGCTGGCCGCGTACACCGTGGGCACGGCCACCTTCGGCCCCGTGATCGCTCGCCGTATCGACCGGCACGGCCAGCCGACGATCCTCGTCCTGACGGCGATCGTGCATCCCCTGGCACTCGTCGGATCGGTGTACGCGGTGTCCGGGCCGTGGGCCCTGGAGCTGCTGCTGACCTTCGTGGCCGGCGGTACGATCCCCCCGGTCAGCCAGGTGATCAGGGCGCTGTGGAGCACTCTTCCGCTGAGCCGGGACGAACGCTCCACCGCGTACTCACTGGAGTCCGTTCTCGCCGAGCTCTTCGTCATCGGGGGCCCGCTGCTGCTCAGCCTGCTGCTGATGCTGGGTGATGCGGGCACCGCCACTGTGGTGGGCGGCGTGCTGGCCGGCCTCGGCGGCCTGGGGCTCGCGACCACGAAGGCCTCACGCCAGTGGAAGCCCGAGCCCGCCGCGCATCGCGATCTGCTGGGCGCTCTGCGCTCGCGGCCCCTGCTGATCCTGCTTCTTCTGATCGCCCTGTCCGCGCTGTCTCTCGGGGTTCTCAACCTGGCCCTGGCCGCCTTCACCGAACACCACGGCTCGGCGGGCGATGTGGGGTTCCTGTTCGGCGCCTCGGGCGTCGGCGGGGCGATCGGCGGGCTGTGGTTCGGCAGCCGGTCCTTCGCCGCGTCGAAGGGCCATCAGCTGCCTCTGGCCTGCGTGGCCTTCACCCTGGCCGCCGCAGCTCCCCTGCCGGCCTGGGACACCTGGTCGATGGCGGTTGCCATGGCGCTTCTGGGCTCCTCGATCGCCCCGCTGACCGCCATCCTCTACGAGCTGGTCGGCTCGGCCGCGTTGCAGGGCACCGTGTCCGAGGCCTTCACCTGGGTGCTGACCGCCACCACCGCCGGTGGAGCGGTGGGATCACAGCTGGCCGGGGTGCTGATCGGCCGCTTCGGCTGGTCCGCCGGATTCGTCCTGGCGGTGCTGAGCGGCTGCTGCGCGACGCTCCTGGCCTTCGCGGTACGCCACCGAATGGTGGCGGTGGCCGAGGCGGGCCCGTCCCGCGCCGTGGACACGGACTCGGCCTCGACCTCGACCTCGACCTCGCTGGAACCGGACAAGTGAGGAGAAGCAACGGGGGTGACGACGCGTTCTCTCCTCCTCCCGCCATGCGCATCGAATCCGGTGGTCCGCTCCATCGACCACCGGTAGGTGGTGCACGGCCGTCGGCCCCTGCGCCGCCCGGCACCGGTCGACGAGTGAAGTGAGTCGACGCCACCACCTGCCTCCGGCCCACCCGCCCCGTACGGGACCTCGGCCGGCACCCGGGTCGTCACCGAGCCGGGTACCTCAACCCGCCCATGACCACTGGAGTCCTTCATGACGACATCGACCCCTGAGACATCCGCGCTTCCGGTAGTACTTCTGGTGGACGGCAGGCCCTCCACCTTCGTGCGCAACGTGCTGAACCAGGACGACGTGCACATCGTTCTGCTGCGCTTCGCCTCGGCCGTCAAGGACCTCCCGCAGGAGTACCTGGACCGCACCGCGCATCTGCCCGTGTTCCTCGCCCAGGACGAGAACCTCGCCGAAGAGGCGGAGCGCTACCTGAAGTGGATCGACACGCTGGAACACGTGCCTACCTACTTCTGCAATCCGCAGGAACCGCATCAGGAAGTGGCCCAGCCGTTCGCCGAGTCGGTGGGCCTGCCGCATCTCACGAGGCAGCAGGTGACATGGGTCCGGCACAAGACGGTGATGAAGGACAGGTTCGCCGAGCTCGGGCTGCGGTGCGCCGCCTACCGTAGGGTCGAAACGCTCGCCGAAGTGGCCCTCTTCGCTGAGGAGCAGGGATGGCCGGTCGTCGTCAAGCCCATGGACTCCTTCGCCTGCATCGGGACGTACCGGATCGACGGACCGGATGACCTCGCGGAGGTTCCGGAACTGGCCCCCGAGCGCCGGTGGATGGCGGAGGAGTACATCCGCGGCACGGAGTACCAGTTGTGTGCGCTCGTCACCGGCGGCAAGGTGGTGGACGCCTACCTGTCACTGAACCCGGTGCCGATCCTGGACGTTCTGGACGGGGCGATCAACGCCAACATCACGTTCGCTCCGGGGGAGGAACTGCCGCTGGACGTATGGTCGGTGTGCCAGGACCTGGTCGACGGATTCGGCCTGGATCACGGCTACTTCCATGCGGAGTGCTTCCTGATGGACGATGGGACGCTGTGCGTGGGCGAGGCCGCCGCACGGATCACCGGCTGCGAGGTGCTGGCGAACCACGGCCTGTCCCGCGGCTTCGACATCCACCGGGCGACTCTCGACACCTACCTCGGACGCACACCCGATCTGCGCTATTCGGAGGGCCGAGCCGTCGGCGACCTGCTGTTGCCGGTGAAGCCGGGAAGGGTCGTGAGCATCAGCACCGAGGAGGAACTGCTGCGGCTGCCCGGGGTCCTGAGCGTGCAGCTGAAGCTGGCCGTCGGGGACGTCGCCACGCCGCTGCGTGCCTCACACGCGTCGTCGGGATTCATGCACGTCGCAGGCGGCACCGCGGCAGAGGTCGAGCAGCGGATGCGGAATGTGCTGGAGCACTTCACGATCGAGACGGAGCCCGTGGAGTCATGACGACGCCTGCGGTCCCCGACGGAGTCACGACACTGCCGGGACTGTTCGCACGGACCGTGGCGGAGCACGCGGACCAGCCCGCGATCACCGATGCCGACGGGGTTCTGACCTACCGGGAACTGGACGAGCTCTCCGATGCGGTCTCCGGGCTGCTCCGGCTGCACGGTGTGTCGCCCGGTGACCGGGTCGCGCTGTGCGTGGCCCACTCGTCCGGCAGCTGGGCCGCTGTCCTGGGGATACTCAAGAGGGGGGCCGTCTATGTGACGGTGGAGACCTGTGATCCGGCCGGCCCGAGCGAACCGGCCATGCGGATGGGCGGTGCGACTCTCTGTCTGTCGGACATGCCCCGCCCGAAGGCCCACCGGTGCCCGCGCGTCCTCGTCATCCCGCTGGCGGACGCCGGCCCGCACACCGCCGTGTACCACTCGGCACCCCATCCTCGCCTCGCCACGGCAGCTTGTGTCGTCGCTCCGACGTCGGAAGCCGACGGACCCTGCCGTGCGCTGATCGTGGACCACACGTACATCGTCGCCCGTGCCGACGGGTGGGCCGCCGGCGAAGAGAGCACGCCGGCGCTCCAGGGCGAACGGTTCGGATACTTCGGCGACGTGCCGCTGTCCGCCGTGCAGCTGTCCCTGTGGGTCGGGCTGGCCCACGGCGCGCACCTCGTGGTTCTGCCGTCACTGACGTGTCTGCTCGAACGGGGCCTGCGGGAAGAGCTGCGCCGGCGGGGCATCACCGCACTGGCCCTGCCGGTCGCGGCTCTCGATCACGGGGTACGCAAGGAGGCGGAAGGCTTCGCGGCCTTACGCGTCCTCGTCGTCGAAGGTGACGGTCTCGCGCCCGAGGTCTGTCGGATGCTCGTCGGCGCAGGCTTCGACGGCCGGCTCGTCCATGTCACCGGACCGGCCGATCCCCCTCGTGGCGAGTCGTGAGTACCCGGGCCTGACGAAGACATGTGCGCACAAGGAATCGTCCCGGAAGCCGGTCCGGCTTCCGGGACGGCTCAGCACGCCGATGGCCCGACGGCGGGGGCGGCTCTCAGCGCGCCGACACCCCCACGGCGGGAAGGACACCGAAGTCCCAGCGGGCCACCGAGAGGCCGAGGTCCTGAACGGCGAATGCCGTGAAGTAGTACGCCTGCGGGTGTGCCCCGGCATCGATGGCGAGGGAGAACTCCGCCTCGTGCCACTGCCCGGCGGTCCCCCGGACCTTGCTCCGGGACGGAGTCACGGTGCAGTCCGAGCGCAGGTGCCGGGGCACGAACACCCCGATTCTCACAGGCCCATGACGTTCCGGCCGTACGCCAACGCGTGCGTGCAGCGTGCCGCCCGTGTGCACCGATTCCTCCGTCGTGAGGCTCAACTCGGGTGCACCGACGAGCCGGTACGCCATGTCTCCGCACCGGATGCAGACGGTGCAGACCGTGTCCAGCGCCGTGGGGACCAGGGCTCGCTTCACGAATTGCCGAGCGGCCCGGCCACAGTGACACAGCACCTCGGAGACGGACTCCGGGTCGACGGTGCTGCGCTGGCCGAAATAGGCGTGGCAGTCGGTGAACTCGGTTTCCGGGTCCTCCGCGATCTGCGTGCTGATCGCGTGATCGAGCGACTGGAGATCGTCGGACAGCGCACGCAGGATGGCCGGCTCGCCCTCCGCGGCCGTGGCTTGCCGTGTCACCCAGCGCTCCACCTTGCCCGCGAACCTGGTGAGTCGCGGGCGCAACGCGTGCCGCTCCGGAAGGAGGCCGCCGGCGAGGTAGGCCGTCAGCCGGGAGGACGTGGACAGCACCAGAGGGCCGGGAACCTGCGGCGTGGGATCGGGAGCGCTTCCTCGGTCGTCGGCCATGCCGAAGTGCCAGTACGCAGGGTCCGGCTGAGCGGCAGAGATCGTGGAGTTGAGACTGGCCGCGGAGGGTGCCTCCGCCTCCGCCGCTCGCATCCAGATCGTGTTCTCGGGGCGGGCCGAGTCGTGCACGGTGGGCGCTGCCACGACATCCCTCGCCGCACCGTCGATCGCATTGAGCATCAGCTGGTACTTGGGGTCGTAGGCCACGGCATCGGCGAACGGACCGTTGTTGCACGAGCTCAGCACGATCTCGACGGAGGAGACCCGGTTCAGCGGGATCAGCTTCTCGTTGGGCTTGTAGCAGTCGGGTCCGTAGGCGCAGCGCGGCCCCAGCAGTTCCGGCCGGCGGGACGCCGCGGTGTTGAGCCCGCAGACGGTGAAGTCGGCGAGGTTGACCGAGTCGTCGCGCCCGTGCCCCTGCAGCAGCAGCCGTCGCCACCGCTTCTCCAACAGCTCGGTGCCGATGTCCTGGCGTTCCAGGGCGCGGTCGTCGAAAACCTGGACCGCTCCGAGCGCTTCCGGACGGTCGGTGGACGTGAACAGGCCTGCCGCGACGACGTCCGGACGGGGGCGGCAGAACTGCTTTGCGGTGAACCACGCCAGCGACGCGGCGTCCCGGCCGGTCAGGAACCCCACCTGCCGGCCGTCGCTCCGATGGGCCCGCCGTACGAGCTCCATGACCGGGTCCGAAGTCAGCTGCGGGTAGGCCGCCACGACCAGCAGTGACCGTCCGGCGGGCGCGTTCTCCAGGAGCTCGCCGTGCAACTCCTTCTCGTCCAGCCACTCGAGAGCCAATGGCCCGAGCAAGGACCGCAGCCCCGCCGGGAGTTCGCTGCCGCCCAGCAGCACACCCCGTGCGTACGGCGTCGGTCGGGCGATGCCGCGGTAGAGCCCGGCGGCCAGCTGCATCGCGGAGAGCAGATCGGCGCGGCCGCCCACCCATACCGGGACGGAGTCCGGTCGCGGTGAGTCGAGGAACCGCGCGACGGCTTCCGCGTAGGCGGTATCCTCATCGATTGGCGTGAAGAGTGTCGTGGATACCTCGGTCGGTGAACTTGACATGGTGGTCATCCTCGTCGAGTCGGAGCGTCTCCGAAAAAATGGGGCATGTCGGCGGACCGGGCGCAGACAGGAATGCGGCGGGGGCGTCGTGCTCACCACCCCCGCCGCACTTGTCATGACCTCGGCCCGTGGGAGAACGGGCCGGCCGGCTTCCGGTCCCGGCCGCTAGTCGGTCACCGGCGCCGGGAAGAACGCCGTGACGTCACTCTCCGGCACCCAGATCGGCCGCTCCTTCGCGATGATCAGGTACCGGTGAAGGTTCTTCTCGTCGTCCCAGGAAACGGCGAGCACCCGGTACTTCGCCTTGCCGCCGATGTTGACCTCGACGTCGCTAGCGACTCCGGTGAAGTGGATCGACATGTCTTCCTCCTTGAATTCAGTGACGGTTGGTGAAGCGCTGGAGGTAGGCGATGCCGGACGGCCTGCCCTCCAGATAGCTGGTGGTCGAGTAGCTGTCGTAGGCGTGCCGCTCGATCAGGATTTCGTCGAAGTACGGCTCCCAGCGCGGCTCCAGCGTCGGTTCGGTCACGAAGAACGACATGAAGTGGCCGCCAGGGGCGAGGACGCGCGTGATCTGCTCACGCATCAGGGTGTCCCACCACTCCGCGTCGTCCCGCATCGCCTTGGGGAGCCAGGGGTCGAGCATGATGCCGTCGATGGTCCCGGTGGGGATCGACTCGATGTACTCGAAGAAGTCCGCGTGGACGACTTCCAGGTTGTCGGGGAGATTCGGGGCCGACTTCTTGAAGTCCTGGATCACCTCGTCGTAGACCTCGACGACGGTGTGCTTCTTTACATTCGGCTGCTCCGCGATCGCCACGGCGGAGAGGCCGAATCCGAGCCCGCATTCCAGGAATACGCCTCCGTCGCGGCACAGCACCTCGGCCGAGCGGCGCATCAGCGGCGCTTCCCACTCCTGCATGGCTTGCGACCCGTCGATGTACAGGGTCTTCTCGCCATCGGAGTTCTTGACGGCGATGTCCGGCGCTGCGGGCTGGGCGGGATGCTTCACGGTCAGTCCTTACTGTTCGAGGATCACTGCGTGGAATGACGCGCCGATGCGGCGTGCATTCAGGGGAATGAATCGCAAATGAGGCCACGTTGCAGGTCCGGGCACCTCTCGGACGGCTCTGCTTCACCGTAGCCGCGCGCCGGGGCGGGCAGCCGGAATTGCCGGGTCGGGCAATCTGCATTGCGGGAACATGCAGCGTTCGCAAATTTGGGCAAAGGCCACCGGGAGGTGCGGATGCGGAACGCCGTTGCGCCCGGCGCCGCGAAATCCTGCCGGCCGGCGGCCGGTCAGCCGGCCGCCGCGGTACGGCGCAGCCGCTCGGCGCCGGCGGCGATCGTCTCCAGGGACCGGGTGAGGACAGCGGGGTCGACACCGGTCGGGACACGGATGTGGCGGGAGTCCGCGGGGTAGTAGTGGGCGCCGGTGGTGACGACGAGCCGGTGCTCCGCCATCAGCACGTCCGCCAGCGTCTCCACGTCGGGAACCCCGGGGTCCACCCACACATGCGTACCGCCCTGCGGGGCGCAGACCCGCATGTCGTGCGCCCGCGCCCAGTCGAGCACCAGCCGATGGCCGGTCCGCACCCGCTCCATCAGCGACTGGTTGCCGAGTTTGCACAGCTGGGCAGCCTGGTTCTGGGCCCGTGTCGACACGGCGATGCGCTCCCACTCCATCCGCGCGGTGAGCCGGGCGACCTCCTCCGGAGCGGCGGTGATCCAGCCGACCCGCAGCCCGGGGGCGCCGTAGTTCTTCGAGAAGCTGTTCAGGCCGTAGACGCCCTGCCAGTCCTCGACCAGTGCCAGCGGTGCGGCGCAGGCCGCGGGGTCCTGGACGAAGGAGTCGTAGGCCAGGTCGAGGACGAGCGTGAAGCCGAGCCGGCGCCGGGCGGCGAGCAGGTCACGTGCCGTTGCCTCGTCCAGACAGACACCGGTCGGGTTGTGCGGGGAGTTGACGTAGAGCAGATCACCGGGGCCGAGGGCGGTCCAGGAGCGCTCTCCGACCAGGGCGGGCCAGTCCAGCACCTCCATGTCGAGCCCGACGGACCGCAGCAGGTCGGCAACGCTCAGCAGGACGGGGCCTGTGCACACCGCCCGGCCCACTGCGTTCCCGGAGAGATGACGGGCGATCAGCCCGAGTCCGTCGAAGGCGCCGTTGGTGACGAGGAGGGACTCCGCGCCCACGTCGACGCCCTGTTCCCGCTGCCTCAGGCGCAGCGCCTCCAGCAGCTCGTCCGTGCCCCGGCTCGGGGCGTACTGGGCGTCCAGTTCCCAGCCGACCGCCTGCAGGTTGGGCGGATCCGGCCAGGCGGGCACGTTTTCGGCCAGGATCTCCCACGGTTCCTCCGGTGAGGCCGCGACCGTCGCGAGGCGCTGCCCCAGCGGCGTCAGGCTCACTGCCCGGCACCTTCCTGCCGGGTCAGCAGATATCCGATCTCGAGGCCGGTGGAGTCCACGCTCGGGTCGGCCACCCGCCGGGAGACCACCGAGGCGCCGGCCTCCCGGAACAGCTCGTGCCAGAACCGGTCGGTCTCCAGCTTCTGTTCGGTGAGGACGTGCAGCAGGAAGTACGGGTTGTAGTAGGCCAGACCGAGGCCGTGCCGCATGACCTGCGGGTCGGCGGGGCGGTGGTCCACCTCGACGATGGCGAGGTGGCCGGAGTGGCGGAGGGCCGAGCGGACCAGTTCCACCACCGCGCCCCGGCCTTCCTGCTCCAGGATCTCCTGGAGCAGGAACGCGGCGAGGCAGAGCCGCGAGGAGTCCGGCTCCGCGTCCGGTGCGACCGTGTCGCGGACGTAGTCGGTGGCGCCGGAGCGGACGAAGCGCAGCCCGCCGGCTGTCTGCTCCTCCGGGGCGAACGGGTCGACTCCGATGCCGGTGACCGTGGCGGAGTCGCCGACCAGGCCGGCGAGGAAGGTTCCGTCGCCGCAGCCGAGGTCCACGACGGAGGCCGGCGCGGCCGGGAGGTCGGACATCAGCTCACGGACGAGCGGCAGCGCGTCGAACGCGCTCATTCCGCAGCTGCCGATCCCCACGAGCCTGCCGTCGCGGGACGCGTAGCCCTTGCCGCGCAGGACGTCGGTGATCTGCTGGAACGTTTCCGCGTAGCCGCCGATGAGCAGCTCGTACCACGGGCGGTACGGGCCGAGGGCGCGCCCCTGCTCCGTCAGGGCCACGGTGCCGCCGCTCAGCGTCACGTAGTTCTCGTTGGCGAGATACTGCAGGAATCCGCTGGTGCGCGACGCGTCGAGTTCCAGGGACTCGGTCAGTGCGGGTATCTCCTGCGGGCCCTCCGCGATGCGGTCGTACAGACCGCTGCTGAACAGGTGGTAGATGCCCTGCGCCAGCGCGAAGCCACGGACGGGCTGCAGTGCCTCGATGAGCCGGAGCTCGAATCCCTCATCCATTGTGCTGTTCCTCATCTGGTGAACCATCGGCCATGGGCTGGAAGTCGATACGGACGATTTCGAGATCGCAGGTGTGATGCAGCAGTTTCCGGAAGCGGTCGGCCCGCTCCTCGGACCGTGTGCTGACGCGGATGAACGGGCGACTCCGGCCCTGCCAGTCGAGAACGAGGGAATCCGCCGCGGTGACGAAAACGCAATCCTCGCGGAACTCTTCTCCCGACAGGAGTTCGCGTACCCGTTTCTCCAGCGTGGCCCGTTCCTCGCGTGGTGCGCCGAAGAACTCGATCGTCGGCATCTTTCCTCCTTGTTCGCCCCGGGATTGTCGGTGCTGTTACTTGATCCGGAGTCTCCGCTCCGGCCGGAATGAACCCGGGGGCAGGGCGCCTGAAGCGGCGGGCAGGCCCGGCACCGCGGATCCACCGCACTCAGCGCCTGGTGCTTCGAGTTGAGCTGCCCGGACGTCGTGAGCACACTCCGCCCGGCTGCACGACCTCCGGTGTCGCGGCACCCGCTCGGAATGCGGAACCGGCATCCATGAAGCCTTCTGCAGACCGGCCCGGCCGGCTCATCCGCCGCGCCGCGTCGGCTCATTGCGTCAGCAGCTCTCAGCCCCAGGCGGAATCGCCCGAGGTGCTGCTCGCAGCCTGGACCTGCCGATGGTTCTCCTGGTGGAAATTCTGCATCGACAGGGCGGCAATCGCCATCACGAGGATTCCGACTGCTGAAATTAGGTTACGCATGAGCTCCCACATTTCTTCATTTCGCCCCTTGTTACGTCGTTGACGATATAGGCGCGGAGGACCTTGTGGCCGATACGAAAATGGCGAGGACCTGCAATGCCGAATCATGAACGAATGACAAGAGGTGACTCATTTGCTTCAACTAGGACATATCAGGCGGGCGTGCGGGGCTGCTCCGGGCCCGGCGCCCTGCCTGCGCCGGAAGCAGCGGCTCCCACCGGTTTTCACAGGCCACCGGCGCCGGGCCCCGATGAACCGGTCGGCCTCCGGGCCCCTGCGCGACATCGACGCCCCACCGCAGCGCGGCAGAACTTCCACGATCCACCAACTCACCTTCCGGGTGCCGTCCTTGTCATCGCGAAGGACTCGGCCACCACCACCGGACAGCCACTCCACTGGCCACCGCCGAACCCGCACGCCGTATACGCGACGCCGGAACCAGTAGGGGACGAGGGCCGGGTCGCCCACAGCCGGTACCCGCGGGCAGCGGGGGACGGCTGTTCCCCCACGGACACTCTCCGGGGTCCGCGCCCACGTGCGCGGCGTGGACGCGGACCAGGACGTGGACGCGGACCCAGGGCGTCTTACGCTGTCGTCACAGCACTTCCCGCTCCTCCGTTCCGGACAGTGAGTTGCCCGGGCCGGACAGCAGGCCGGTGGTGCCGATGAGATAAGCCAGTTGAGGCCGGCTGCGGCTGCCCAGTGCGTCCGAGGTCTTCTTGATGTGTGTCGCCACCGTACGAACGCTCATGCCCAGACGTTTGGCGATGGCCTCGTCCGTGAAACCGTCCACCATGAGCCGGAGTACCGCGCTACGTATCTCGTTGCTGATGAGCGGAGACCGCTGGGACACGGACTTCGGGTCGATGGACCGGGCACGCGCCCACATGTACTCGAACATGGTGGCCAGGTGATTCACCAGACCCGGGTGCTGCACCGTCAGCACCGAGGTTCTGCGGTCACCTTCGCCCGGAATGAACGCGATTCGCCGGTCGCAGATGATGACGCGATCGAACACCTCGTCCAGTGTCCTGACCTGCGCCCCCGCTTCTGTCACCCGCTCCACGTAGGCCATGGTGGGACCGTGCGTCCGTACGGTGTGCTGATACAGCGTCCGCTGCACGGCGCCCCGCTCGTTGAGCTCCAAGTCCCGATCCAGTGCCTGCCTGAGCAATTGCGGCGACCGGCCGCCGCCGGGCTGTGCCGTGAGCAGCTCCACCTGGCACGACTGGACGGCCCGCTCCAGCGCGGAAGCGATCATGGCCGGATCATCCAGGGTCTCCACCGGCGCCACCCGCTGCCGATGAACCCTTCTGTGGATATGGCGTATCCCATCGATGGCCAGCAGAACATCTGCTAACGCGTTCTGATGGCTCTCTATCGTGCGTTCGATGGGCCGCGCGGCGTTCGCGTAGGCGACGTCCGGGGAGACCGCGAGGAAGTTTCCGGCCAGCTCAGGGTCGGAGCGCAGCAGCCCGAGCCCCAGTACGCACTCGGGGATGTCCCCGGAGAAGCCCTCCTCGTATATCGCGGACTCGTAGGCCTTCAGTCCCCGTTCACAGACTTCCGCCACCGCTGCTGGGCCTGTTGCGTGATCACTTCCACACATACGCCCCTCCTTCACGCTGCCCGATTTGAACCATGTTGGTGAGCACTGACTCCGCCGTGGATCTTGTTGAGCGTCGTGTCCTCGGGCAGTAAGACGGTGAGTTCGCCGGTCCGGATCTCGATCTTGCGGTGAAGATGCAGAATCTCCCCGAACTCCGTGATGGACCGGTCGGCGGCTCGGAGCCGGCAGGAGACTGACAGAGCGGCGGCACGAGCGTCCGGTGTGCCTCGACCGTGCCGCACGTGTGGTGGTGGATCGGTCCGACGGCCGGGCCGGATTCGGCCGTCCGGAACGACTTCTCGACCCGGCACAGGCCGGCGACAGGAGTCGATGACGAAGTCCGCCCTGGCGTCGAGGTCGGTGACGTGGCCGCTGATCCCCGCCAGTGCCCGGCTTTCACCTCCGGCCGCCGCTTCAGGCCCTCGGTGGCGCCTGCGAGTCGGACCACCCGGTTGCGCTCGACCGCGAGCACGCCGGTCGCGGCCTTCTCCACCGCGGTGAACTGCGCGTCTAACGCGGCGGAGGCGGCCGCGAGCAGGCCGGTACGGCGACGGTTGCTGAAGGCAGACATGGCTGATCCGTTTCGTTACAGGTGCATTACTCGGCACACCGTCCGGCCGGTCGTCGGCGGCGTGCTGGGTGACCGCAGCTTGTGCCGAGCGTCGTCCCACCGGCCAGACCTGTCGGGGGGCATCAGGGAGGCTCGAACGTTCGCACCGGCTGTGAACTGGGGAAACTCGAATGCTCGAATGGGATGGAGTAGCGGTGGGTGGCTGAGGCGGGCGTACCGGGCCGGGACCATGTCCAGCACCCGGGCGGACGAGCTGGAGGAGCTCGGCATGATCTGGGACACCGCTGATGCCCAGTTCGAAGAGAACCTCGCCGCGGCCCGCGCGTACTACGCAGAGGCCAGCACCTTGGCCGCGCCCCGCCACGCGACCGCGATGGACAAGCCCGTGGGGCAATGGGGCACCAATCTCAGGCGGCCCGGAGGTCTGGGCAAGGACCCCGATCGCGCGCGCGGCGCGGCGAGCAGCTCGCGGCGATCGATTCGGACTGGAACCCCGGGCAGTTGGACTGGACTGTCGACTGGCAGCGCCACCACACCGGCCCTGCGTGCCCTTCAGGAGGCCGGCGGGGACACTGGAGGAGATCCTGCCTGGCGTCACCTACCGCGGTGACGACATCGGCCGCTGGCCGGCGAGGCAAGCGCGGGACTGGACGCGCCTGAACATCGAGCAGCAGCGCCGCCTGGGCGTGCTGGGCGTGAAACCC
Source organism: Streptomyces sp. NPDC058685 (assembly GCF_042714725.1). Taxonomy (NCBI): domain Bacteria; kingdom Bacillati; phylum Actinomycetota; class Actinomycetes; order Kitasatosporales; family Streptomycetaceae; genus Streptomyces; species Streptomyces sp. NPDC058685. Next base: position 34,674 of record NZ_JBHXSL010000040.1, read on the forward strand.
GCTGCACGGCCGCAGTAGGCCTCGGCACGAACCGGGCGAGTTGACTGAAGTCACCGGGCTGGGGAGCGGCCATCCAGCCTGCCAGTGTGAAGAGAAGCGCGTTGCGGACGTTGCGCGGTATCACACCCGGGTTTCCTGCTTCCGTCATCTTGCATTCGCGCGCCATCGTCAGCCAGTCGCCGATCTTCGCGGCGTTCTGGAACTTCCCCCTTGATGGAGTGCGCGACGCGTAGCGCATCGTCGACGTGGATGCCCTGGGCCGGAAGCTTCAGGCTGTGGGCGCGCCGCGCCTGAGCCCCAGCGCGCACAGCCTGCGGCTCGCGTGCTCGCGGCTTGTCAATAGGACAGCGCGTCCGACATGGAGGTGTGCCAGTAGGTCACGGCGGCGCTGTCGTCCTTGAAGGCGTCCGCCGGGAGCGTCAGCGGGCTGGGCTTGCCGACGGAACCGGAACCGTCGCGGGATGTGAAGTGCATCCTGAGCCGCTTGGGCTTGTATCCGTGCGCTTCGTCGCCGACCGCGCTGCTCAGCCGTACGGCTGCGTAGGCGGACCGCCCCGGGGCGAGGGTCGCGACAGCCTGCGGCTTGCTCTCCTCGATCGTCTGCGTGGCAGCCTGCTCGTCGTCGAAGCGCAGCATCGGCGCCGCGTAGATGTCGCAGGCCCGCGCACCCTTGTTGGTGACGGTGAGCAGCATGTGGTTGACCGGGCGGTTCATCTCGGTGGCCACGATCTTGGTCGCTGCGGGGGTACAGGCGCCGGGGGCACCGGATACGGGGCTCTTGGTGGCGGTGGCATGGCCGGTGTTGTCGCCCTCTGCCTTCGGTGAGCTCTGGTCGGCGGTGGGGGTCTTGTGCTGGCCCTTGGGGGACGCGGATGGCGTGGACGACGTGGAGGAGGCGGCCGGGGTGGGGGGCTGGGCCGTGTTGCTGCCCTGGCAGGCCGTCAGGGAGACGGTTGCGAGGAGGGCTGCGGCGGAGGCGGTACGGGTGGTGCGAGCGGTAGGCATGGTGCGCATCGTGAATCGGTTCCTTCGATACGTGTGGGTAGTGCCATCAGTGACGGTCGATCACTGCTACCAGGACTGCGATGCAGGCGATCAGTACGGCGACCGCGGCAACGTCGGTGACGCAGAAGCGTGTTCGCATGTGGCCTCCGGAAGTGGTGGCGCTGTCCACAGCTTGTGGGGGCCGGGTGATCACAGGCCAGCCAGCCGGGACAATGGGGGAAGGCGGAATGCTGGAACGGGCTGTGAGCTGGGGAAACAGTTCCTCCCTGGAACGCCCGGCTGGGACGACGGAGCGATCGGGGGAGCCGAGAAGCGACGGGAACAGAGGGGCTGGCGGGGCAACTGCGCCTGCTGAAGGAGAGGGCCGGGCGCAGCTACGGCGTCCTCGCCGGGCAGCTGCACCTGAGCACCTCCACGCTGCACCGGTACTGCAACGGCGATGCCGTATCGGCGGACTTCGCGCCTGTGCAGCGGTTCGCCCGGCTGTGCGAGGCGACGCGCGAGGAGATGGTCGAAGTCCACCGGCTCTGGCACGCCGACCGGTTCACCGTCACCCAAGCCGGCCTCCGCAACCTGTGGGACGAGATCGCCACCGCTCATACTCACTGGGTGAACCTCGGCCGCCCCAGCGTCGACCCGTACGAACTGACCATCACCCCCGACGGCACCACGACGCTGTGGGTCGACTCCCCCACCACCCCGGCGATCATCACCTGAGCGGAGGTCAACGACCGCCAGCGTCGGGTTCCCGACCCGGTAGTGTCCGATGGATGCAGGGTGCGGCGGTGCGTGGCTGTCAGGCGAGACCCCGTACCTGGAGCCTCTGGCGTGACGTACCAGTAGCGTCAACACCCTCGGAGGAGAGCACCCACTCGTGAAGCTGGGCATCATCGGGCAGGCAGTCGGGCTGTTCGCCGTGACCAACATCGACGACATCCTGATCCTGGCGTTGTTCTTCGCCCAGGGAGCCGGGCATGCCGGCTCCACTCGCCATATCGTGCTCGGTCGGTACCTGGGCTTCGCCGCGATCCTCGGCGTGGCGGTGGCCGCCGCATTCGGGGCCACCTTCCTGCCCGAGGCCGCCATCCCCTACCTCGGTCTGCTCCCGCTCACGCTGGGCCTCAAAGCCGTCTGGCAGGCATGGAAGGACCATCGCAAAGGCGGGGAGGGCGAAAGGGAGGAGCAGGCGCCGCAGGGCGGGCCAAGCCCCCTGGAGGTCGCCGCGATCACCTTCGCCAACGGGGGCGACAACATCGGCGTCTACGTGCCCGTCTTCGCCACCGCCGGCACCGGCTGGCCGGGTGACTCGATCTGGAAGCAGCCCAGGGTCTCGGACCGGCGGATCAGCTCGAACGTCCTCTGATCGTTGAGGTCCATGCTGCCGGCCGCGCTTCAGGACGGCCGACTGTTCGCCATGCCCGGAAGCCTGCTCCCCGCGATGACGGACGGCCAGGTGCCGCCGCTCTCGACAGCTCGCCGGAGCCCCGTGGGAGCGGGACAGCTCGCGCGGTGGACGCGGCCGAGGAATAGAATGGTGCCGAACGATCAAGGGGGCAGGGGGGTCGGACAGGGCAGGTGCCGGTATGGGCGAGTCCAGGACGAGGTGCGGTCAGTGTGGGGTCGAGGCCCCGCCCGCCGCCCGGTTCTGCCCCGGCTGCGGCAGAACCCTCCTCGGCGTCCCGGATGAGCCGCCCCCAGGAAGCTCCGCACAGGACGGCAGTTGGAACCCGGACCCCGGACCCGCGGATGGGGGGCGCCCGCCACCCCCGGACCACCCGCCCCGCCACGAGGACCCGCAGCGCCGCGAGGACCTTCCGCGCCAACTGGTGGTACCGGCCGGGCACATGGTCGAGGGACAGGTACGCAATCTCCAAGTGCGTAACGAGCAGCGCGGGCAATCGGATTACGAGTCGGTGTGGACCTTCCGCCTGGAGCGCTACGACGCCGCGGGACAGCGGGTGACGCTCGTCCCGGTCGAGATGCGCGGCACCTCCTTCGAGGGCGGGCTCGGCGAAGGCGACTGGGTGCGTGCCCACGGCACGTTGAAAGCCGGAACCTTCCGCGTCAAGCGGGTCGAGAACGAGACCACCGGCGCGGTCGTCACCGCCAAGGGGATCCCGAAGGCCCTCCTCGTCATCGCCGGTGTCTTCATCGCCGCCATCGTGTTGTGGATGGCCTACATCGCCTTCCAGCTCATCACCGCGCCCACGGGGCCGCCGCCAGACTGGCTGCCGTCGGACTTTCCCACCTGACCGCGCTCGGAGACGTACAGGGACATCGACCATGGGGATCGAAGAACTCACCGCCGAGGACGTTGACCACCTCCAGCGCGCGGATTTCGAGCCTCCTCGACCCGGCCCCGGAGCCGTCTTCACCGAGGCCCCCGCGGAGCTGCGTGACCTCATGCGCGTAGACGGCATCGGGCGGCTGCACAAGGGCGCAACCGTGCGCCCCGACCCACAGGTAAGCGGCATCGACGGTGCCGCTGCCGCACCCCCCACCCGAGACCTGCTGGTCAGCCTCTACCAGTGCAAGGTCCCCCTCGCGTTCGAGATCGGCGGGGAGTCCGGCCGCGCCCGCATCCGCTTCGGGACCTGGCTGCCCGCCGGGGGCATCCCGGCGGTCGTCCCGCGCAACCGCCGCCTCCTGGAGACCGCGTTGCGCACCCTGTACCCCGTCCTCGACCTATCCAACTGCGGCCCCGGCAGTGACGATGCCGCCGAGCCGACGACACCCAGCGGCCCGTGGGCGCGCGGCGGACTCGCCCTCGGCGTCCCGACCTCCAAACCCCCGGACGAAAACGACGGCGTCCGCCAGGTCGACCGGCTCTTGCGCGCACTCGGGCAGGTCCGCTGGTCAGCGCTAGTACTCGCCCAGCCCGTCGGCGAGGCGCTGGTACGCAACCTCAAACTGCAGGTCATCAACCAGATGCGGAGGGCCCAGACCGCCGCGAAACTGGGCGGGGCACCGAGCCCTCTCGCTGACCACTACGTCGATCTACTCACCGCCCAGCTGAAGAGCCTCGGTGACGCCCAGGGCACGGGAGCCTGGCGCACAGCCGTGTACCTCCTGGGCGACGAGGAGAGCTACCCGCAAGTCGCCAGCCTGTGGCGGGGGCTGTTCTCCGGCGAGCGCTCCTTGCCCGAGCCGGTGCGGGTCTGGGACCGGGAAGAGGTGCCAGCGCTCACCCAGGCCTGGGCGCTGCCCGACCCGGAACCGTCGGCCGACACGACCTCGAGCCGGTACCGCCACCCCTTCCAGCACCAGTCGCTGCTCAGCTCCGCGCAACTCGCGGCCTACGTGCACCTGCCGACCGTGGAGACCAACGGGTTCGCGATCACGGAGGTACCCGACTTCGACACCGTGCCCCCTCCTGTGAACACCGACTCGCTGCTCCTCGGATCCGTGGTGGAACGACGGCGCGTCACCACCGTCCCCTACGGCATCCGTGCCTCCCAGCTGACCCGTCACGCCTTCGTCACCGGCGTCACCGGCTCCGGCAAGACCAACACGGTCTTCCACCTGCTGCGCCTCGCCGCCCGGCTCGACATCCCCTTCCTGGTCCTCGAACCCGCCAAGACGGAGTATCGGGTGCTGCTCCGCGACGAGGAACTGGGCAGCCGGCTCCAGGTGTTCACCCTCGGGAACGAAACAGTCTCGCCGCTGCGCCTGAACCCCTTCGAAGTCCCCGAAGGGGTTCCCGTAGCGGTGCACCTGGACCTGCTCCGCTCGGTCTTCCAGGTGAGTTTCGGCATGTGGACCCCGCTGCCCCAGGTGCTGGAGGCGTCCCTCCACGAGGTGTACGCCGACCGGGGCTGGGACATCACCGCCGGAACCAACCGTCGACTGGCCGCCGACGACAACCGCTCCCTCGCCTTCCCCACCCTCACCGACCTCGTACGCAAGGTGGAGGAACTGGTCCCCCGCCTCGGCTACGAGGAGCGGGTCACCAGCGACCTGAGGGCGGCACTGCGGACCCGCCTGAACAGCCTCCGGACCGGAGGGAAGGGCCGGATGCTGGACGCCGGACGCCCCTTGTCGATGGACGAGCTCCTCGCACGCCCCACCGTTCTGGAGCTGGAAGGAATGGGGGACGACGACGACAAGGCCTTCATGATGGGCCTGCTGCTCATCCGCCTCGCCGAACACCGCCGCGTCCAGGGTGACGTCGAGGGACTCCGGCACCTGCTGGTGGTCGAGGAGGCGCACCGACTCCTCGCCGGAGCCTCGGCGGGTGGCAGGCGGGGCGAGGAGGCCGAGTCGGACGTGCGAGGCAAGGCCGTGGAGACCTTCACCCACATGCTGTCCGAGATCCGTGCGTACGGGCAGGGCGTCGTGGTCGTCGATCAGGTCCCGACCAAGCTCGCGTCCGACGTCCTGAAGAACACCAACCTCAAAGTGGTGCACCGGATCGTCGCCGGCGACGACCGGGACCTGCTGGGAGCGAGCATGGCGATGACGCCGGCGCAGAGCCTGGCCCTGGCCACCCTGCCCATCGGTCGCGCAGCGGTCTTCACCGACGGTGAGGACGCCCCGCTGCTGATCCAAATGCCACGGTCCAAGGGCGGGTCGGGGGCCTGGCCGTCGCACCCTGAGGTGCGCGAGCACATGGCCTCGCACCCCGCCCACAGAGCGCAGTCCGAATTGCTGTCGGCGTCGGTGGCATGCGACCACCGATGTCTCGCCTCGGCGCCCGCTTGCGCGGGGGCACGGGCCGCCCTACTGGTACCCGCGGTGGTGCGGGCGCTGCGGCGGGTTGCACTATCGGCCGTCCTGAACCAGAACGGTCTGCAACGCGCCTGGCGGGACGTGGAGGCCATTGTCGAGCCGAGCCGACCCCGTGACCTGGACCGTCAGGCATTTCTCGGTTGTCTGGCCCGGCATGGCGCATGGCACCTCGCAGACGTTCGTGGCGCGAGAGCGGGGTGGACGTACGCCGAGGTCAGGGAAGTCGCGGAACTGCTCGACGCGGCGCTGACGGGACACCTGGCGGGCGGGCCGACCTCGGACGAGGTAGCCAGGCTGCGACTCGTGCTGCTCGCCCTGCAAGGCGGCGGGCCGGGCCCCTTCCAGGGCTGCGCCCGAATCTGGGCCGACAGGCCCGGGCCCTGCCTGTGCGCCGTGCCGGTGGCCGAACTGGTAGCGGAGGGAGGCTTCGCGGGGGTGTGGGGGGAGGCCCGCGAGGCGGACCGGACGTCGCCGGACGGGCGCCCTGCCGCCACCTGGGACCTCTGCCGCGACGCCGCCTACCAGCTGGTGGAGTTGCCCGAGGAGGACGCACCACCGGACCTGATGGAGCAGTTGCGCGGGACGGCCGACCGCACGGCCCTGTGCTTCGCGCAGCAGATGCTCGCCACCGAGAAGTGGGCCCACCCGGGGAGGGACCGACGAGCGCTCACACAGCTGCTGGCCCTGGCCGAACGCACTGAGGAGCGTGGGCCATGACGAAGGACAAGTCGTCGTCGAAAGACGATCCGAAAGACAAAGACAAAGACAAGGACAAGGACCGCAGCATGCGCGGCATCGACACCCGAATGTCTAGCGGCGAATCCTCCAAAGGCCCCTCCAGTTCGGACGCGGGCAAGCACGGCACCAGCAGTGACTCGTCCTACTCCGGCTACAACGGAGCCGGAGATTACAGCTCGAAGAGCGAGACGAAAACCGGGGACGGTGGCACGGATAAGACAACCACCACCCAGAAACAGGACGGTACGGTCGTCAACTCCACGGATCACTTCGACGCCGACGGCAAGTTCACCGGTTCGACTACGGTCACCCAGTCGACGGATGTGGGCCGGGGGACGGTCACAACGGACTCGGTGAACAAGGACGCCAACGGCAAGGTGACCAGCACGGAGCACAACGTGGCCGAGCGGGCGTCGGACGGGACCTGGACCGACACCCGCACCGAAAGGGACTACAAGGACGGGAAGGTGACGGGCACGGAGACAACCATCACGACGTCCAGACCCGACGGCACGCGCACGGAAGACAAGGTGCGCGAGGACGCCAACGGCAAGGTCACCAGCACCGACCACGCCGTATCCCACCAGGGCAAGGACGGCTGGCACGAGACCCGCACCGAAACCCGCTACCACAACGACAAGGTCACCGGAAGCGACACGACCAAGACGACGCTGACGAACGACGGAAGGCGCATCGAGAACACGGTGACCAAAGGCGCCGACGGAAAAATCAATAGCAAGGAGCACGTCGAATCGCACACGACGAAGGACGGCCGGACCGAGACACGCACGGAAACCAACATCCACAACGGGCACAAGACCAGCAGCGAAACGAAGACGACGACGGATCACAACGACGGAAGGCACCACGAGACAACAGTCAGCAAGGACGCACACGGTCACGTCACGGGAAGCATCGAGAGGACGACCACGCCCACCCAGGACGGCAGGACCACGGAAAACACGGCCAGGGACGCCGCTGGCGATGTCACTCGGTCCAGCACCGTGACGGAACATAACGGGCCCGACGGATCCAAGACCACGGACGTCACGACCAAGGACAGCCACGGCAGCGTCACATCCACCTCCCACACGTCGGAGAGACACTCACCGGACGGAACAAAGACCACCGACGTCACGACCAAAGACGGCCATGACCGCGTGACGGACATCAGACACACGGAGGTCAGCCCCAACGGCTCGGTGAAGAACGACTGGCACCGTCATGTGGACCCGGACACCGGCAAGGCGACCGAGACGCACACCCCCCGCGGAGGCTCAAACTGACTCCCCGACCACCCCACCACCTGGCCCGTCATCGGCTGGACCGACCGGTGTCACACCAGGGGCCTCTTGCGCGCCACGATCGCCGCGTTCGCGCCCGCGGCGTCCAGGGGGAGCACCGTGGTGTCCGTGAAGCCTGCGTCGGCGAGCCACCGGGCGTATTCGCCGTAGGTGTAGTTGTGGCCCGCGCGGGTCTCGACGAGCATGTTGAGACCCATCATGGCCGCCGGCACGGGGCCCGTCTCGTCGTCGTCGAGGACGAGCTCGCAGATGATCACGGCACCGTCGTCGGGAAGCGCCGTCCAGCACTTCTTCAGCAGCCGGCGCCCGGTCGTCTCGTCCCAGTCATGAAGGATCATGCTCAGCAGGATCACGTCATGCCCGGCCGGCAACGGCTCCTCCGTGAGGAAGTCTCCGTCATGGGTGCCGATCGTCCCGGTCATCGCGAGGTCGGCGACCTTTTCCCGGGTCATGGCCGTGATGTGCGGCAGGTCGAGCACGGTGGCCAGCAGGTGCGGGTGCCGGCGGCACAGGCCGACGGGGAAGGCTCCTGTGCCACCGCCGACGTCGAGCACCCGCCGGTGCACGGCGAAGTCGTAGGCCTCCGCGAGGGCTGCGGCGGTGAATGAGGACAGCGTGAACATCGCCTCCCAGAAGCTCGCGAGGATCTCGGGGTCGGTGGTGACGAAGGCCGATTCCTGGCTGTCGGGGTCCCAGGTGGTCGGTCGGTTGGTCCGCAGCGCGTCCTGGAGACGGCCCCAGCCCGGATAGCCGTGCCGGTCGGAGTACTGGACGAACCCGCCGAAGTAGTGCGGGTCCCCTTCAACGAGGAACGCCTCGGCGAGGGGGGCGTTGCGGTACGCGCCGCCGCCTTCGCGCACCAGCAGTCCGAGCGCGGTGCAGCAGGCGAGCAGCATCCGCGTCGGCCGGGGGTGCAGCCCAAGTTCTCGGGTGAGCCGTCCCGCGTCGGCTGTGCCCAGGCGCGCCAAGACCGAGAACAGGCGGAGGTCGACGGCGGCGGCCAGCACCTTGAACCGCCAGAAGCCGGTGGTGAGTTCCATGAGCGGGATGGGCGTGAGCCCGGTCCGCGGGGCTGCCGCCGGGCCGGACTCGGCCGGTGGAGGGTTGTGAGCCGGCGGCTCGGTGGTCAACTGTGTCGTCCCAGCCATCGTTTGACTCCCGTACATGATCGATGAGTGTCCGCAGCACCCCCGATGAGGACTTAAAGTGATGCCGCAATCACCAAGAGTAACCGTTCTGGTTCGGGAGTTACGTGTGACAACCCTTATGGGCTTCGGCAACCGCACTGCCCTGCTGCTGCCGTTGCCCACTGAGCTGCCCCCCGCGGCCGTCCGTGTCGGCGATCGGCTGGCCCGTCTCACGGAAGACGTCGGCGCTCACTACACCGTGGCCATGGGAATCGACGGGCCGGCCGCAGCGGCACGGAAGGAACTGCTGGCCTGGGTGGAAACCCACGGCGAACGAGGACGCCCGGTCGACGCCGAGCCGCCCAACGGCAGCTGCATCCACGACCGCTTCTTCGCCGTACGACGCGCTCGGGGAGACAGCGCCGCCCTCCTCGCCGCTGCGCTCCTGACAAGCGATCTCCTGGTCCGGGACGATCTCGCGCGTAACGGCAGCACGCTCGAGGAGGACGCCGACAACCTGCTGCTGGGCGTCACCCCGTACCTCACCGCCACCGTGGCCCCGCCCGCCAAGCACGTACGGTGGCGGCCCACGGACCCCGGCGCGGCTGCAGAGGAACGGTGGCTCGTCGGACACCAGAGGTTCTTCGTCATGCTCCAACTGCTCGTCATCGCCATGCGCGAACTCGGCGACGCCGGCACAACACACCAGGAGCACGAAAGGGTCCGGTCGTTCGGCTGGCTCTGCCGCAGCACCGCGGTGTCCATGCGCTACGCCGCCGACTTCCCACCCGACCTGTACGGTCCGGTGCGTGACACGATGACCCCGCCGACGGTCAACGCGGGCTTCAGCGGCCTCCAGACCCGGGACCACCACGAACTCGTCAACTGCATGCGCCAGTCGAAGCGTGACGGCGTCTTCGACCGGCTCGCCCCGTCCTCCCTCGCCGCCGTCCATGCCGCCATGCAGCACCTGTACGACGCACACGGCTGGGTCTGCGCCCGGTTCGGCGGAGCCACCGAACCGAGCCTGCTGATGGCGCAGACGGGGCAGGAGTCCGCCGTGACCCCGGAAAGCGGTCTCGCGGCAGCCGAGCGTCTGTCCCGGCAGCGGCTCCGCCATCTCGACACCACACAAACGGACTGACGAAGCATCGGTCCGACACACCCCGCACCCCCGCACGACTCCACCGCGCGTCAGCCCGCCTGCCCGCCGTTGCACGTCACCCAGGAGAGAACACGATGAACACCTCACCGGCGGCCGCGGCCAGGAACGCGGTCCCCGCACCACCGTCCAGTGGCGCGGGGGCCGCGCAGCGCACAGGGGTCTGTGGGCGGTGCGGGGAAACCGGGCGCCCCGGCACGCCGGAGCGGAAAGCCGCCGACGGCAGCGGGCCGGGCGGCTGGACCCGGCCGGAGTCGGGGCGCTTCCGCGCCCGCCGCGTGTCCGGGTCGCTGTACCCGCGCACGCCCGAGGAGGTGGCCGACATCGTGCGCGCGACCGCGGCTCGGGCGGCCGACGGTACGCACACACCGCTCCATCTGGTGAGCACCGGACGCAACTGGGGCCTGGGCTCGGCCAGTCCGGTCCGGGACGGTGTCACCGTCCTGAACCTCTCGGCGCTCGACCGCATCCGCGAGGTCGACACCACGCGGGGCTACGCCGTCGTCGAACCCGGCGTCACCCACGGGGCGCTGGCCGACCGGCTCGCCGGTTCCGCGCGCATCGTGAACCTCACCGGGGCATCGCAGCACACCAGCGTCGTCGGCAACATCCTGGAGCGCGGCGTCGGTCTCCACCGGGTGCGTGCGGACGACCTCGCCGGCCTGGAACTCGTCCTGGCCGACGGAACGTTCGCGCGCACGGGCTGGTGGCCGCAGGACGAGGGCAGCGCCGCGGTCCAGCCGCACGGACGCGGCCCTTCCCTCAACCACCTCTTCACACAGTCCGGCCTGGCGGCCGTCACCGCGGCCGTCGTGCGACTGCCGGCCAGGCCGCAGGCCGTTCGCGTCCTGCCCCTCGTCTTCACCGACGACAGGCTCGCGGCCGCGGTCGACACCGTGCGCGAGTGGACGGCCCAGGGCTTGGCCCCGGCCACCACCAAGATCTACAACCCGCTCGCCGCCGGCACCTACGGGGTCCGCGGCGCGTGGCTCGCCCACATCTGCCTCACCGGCGACGCCGAACTCGTCCGCGTCCGCGAGCGTCTCGTCGCCGAACGTGCCGCCGTGCCCGGCTCCCCCTTCACCATCGCCCCCGCCCATGCCGCCGACACTTACGTGCACCGCGCGTACGCCGGGGACCCCGACCCGGAGGACACCCTCTTCATCCGCAAGACCGGTCACTGCGCCTCCTGCCTGGACAACGCGCGCGGGCTGCTGATGTTCCTGCCGATCGTCCCTCTGGACGGACAGGCCGTGCGGCATGCCGCGGAAATGATCCAGAACTGCCTCCACGGCCGCACCGCGCCTCCGGGCGTCACCATGAACATCCTCGACAGCGACACCGTCGACCACGTCGTCACCCTGGCCTTCGACCCCGGAACCCGGGATGCCGTCCGCGACGCCCATCGCACCCTCGACCAACTGCACACGGCTTTCGGGGCCGAGGGCTATCACCCCTACCGACCGGACATCGACCATCCCTTCCGGCCGTCCGCCACCGCCCTGCACCGGCGACTGGGCGAGGCGCTCGACCCGCACGAGGTGTTCGCTTCCGGCCGCTACTGAGGGCGCTCGTTCACAGGCCGACGGAACGCAGAAGCCAGGTGAGGATTCGGGCCGGTCTGTCAGTCTTCCGGTCGAAGGCGCTGTCGAGCGGCCTCAAGCCGCTGGCGATAGTCGGAGGCGAACAGCTCAGGAAGTGCTTTGTCCAGCGTTCCGGCCATTCGATGGATCGGCGCCCAGACCGCCGGATCGTCGACAACTCGACTGAGATCCGTCATCTGGAGCCTCTCCAGCCAGTGCGACAGCACCAGTGCCTCGTCGCTCGTGAGCTTGATGGTGACCTGGCTATCACTCATGCGCACTTCCTCCGGCTCGGCCCCGCACTCGACCACACGAACCTACTTGTCCGCCGACCTTGACCAAACGCATAGGGTCCCCAGGCAGGGAAGCCCTCGTCGAACGAACCGACATGGGTACCAGCACCGACCGCGCCCTCACCGCCGCCACCAACTGGCTGACCAAACAGACCCCATGCAAGAAGCAGGCCGCGGAGTGCGAGAGCACCGCGGCGCGCACACGCTTCCGAAGCGCTCATGGACGTCTGAGTGTGACCAGTGCCGCTTTGCCGAAGAAGAGATGCGCCGCCTCGTTGTTCTCCGCAGTCCGTTGTGGGCTCAGACCGATCGGAGTGACACCAACCAAGGCGGCTGAGGGTTGGTAATGGAACGTGTTGAGGGCAGCCGCAGTGGCTGTGTACAAGCGGGCACAGGGCGAGAGGTCGCCAGACGCCGTTCCTGCGCCGCCCGGCCTGCCGGCCAAACGAGTGCAACCGTCTGCGGTCGCCAATCCCACCGCACCGTGGCCTCCGAATCCTTGAGGACCCAGGACCGGTCGCGCCTGAGTCCGCCCGTGACGAAAGAGGGCCGGAAGCCCCGTCGGTACAGATCCTCCTTGTCTCTCCACGGGAAGGGAGGCAAGGACGAGGACCGCAGGAAGCGGCCCCACTCTGCTCGCTTCCTGCGGTTCTCAACTACTCGCCGACCGGCGCCACACCGGGGCGTGCCCGTCGGGTGATCTGCAGGCGCAGCGCCAATCCGGCCAGGGGCCTGGGACGGATCATTCATGACGGCAGAACGCTCACCGGGCTTCTGCCGCCTCCTGCACGGTGGACATGGGACGCGCTGGCCGTGCAGAAAAGTGCCGGCCCCGGAACGCCGGCGCCAGGCAGCACAGTGCCGACCTGCCAAGGACTTGGGCACCCGTCGGTGGCATCTTCCGCCGCATCCGCAGTCAGACGACCTCGGACTTCGGGGATCTACCCGGCTTCCCGGGGCGGGGATTGCTCAACCGAATCGGGGCCCGTCGGCCCGATGTGCGGATCAGCAGGCTAGGGGCGTCGGCGCTGGGATTCCTCGTTCTGCCACAGCGCTCCCAGCTCCACCTGCCTCATGGTCAAGCCGGTCTCGTATGCCAGAGCCTCGGGAGAAAGCCCGGTGGGATGTGTCGCCATCACCCGAGCGATCTTCCCCGCCCACAGCTCGGCATCCTCGAACGGACGGCGCCCGTACTGCTCGACCAGCTCCTCAAGATGCTCCGGCGAACACGCCACCACTCTGCGTTTACCGTCCAGCCACGGATCGTGAACATGAATCGCGGACGAATCACGCACCACGGCACTGGGCACCGACTCACCGGGCATCAACACTCCGCACAGACCACACCGCTCAGGCATAACCTCCCCACCGTCACCGGCGTCCGCCTCGCTGTACGTCACCCTTCCTGTCTAACCCCTGGAGCCCACCGCCGCCTCCTGCACGCGAGATCAGGCACCCTGCCCTTCTGCCACCGGGGCTGCCTTCCGGCCCAGGGGTGGCCCGCCGGACAGGAGGGGTGCCACGGCGCGCGAGTCACGGTGATGCTGCATAGCGTGGGAAGGTCAGGGCCCCCGAGGCCGAGGATGCACACGGGGTGGAAGCGTGTGACGCCTGAGCTGGACTACAGGTCGCTGTTTGCGGCGACGCCGAGCCCCTATCTGGTGCTGTCCTCGCCAGGTCTGCTGATCGTCGACGCCAACGAGGCGTACCTGCGGGCGACCGGCCGGACCAGGGAGGACCTGATCGGCCGGCACGTGTTCGACGCGTTCCCGGACAACCCGGCCGACCCGGATGCCGACGGAGTACGGAATCTGAAAGCCTCGCTGGGGCGGGTGCTGGGCGCTGGGGCCACAGATGTGCTGGCGTTGCAGAGGTACGACATCCCCGTCGTCGCACGACCCGGGATGTTCGAGGAGCGCTGGTGGTCGACGGTGAACACGCCCGTTTCTGACCAGAACGGGCAGGTGGTCTGGATCATCCACCGGGTGGAGGACGTGACCGCGTTCGTGCACGACCGCCACGTCCGGAGCCGCACGGCCGGTGGATCGCTGACCGAGCGGGAGGAGGTGATGGAAGCCGAGCTGTATATCCGGGCCCGCGAGCTGCAGCGTCTCAATGAGGAACTGCGTGCGGCACATTCCCGGGAGCGGGAGGTCGCGGTCACGTTGCAGGAAGCAATGCTGCACTCCCCCGACCTTGCCCACCATCAAGACGTGGCGGTCCGGTACCTCCCCGCGATCGGCTCTCTGAACGTGTGCGGGGACTGGTACGACGCCGTTGACCTCGCCGACGGACGGTTCACCGTGGCCGTCGGTGACGTCGTCGGGCACGGCCTGGAGGCCGCCACGGTGATGGGAATGCTCCGCAGCGCGCTCTCCGCGGCGAGCCGGACGGCAACGGGTCCTGCCCAAGCCCTGGAGGTCCTGGGCATGTACGCCCGCTCAGTGGAGGGCGCACTCGCGACCACCGCCGTCACGGTCCTCGTCGACGCCCGGTCGAAACTGCTGGTCTACTCGAGCGCCGGCCACCCTCCGCCGGTACTGCTGCACCGTGACGGAAGGTGCGAACTGCTGGAGAAGGCCACCGATCCGCCACTGGGTGCACGCCCCGAGCACGTGCCGCGCCCGCAGGCCGGGGCCCCCTACCGCAAGGGCGACACCCTGGTCCTGTACACCGACGGGCTGATCGAGCGCCGGGGAGAAGACATCGACGCCAGACTGGATCTGCTCAAGCACGCGCTGAGCGGCATGACCGACTTCACCCCTGGCCAACTGGCGGACGCCCTGCTCGAACAGCTAGGCGTCGCCGGAGGCGGCCAGGACGACATCGCCCTGGTCATCGTCCGCCTCTGATCCCTGAGGCACGTTCGTTGCTGACGCAGCGCCCGACGAGCCTCCCCGGCCGCCTTCCCCGCTCAGCCGGCAGGTGGCGACCCGTCGTCCGCTGCGGACTGGGGGGCGGTGCGGGTGGTGAAGACCCGGGCCAGGCCGGTCATACGGAAGATCCGGTTGACGTGTTCAGGCACGGCGGTGAGGACGAAGGTGGCGTAGGCCGTCAATGCGCGGTTGCGGGCGGCGATGAAGACCGAGACGCCTCTGGAATCGCAGAACGTCAGATGGGCCAGATCGACGACGAGTTGCTGCCTCGGACGCAGGGCAAGGCCTGGCAGCAGGGCGAAAGCCTGCGGTGCGGTGTCGTGGTCCAGTCGTCCCTCGAGCTCGATGACCGGCCCGGCGGGGGTCGTACGGACGTTCACATTCAGGCCGGTCGTCACTTCTCCTCCACGCTGGTGAGCCGCGACTGGTGGGCGAGACGGTGGCTCCACCGTTCACGCTCGTGCTGAAAGGAACCGAGATAGGTGCCAGTCGGCTGCATCGGCATCAAAAACCGTTCCGCTTCTTCACGTGAGTGATTCGGAGCCGATGAGCTGTTGGATCGCTGTCGCGGCCGCGACATTGATTCTGCCGAACGATGCACGACGGAGCCCGCCGGCAGCAGGCGATGAGGAGCGCAGCCGGACCAACCGCCTTGCGGCCGCTGTTCCCGCCGCGGTGATGCGGACGGCGGTCACCGGTGCCGAGGCCGCCGTCCGCTTCAGGTCAGCCCTGGTTCAGCGGCAGGGCGAGGTCGACGACCTGGTGGCCAGCCGGGAAGGCGCCGTAGCCGCTGGCCCGGCCGCTCAGCACATTGACCTTGAACATCCGGTACGAGCCGGACGTCCACAGGGCAGCAAAGCCCTGATTGGTTCCGGTCCGGGGCGAGTAGTAGATGTCGAATCCGGCGGACGGCCCGGCGTTGACTCCGAGGTTGCCGGTGGGGGCGAGGGCGCCGGCATTGGCCGGGGACTGCAGGGAGACACGGTCGTTCACCGTGTCAATGTCGAACAGGCTGGTGGCGGTGGCGGCGTTGAGGTCGTTGTTGGTGTACGCGGCGCCGGTGACCCCCATCGCCGTCGACGGCGGCATGGTCGGGTTGGTCAGCATCCCGTCCACCGTGGTCGTCAGCGGTGCGGCCGGGTCGTCGATGTTGTGACGCAGGTTGAAGACCGGCAGAACACCGGTACCGCGGGTTCTCACCACCACGCGGACGACTTCGGTGACGCGATGCTCCGGCGGCTGCGCCCGATGTCAACGAGACACTCGAGGTCCGCCGATTGCCCCTGGCGCTTCATCCGGCCCGTTTCCGAGCTGAGGTTGCCTCCGACGTGACGCCGGCCGACGGCTTTCGAACCACCAGCCCGCTCCTCGAACTGGGGACCGGTCAGGTAACGCCCGCCCGGCGCGTGGGCGGCAGCGCCGGCGGCTGCCACCCACGCGGACCTGCCTGCCGGAACGATCAGCTGTTCACGCAGGTGTTGCCGAAGGTCGGGTTGAGCACCGAGAGCAGGCCGATCGAGTTGCCGCACGCGTTGATCGGGATGTGGATCGGGACCTGGATGACGTTGCCGGACAGGACACCCGGGGAGCCGAACGCGAAGCCGTCCGCGTCAGTGTCGGCCGAGGCCACTGAGGCCCCGCCGAGGACCACGGCACCGGAAGCGAGGGCGAGCGCAAAACTCTTCAGAACACGCGACATGCGATGTCTCCTTCATACGACCACCGGCACACCCACGTGCCGTACGGCCCCATCCGGGCCCGCACCCTTCCTTCGTCCGCCGCACAGCATCCGGCTTGGCCGCGGGCAGATCATTCGCTGAAACGGGTGACCGATGCCACCGCCGAATGGCGGGCAACCGAATCAGTCCGTAAGGCCTGTCGCGAGCATCCCGGGCACTGCTGCACTACCGCAGGCGCGGCAACCACGCCGCGACACTGCGGAAGCTCCGGCACAGTGACCTTGCCCGCAGTACAGCGCTCTGACTGCGGGCCACCAACCGACCCCCACCAACGCCCACGGCGGGCGCAGAACCGCAGAGGAAGCGATCGTCGCGGGCGGCAGGGCGGGAACCCGACCAGCGACCCCGGCCAGGTGCCGGCGCCCGCGTGGCGGGGAAGTCAACAAGCAACGAAGACCCTCGTCGAAAGGACAGCTGGGTGTGAGCACTACCCCCGTCGAACGCCCCGTGCCCCGCCGAGGTCAGCTACAGGGTGCTCCGCGCGGCGGCAGCCGGGCACCGCTGATCAAACGGACGGGGAGGAGAACCTGGGGTGCGGCCCAGGCGTGGTTCGACACCTACGGAACACTCGCCGGCCCGGTCACCGCCGCGGTCCTGGACCGGCCGGTGGGCCAGTGGCTCGCCAACGCGCGCAAGACCAGCTCGACGTCGTATCCGAACTCAGGACGCGTTGACGGCGTTCCCCGACGCCGTCTTGCCCTTACTGCGGTCGACGACGGCGATCACCTCGACCGGCGCGCTGTGCAGCGCGACCCAGCCGTCCTCGGGAGCATCGGACCCCTTGGTGAGGTACTTGGCCTTAATGCGGACGACCACGACGCCTCGCGGTCCCTGTCGGCTGAACTGCCGTGCCGTGTATCTCGCGGTCGTGAATTCCGGGTAGCGCCTGCCCTTCGTGGCCTGCGCCGCGGCTTGTTCGACAGTGGGCGCGGGGGTGGCCGTGTCCGAGGCCAGGCCGCCGGCCGAACTCTGCTGCTGCATCGCCCGGATCCTGTCCATGTCGTCACCCCGGTACAGGGTGACCACCGTCTCGCCGCCGGCCGCGACCGCGGCCTCCACGGCACTTTCGGACGTGGGGGCCGGCAGCTGCTTCTCCTGGGCGCTGAGGTCGTCCTCCGAGCTGTAGTCGGAGTCGCTCTCGGTGAGGGTCGTCGGGTTAGTGGCCAGCTCCACGCGCTGCACGGAGGCCGCACCCGGCGCCGCCACAGGCCCGGTCTCGTCCCGCATGGCCGGCAGTGCGGGCACCGGGCCCGTCATCACCTGCCGGGCGGTGTCCTCCGCCTGACGTTCGGCCCAGTCCGAGGGGTCAGAGACGCGCAGGCCCGAGCCGTTGTCCGTACCCGGCACGACACCTTGGCTCTGCTGGATGACATGGGTCAGCTCATGGGCGAGGGTGTGCTTGTCCTGGCCGTCCCACACCACGTGAGAGCCGGAGGTGTAGGCCTTCGCGCCGATCTCCGTCGCCGAGTCCATGGCCGCGGCGTCGGAGTGGACACGCACCTCGCCGAAATCGGCACCCCCGTGCCGGGCCTCCATCTCCTCGCGCACCGGTGCGTCCAGCGGCCGCCCCGACGAACGCAGCACCTCGTGCACGGCCGACCGGCGCTGCACGACCTGGTCGTGGCCGCAGCCCGCCGCGTGCACGTGCCGCTCCTCCTCCACGGCACGGCTCACGGCCGCGTTGCCCGCCGAACGCTGAAGTGCCAGCATCCGCTGAGCCGTGATGGGCACGGCGGCACGGCGGTCCTTGTCCTGTTCGGCGGCCCGCCGGTCCGGTGTTCGGTGTGCACGCACGACGATCCCCTTCACTCCAGACGAATGATCTTCCAGACTTACCGGAACACACACGGCGGCGGAAGGTCCATGGGGGCAACCTCGGGGGCAGCCGGTGAACTGCCCTCACGGTCACCGTGATGCCCCCGAGCGGGCACCGGGAGGCCAGTTCCAGGGATCGCTGCACGCGCGGGATTCGCCGACAACGGCGGCGAACGCGATTGCGGTCGACTGCCCCCGACCCAGGTGGACACACCGGTCAGGTCGTCCCGATCGACGACAAACAGAGCCTCGGCGCCCAACTGCCTCACCGACTTGGTCCTCAAGTGGGTGTAGGAGGAGCGTCGAGTGGGCCACGGGGATGACCTTCCGGTCGTGACCACGGTCCCGCTGTGACAGCCTGAAAGCCATCCAGGCGGCCGCCCACGCTGCCTGGAAGTCCACCTGACCTGGGGCCGGTGGCCTCCCAACCGTGACGGACGGCAGCGCGTACAGCGTCGAGTCGCGAGCGGCAGCCGCCCCGAACCTCCTGAGGCGCTGGCCCGCCGGCCTCGGGACCACCTGCACACTCCCCGAGGCCTGGTGGAGGCTGGGTGACGACGCCCGCCTGCACGATGTAGCCGACGGCGATAAGGACACCCCGATCTGGGCCGACCGCCTCGGAATCGACCTCCACCGCACCGCGACAAGCCGGCGCCTTCCATCGCGCACCGTGCATCCGAAACACCGGGGACAGACAGAAGTATCGGAGAGGCATCACGTGGTGGTCCGGGAGGTGGCGGCAATGCGCGATGAGAGTTCGCAGTGGGAATCCGTGTGGGACTACCCGCGCCCTCCGCTTGTAGTGGAGGACGCCCGCCGCGTCCTGGTCGAGTTCGACGGCCGGATCGTGGCGGACACCGCTGCCAGCCTGCGTGTGCTGGAAACGAGCCACCCGCCGGTCTTCTACATTCCGCCTGCCGACATCGACCTGAGCCTGCTTTTCCCCACACCGCGCACCTCATGGTGCGAGTGGAAGGGCCGGGCGAGCTACTGGGACGTCGCGCTGGGAGATCAGCTGGCACAAGAGGCTGCATGGAGCTATGAGCAACCCAGCCCTCAGTTCGAGCAACTGGCTTCATACGTGGCCTTCTATCCGCAGCGTCTTGGACCGTGCACGGTGGGCGGAGAGACCGTGCGCTCGCAGCCGGGCGACTTCTACGGTGGCTGGATCACTTCCGAGATCACCGGGCCCTTCAAAGGAGGCGCCGGCACCGCCACGTGGTAGGCAGCGCGGCCCACCAGCGCTCTACGTACCACTCAAGGAGCACGCCGGCGATCCGTGCACTGTCGCTCATCTGTTCACTGTCGGCCGCGGACAGGTGAAGTTTGGGGGCACTCCCATCGGCCGGTGTCCGGCGCATCCGCCGGGGGTCAGCACGCGGAACTATCGGGCAGAAGACGAGTGCGGCCGCGCTGCCCTGGTGATCGGAGTGGGACGTGGATATCGATGGCGCGCGTGTGCTGGTGGCCGGAGCCACCGGAGTCCTCGGCAGCGTTCTCACCGCGGAACTCGCCCGCCGTGGAGCCCGTCCGGCGCTTGCGGCAAGGGATTCGGCCCGCCTCGCCCAGGTCGCCCGGGCGTACGCGGGTGCACCGACCGTCGTGTTCGACGCGTACGATCCCGGGTCCTGCGCTCGCGCCGTGCATGACGCGGCTGCCCGCCTGGGTGGGCTGGACGCGGTCATCACCGTCTTCGGATCGGTCGCCTTCGGCCGAGCGACGGAGGTCGGTGACGAGGTCGCGGAGCATCTGATGGCGGTCAACGTTCTCGCGCCTGCCGCCTTCTTCCGTGCCGCGCTCCCCATCATGGAACCCGGTTCTGCGCTGGTGGCGTTCACCGGCGTGGTCGCCGAGCGGCCGCAGGCGGGAATGGCCGACTACAGCGCCTCGAAAGCCGCGCTGAGTGCATGGCTGACGGCCGTGCGACGCGAGGCACGGACCACAGGCATCCGGGTCCTGGACGTCCGGCCCGGACACCTCGACACCGGCTTCGCCGACCGGCCCATCGCCGGAGTAGCCCCGCCGATGCCCGCGGCACACGACGCGACCCAAACCGTAGGCATCGTCATCGACGCGATCGCGGAGGACGCCGAGTTGCTGCACACATCCTCCGACGGAACACTCATCGCCGAACAGCGCGCCCGGTGAGCCGACGTCCCCGCGCCCACCTACCGATGGATCCACTGGCCCCCGCATCACAGCCGTGGCTGCCCCCGGGTAGGCCGCCATGCGGGACATGACCCCAAACCGTGTGCCAGAACGGAGAATCCGCAGGCACAGCTCTCCAAGTGCACTCTGTGTCCGCGGCATAGCGGATCGCAGCACGACCTCGCGCCACGGGTCGTGCGTTGTTGGGTCCCGAGGAGGAAACCGCACGTGAGCACCCCGGCCCGCGGATCAGTCGACGAACCCGACTACGTCCCCGACCCGAACCGCTGGCGAGCGCTCGCCGTATGCCTGATGGCCGGGTTCATCACGCTGCTGGACGTGTCCATCGTCAACGTCGCCCTCCCGTCCATCCGCGAAGGGCTCGGTGCGAGCGCGAGCGACATCCAGTGGATCGTGGCCGGCTACTCGCTCGCCTACGGCCTCCTGCTCGTGCCCGCCGGACGACTCGGGGACGCCCGCGGCCGACGGCTGCTGTTCATGACGGGCCTGACCTTGTTCGCGTTGGCCAGCGCGCTGTGCGGGGCCGCGCTCAATGCGGGCTGGCTGGTGGTGGCACGGCTGCTGCAGGGCCTGGCCGGCGGGCTGGTCTCACCACAGGTCTCGGCGCTGATCCAGCAGATGTTCCGGGGTGCGGAACGCGGCAGGGCCTTTGGAGCCTTCGGCTCGGCCATCGCCCTGTCAACGGCCATCGGCCCCGTCCTGGGCGGGGCGATCATCGCACTCTTCGGCCCGGAACACGGGTGGCGGTGGATCTTCTTCGTCAACCTGCCGGTGTGCGTGATCGCGCTCGTGCTGGCGCGGCGCTTCCTGCCGGGGCCCGAGCACCGCGGCCGGCCTTGCGCCCGTGACCTGGACCCGGTGGGGGTGCTCCTGCTGGGGGCGGGCGTTGCGCTGCTCCTGCTGCCGCTGGTGCAGCAGGGGCAGTGGGAGGGGGCAGCCAAGTGGCTGCTCGTCCCGGTCGCACTGGCGCTGCTCGCGGCGTTCGGCGCCTGGGAGCTGCGGCACGCCCGGCACGCGCAGCCGCTGTTCGACGTGACGCTGTTCCGCGTGCGCTCCTACAGTTTCGGCGCGTTGCTGATGCTGCTGTACTTCGCCGGGTTCACCTCGATCTTCTTCGTGTTCACGCTGTACTTCCAGACCGGGCTGGGTTATAGCCCTCTGCAGGCGGGGCTGGCCATCACGCCGTTTGCGGTGGGCTCGGCGCTCGCGGCGGCGGTCAGCGGACGGCTTGTCGCGCGGTACGGGCGGAGCCTTGTGGTGTGCGCCCTGGCGCTGGTGGCGCTCGGAATGGGCTTGGTGGTCGTTGCCGTCCTGGTGGTGCCGGGGGAACACGCAGGGTGGGCTGTCGCGGCGCCGCTGATGCTGGCAGGGGCCGGCGGCGGCGCGGTCATTGCCCCGAACCAGACGCTGGCGCTCGCATTGATCCCGCCGGCCCAGGGCGGCAGTGCGGCCGGCGTGCTGCAGACGGGGCAGCGCATCGGGTCGGCTCTGGGCATTGCCGCCGCGGGCGCAGTCTTCTTCGCCCACCTGGCCGGCAGCGGCGGTGACTACGCCGGGTCGTTCCGCTTCAGCATGAGCGTCTCGATCGCGTTCGTCGTCGGCGCCCTCGCCATCGCCGTCGCCGACCTGTTCGACCGTTCTCAGTAAGTTCCAACAACTCGCACACACCCATGGCGCCGCAACGAGACGGGCAGAGGCCGGAGAGCTGTGCCACCATCATCAACGCGCAAGCCGTGAGGGCGCCATCGATAGCCGTGTCTGCCACTGACGGTCGCGATCACTCCGGCCGGCCCGCACGCGGCTGCCACGGCCAACGAGATCCTGTTCCTCCGGAGCTTCATACCAGGCGCGGTAGAGCCTCGGCGGCCCCACCGCGCGGCAGCATGCCGCCGAGGCGATGACGAGTCGGCATCTACGACAGACACTGAGTGTGCATGGACGCGGTATATAGGCTGGCCACGTGGCAGCGACAGGGAAGAAGGCGGCGCCGGCCGACGAGCAGGGCGTCCAGGGTTTCGAGCTCAAGGCATTCGCCGTTCAACTGCGGCGCCTGACGGGCGAGATCAACAGGTTCGCCCACGAGTTCGCCGCGGATCAGGGCCTGCATACCACGGACGTCCAGGCTCTGGGCGCGATCATGGATGCGCAGGCTCCGCTGACTCCCGGCCGCCTGGGCGAGCATCTCGGCCTCACGTCCGGTGCGGTGACCGCTTGCCTCGACCGGCTGGAGCGGGCCGGCCACATTCGCCGGGTCCGGGAGAGTCCGGACCGGCGCGTCGTGCATCTTCACTACCTGCCCGAAGCCCGGACGACGGCGCGGGCGCACTTCCTGCCACTGGCCGAGGCGACCGCGCGGGCCCAGGAAGGCTTCACCCCCGACGAACTGGTCAGTGCCCTGCGCCTCCTGCGTGCCGTGAGTGACGAGCTCGAAAGCCTCAACAAGGGGCACTGACCCGTGCCGTCGGCGGTGGCGGCCGGCGGAATCCTCCAGGAAAAGACGCCTGCATCCGCATCCGGATTGGACCGGCCGACAGAACACTTCGGCGAGCCTTCCCTGCCATGGGTTCACAACCCAAATGTATCTTGACGGTTGAGATACATTACGGTTGAAGGATCTTCGCCGTCCGTACCTGGGAGTGCCATGCTCAGCTCCACCCGGCTCGTGCGCTGGCTCGTGCCTGTCGTCCTGCTCATCGCCTGGCTCGGCGTGGGAGGGGCGTTGGGCCCGTACGCGGGCAAGCTCGGCGACGTCGCCACCAACGACCAGGCCGCCTTCCTCCCGCAGAACGCGGAATCCACCAAGGTCATCGAGACGCGGAAGGCGTTCCGGGAGGAGGAGACACTCCCCGCCATCGTCGTCTGGACAGCAGAGGACGATGGGCCCGTAAACGCAGAGCAGCGCGCCGCCGCCACCAAGGCCCTCACAGACCTCGATGGTGCGTCCGGCACCGCCGGACGCTCCTCCCCCGCCCTGCTCTCGAAGGACGGGCAAGCCCTCCAGGGCATCGTCCAGCTGAAGCCCGACCTCGGCGACGAGCTGCCTGTCGTACTCGACGAGGTAAGGGAGACAGCGTCCACCGTGCCTGGCACCACGGTGCAGGTTGCCGGGCCCGCGGCCAGCCAGGCCGACCTGTCCGACGCGTTCGCCGGGATCGACGGCCTGCTGCTCGGCGTCGCCCTCGTCACCGTGCTGATCATTCTGCTGCTCGTCTACCGCAGTGTGCTCCTGCCGCTGGTCATCATCATCAGCGCGGTCCTCGCGCTCGCCCTCTCGTGCGCAGTGGTCTACGCGCTCGCCGATCGCGATGTCGTCCGCGTCGACGGCCAGGTCCAAGGCATCCTCTCCATCCTCGTCATCGGAGCGGCCACGGACTACGCCCTGTTGCTCACGGCCCGCTTCCGCGAAGAACTCGCCCGCCGCGGTGACCGGATGACGTCCATGCGTGCCGCACTGCGGCGGTCGGCCGGGCCGATCGCCGCCAGTGCCGCCACCGTCGCCCTCGGCCTGATCGCGCTGCTCCTGAGCGATCTCACGAACAACCGCGCCCTCGGACCGGTCGGTGCCATAGGCATCGTCTGCGCCGTACTGAGCTCCCTGACCTTCCTCCCCGCCGTTCTCGTTCTCCTCGGCCGCACCGCCTACTGGCCCGCGCGCCCCAAGCCTGCGGACACGGACAGGAGGGGAATCTGGCAGAGGATCGCAGCACTCGTCGACAGAGCCCCGCGCAAAGTCTGGGCCGTCACGCTTGCCGGCCTGCTCGCCTGCGCCGCGTTCGCACCCACTCTGAATCCCAAGGGCGTCCCCCTCGACGAAATCTTCGTCAACGACGCGCCCTCCGTGGCCGCTCAGAGCACGCTGAGCAAGCACTTCCCCGGCGGGTCCGGCAACCCCGCCGTGATCATCACCGACGTCGACCGGCTGGGTGCGACCGTCCGGGCAGCGCAGCGGACCGAAGGCATCGCCTCCGTCGTACCGGTCACCGCGTCCGGACGCCCCGGCCAGGGAGAGCCGCTGATCGTGGACGGCAAGGTTCTCGTCAACGCGACGCTCGAAGCGGCAGCCGACAGCGACGCCGCAAAGAACACCGTGTCCCAGCTACGCGAAGCCGCGCACGCCGTACCCGGATCCGATGCGCTCGTCGGCGGTTACACCGCCCAGCAGTACGACACACAGGCGACATCCGAACGGGACCGGATGCTGATCGTGCCCGTCGTGCTCGCGATCATCCTGCTGATCCTCGTCGGCCTGTTGCGATCACTGCTCATGCCCGTGCTCCTGGTGGCAACCGTGGCGCTCAACTTCCTTGCCACACTGGGCGTTTCGGCGTTCGTCTTCCAAGGGCTATTCGGCTTCTCGGGAACCGACGCTTCCGTGCCGCTCTACGGCTTCGTCTTCCTCGTCGCACTCGGCGTGGACTACAACATCTTCCTGATGTCGCGGGTGCGCGAGGAGTCGCTCCGCCACGGCACCAGGGAGGGCGTACTACGCGGACTGACCGCCACGGGAGGAGTCATCACATCGGCAGGCGTCGTCCTTGCGGCCACATTCGCGGCCCTCGGCGTCATCCCGCTCGCCTTCCTCGTCCAGATCGCGTTCATCGTCGCCTTCGGCGTTCTGCTCGACACCCTCGTCGTCAGGTCCCTCCTGGTCCCCGCCCTGGTCCGGGACATCGGATCGACGGCATGGTGGCCGGGAGACCTCAGCCGACGCAAGGCCCGACCGGAGCCGTCTGTGCCAGCGGAAGCCACTGACTCCACGTCACAATGCTGATCGACCGCAGGCGCGCGCTGCGCCACAGGACGTGCGCTGCGTCGTCTGCGAGGTCGCGCTCTCTCCAAGTACCGCGAGCTACGGCTACCTTCGGGCGCACGCCGAGCAGCGGCACTCTGCGAATCGCCCCCTGAGGAACGCGAAGGGCCCCCGCGCTGCACGCGCGGGGGCCCGGTGACGGTGGCTCAGTCCTTGTCGGGCCGGCCGGGAGGGATCAGGCGCTCCGCCGAGCCGGTCAACCCGGTGTTGTACTCAGTACAGCTCCAACGGGCTCGTGTGGCAGCCGGTCGGTCAGCCGATCAGTTCGGCGAGGATCCACTCGGCGAGGCTCTCGGTCACCAGGCTGTGCTCGGAACTGGTGTCGTCGCAGTGGAAGGCGTCCAGCTCGCTGCGGCCGGCAGGGAGGTCGTTGAGGCGAGTGGTGAGGTCGACGTCCCAGGTGACGGGGTCGTACTTGAGGGCGACGGCGCTGACCGAGGGCACGAAGCAGCCGGAGCGGTGGCGCTCGTCGATCGTGGCGCCGAGCGCGTCGGCGAGCATGCCGTAGGAGGCGAGGGTGCCGCCGGGTGCGCCGTCGAGCGGGGGGATCTCGCTGGTTCGGCTCGTACGGTAGCCGAGGATCAGGGCCGACATCCGTACGACTTCCTGCTCCTGGCCGAAGGCCGGCTGGGTGCGCAGTACCGCGCGGGCGATACCCGGCGACCTCCAGTCGAAGACCAGCTCGTCGGGCAGCAGCGGGCCCGAGGTGCCGTCACCGGCGCCGTTGGCGACGCCGATCCTGCGCAGGCCCGGCTTGGACGGGAACCACCCGATGTCCTTCAGGTCCTGGAGGAACCGTCCACGCTTCTCGCTCCAGGTCGCGACGGCGCCGGAGTCCTTGGCGTTCGGCACCCAGGCCCACAGGAGCTGCTGGGCGGCGGCGCTCCTGATCAGCTCGGCCTGCTTCGGCTTGCCGGAGGGGTCGGGAACAGACTCGAAGAAGTACGCCAGCTGCTGCAGGGCGACCGGGATCCAAGCGCCGTTGTGCGGGGAGTCGTAGGAGAGATAGATGCGGCTCTCGTGGTCCTCGCCCTCGTTCTCCATCCAGGCCAGCGCGTACCGGGTGATGAGTCCGCCCATGCTGACGCCGCCCACGATCAGGGGGCTGCCGCCCTCCTGCCGGTCCGCGATGGCCTTGCGGATGGCGCTGACCGCGACGGCGGCGTTGGCCTGGATGTGGGTGTGGCGCTCCTTGAAGCCGAGCAGGATGACGTCCACGCCCGCGGCGAGCAGCTGGCTGAGCAGCCGCTTGCCGTCGGCGCCGTAGGGCGCGTCGAGGTGGGCGTAGAGATCGCCGAGTTCGCTCTCGCCGTAGTTGAACCCGTCTGCGAAGATCATCGGGTTGACCAGGCCCTCATGGGGCGTACCGTCGGGGGCGAGGCCGTAGTAGACAGCGGCGGTGCCGGTGGCCGTCTCACCCTCGTACGCGAACGCGCCGGTGAGCTGCCACACCGTATTCGGCTTGTTCACCTTGCGGGCCGTGTCCACCCGCAGTGCAGGCGTGAACAGCACTCCCTGCCGAAGTGGTTCCGGCGCGCTGCCCTGCTTCTTCCCGGCGCCCTCCGCGTCCGTCCACGGATCGGTGCTGACGTCGACCCTCGGTTCGCCACTGCGCATAGCCATGTACCGCTGCCTTCCCTCGTCTGCCGGATGAGTCACCGCAGGGACCGCCTTCGGCCAGGTGGTACCGCGACCCGGTGGCGGTACTGACCGCCCGGGTACGCCTGGCGCCCGCGCCGGCTCTGGTGTCGCACGACCGATGACTTGCGCGGTCCTGCCAACAGGGAAAGGTATGTGCACTGATCGGATCCGGGTGGCAACGACACCTGGCGCGCACACCGCGCCCAGGGGCACTGGCTCATCGGACCCCGCGCCCCCGTGCGCCTCCCCATGATCACCGGCTTGGCGTCAACCGCTGTTTCCCCGAGGCCGTAGGTGGTCCAGCTGCTGGCGGGCGAGGACCGGGCGGACGCAGGGGCCGTCCAAGGGGCGGGTGAAGTCGCCGGCGTGGCGCATGGCCACCCGTTTCAAGACTCCGTACCCAGTGGCGACATGGACGTCGGAGCACACGGGTCCTCCTGGGTTCCGGGCGGGCGCGATGGTGTGCAGGGTGGAGGCGGTCCCGGCACGACCCGGCGGCCGTGGGCCTGCCGGGGGGGCGCCGCTGGCGGAGGTTCGTGGGACGCAGCGGCGCCTCTGCCGGAGCAGGCACGGGGCGCGCGCAGACCTTTCGGCCGTGTGGCGACCGCGGCGAAGGTGCTGATGCCAGCCGTCGTCGGGCCCGCTCACCGGGCTGGCGCCCCGGAAGGTCATCCGCCCTGAAGCCAGATCCAGCCACATTGGGGACCAGTTCTCCCGCGAGTTGGAGCCGGTTGCCCGACCCTGGCTCATCAGCGGAATATGGTCGGCTCCCGTGGATGGCTCAGAGACATGATGGCGACGAGGGGCACCTGCAGGATCTGAACAGACCTCCCTGAAGTCGGAGTCGCCCTTGGAGCACACCACCAGGAGGAACCAGTGTCATACCCGCAACTGCTCACCCCCGGGGAGAAGCTCGCCGACGCGAAGAAGCTGTTGAGCCTCCCACTTATCGTCGTGATCTGCGGCTCCACCCGCTTCATGACCGAGATGAACGAGGCCGATCTACGGGAGACCAAAGCCGGAAGGATTGTCGTCAAACCGGGCTGTGACATGAAGTCGCCGCACGAACTTTGGTCCGATCCAGCCGAGGCCGAGGCGCTGAAGGTTCGACTCGACGATCTGCACCGAGCGAAGATCCGGCTCGCTGATGAGGTGCTCGTAGTCGGCGACTACATCGGAGACAGCACCCGAGCCGAAATCGCCTACGCCCGGTCGCTGGGCAAGCCCGTGCGGTTCACGCACCCCGAAGTCGACCCTGACGCCTGACCGCCCGCTGCCACTTCGACAACCAGGGCCGGCAACCCGCCGCCTGACCGTCCTGCCGTGGCTTCTGCCGCCGCCCCACCCCGCACCCTCCGCAGGCATCCCTGAGAATTGATCATCCAGGCCACCCTGGTGCCGTGACCGAGTCATCCGTTTCGCCCTTCCTGCTCCGCGAGATGCTGCCCGAACAGCACCGCCACCCACTACCTTCCGGTCTCGTGCTATCTGCTGTCAGTTCTCGGGTTCTGGCACGACTTCCGTGAAGCGGTCACGATTAGTGATCAGCGGGTGTTTCGAGTGCTTGGAGGATCTGTTGCACTTCCTCGCGCCACTGGTCGGCGTCGGCGCTGTCCACCCAGCCCGTTGCCATTTCTGATCCGTCCTGGAGAACCCAGTCCAATGCGAGTCTCGCCGACGCGCGAAGCGAGGCCGACAGTTCGGGCAGTGGTTCCCTGGGGCCGTCATCGGGGTCAATCACGATGGGGCTGTCCGGGAGGGTGCTGGCGACGAGAGCGCCGGCGGCAACGGCTTCGGCCCCGTCTCCGCCATCGATGCGCTCTCCCGAGTCGGTGACTCGCTGGAATGCCCGCTCCAGCATGTCGATGACCTGCTGGTGGGTGAGTCCCTCAAGTTCATCGACGAAGTCTGCGGCGATGTCGCTGTCGAACGGGCCGGTTCCCCACGTTCCCATGCATAGCTCCTGATACGGCTGTGTCGGACGAATGCATGGTTCCAGGAGCCACTGACATCGGTCACGGTGCGAGCAGGACCCGCTTGCGGAGCAGTGCGAAGCCGGCGCGTCCGAACATCTGGCGCTTGAGCAGCTTGATCCGGTTGACGTGTCCTTCGATGACGCCGGACTTCCAGGGCAGGGGCAGGCCGGCGATGACCGCGTCGCGGTCTCGGTCGATGCCGGCCGCGAGAGTGTGGAGGCTGGGAAGGTCGTCCTGGCGGACGGCATCGAGCCACTGCGGGAGACGTTCGCCCCGGCGCTCGGTGAGCATGTGAGCGAAGACTTGGACGTGACCGTTCAGGGCCTCGAGTTCAGGACGGTCTTGAGCCGGGGCTGCTCGATCTCGGTCAGCGTCTCGGGTCGGCTGAGGATCCATCTCGTCACCACGCGGGGTGCCGGCGGTTGCGCGGTGACCGGCCGTTGGCGAGCTCCGCTTCTCTCGCAGGTTGCCTCGTCAAAGTGCTCGTACTGCTCGATCTAATGGCAACGGGCGGACCCCGCTGACACGGATGTCCCGTGGCAGCGAACCTGAACTCATGCCATCCAAAGCTGATGCCTCCTGAGCTGTGCCAACGGAGAACAGTCGTACGGTAGACCCATGTTCGATCAGTTTGAGATCAAAGTGCTTCCCCCAGGCCCGCGATTTGCTGCACAGTTACGGTTTTGGGTCAACGGGGAGGACGTGGTGCACGGCGCCGTGAACAGTGTTGTCGGCGATGGTGGCCGGGGACCTTTTGCTGCGGACGCACTGCCTGCAGACCGCCCCAGCCCTCTGCGCGCTACGGACGAGGCCCGCCGCCTGTTCCTCGGGGAACCCGAATGCACGGCGGGCTGCTGCGGCAGCCTCAGCGCAGTCGTGCAACGAACTGGAGGCATTGTGCGCTGGACGGGCTGGCAGGCTCCGCGTGACGAGATCCCGCCGTGCGACTTTCACTTCGAGACCACCCAGTACGACGCCGAACTGGCTCGGGCCGAGGCTGACCGATCCTCGCGAATGGGCTGATGGAACCGCGCAAAACTGCGTGGAGCCCTGGACCATAGGTCGGATCCAGAGCTCCCGCCCACTTCGCCCGGCTCTGCCTAACGCCGAGGGCCCGTCGCGCGTCCCCGGTCCGGACCGCCGCGTGCAGCGCGGCCCTGCCGCGGGATGCCTGACCGTGAACCGGCGCGCCACGATGCCCGCGCCCTCCCTGGTCCGCGAGTCGGTACAAAGCGTGGGTCCGCGTCGGCTGAACTGCCTTATGCGGACAGCGATCGCCAGGGATACGCCGCCGGTAGCGCTGCCCTGGATCCATCCGCTACGCCGGGCCCGCCGGGCTTCGTCACCGAGGGCTCCACGCACAGGAGGTAATCCCTTCAACGACGCCCTGCCCAGGCCCTCCTGGCAGCAGGAGACCGCGCCCGACATGGTTGAGCCGTTCCATCATGGGGACCTCGGCCACTTGGTGCCGGCCGGCGTTCCGGTGCTCGCCCGCGGTCTTCAGCACCGGACGGTGCTGCCAGTATTTTCACTTCCGGCACATATGTGGCGGCTGTTAAGATCGCGCGATTCGCACGGACGTTCAACCGGTGCGTAGACGGCCGTCCCAAACGTTCGGTCCACAAATTCTCTACGTGCGGACTGTCATCGACGGCCCGTGCGTCGGTCAATTCTGACCGGGCATCAGGTCTCCCGGAGGGGTCTTTTGGCTCACCACGCCTTCTTTCGCACGAGTGTCGCAGTAGGCGCCTCCGTACTGCTCGCGGGTGGACTCATGCCGCTCGCCGGCACTCCGGCGGCTGCAACGCCGACTTCTGACATCGTCCTGCCCGCCGCCGACAGGTACCAGCCCCGCAACCCAGTGCTTGCCGGTCTCGGCGCCTCAGGGCTGCTCTCCCAGCCTGAGGGATCGGCCCACCTGCGCTGGACGGACTACGCGGATGGCGAGTCGCGGGACTTGCCCCAGTACGACGCGGCCCAGGGGCAGGTGCGACTCGCCCAGTCGGACACCGTGTACGAGATGACGCCCACCAAGCCGTACGTCGTCCGGTTCCACGACCTTGATTCGGGCGCTACCAAGGGCACGGTCACGGTTCCCGAAGAGCTGTCATGGGCAGGCAGTGCCGGTGAGACCGTGGTCGCTTACCTGGGCTCCTCTGCCGCTGTGCGTGAGGTACACCTGCTGAAGCCGACGACCGATGGCGGCACTAAGGATCTGACGGTGACCGGCTGGCCGCAGGGCGCCAAGCTGCTCGCGGTGAGCGAGCGAGACGCCAAGTCGCTGTTGATGCGCTACCGCATGCCCACCGATGATCCAAAGGTGTTCATGGATCAACTCGCGCTCGTCGATGTGGGCAACGGGTCCGTGGCAAAGATCTTCGACTCCTACAAGGCGGGCTCCGCGCAAATTCCCTTCCTGAGCCACGCCTACGTCGGATGGTGGTATCCGGGGGGCGGCGCGCGGTTGGTACGACGGGACGACCTGGGAGGTTCAGAGATCCGGCTCCCGGCACAACCTACCCAAGGGAAGGTCGAGTTCACGGTTGTCGGTGACCACGTGGTGGTGGAGGACTGGGGCACCCACGCTGTGCTCACGATGCCTATCGCGGGAGGCGAGTGGCGTCAGCTGTTCCCCACGATGGCCGGATGGATCGATGAGGCGCCGGATGGGTCAGCGGTGGTCCCGGCCGGTACCGGCCCGCAGGACTGGGGCATGCAACGCCTCACGCAGTCGCCCGAAGGGCAGATCGTCGCCCGGGAGATCATCGACCTGCCGCCGGTACCCGCTGCCATCGACGGTGTGTCACTGACCAACGGGACGCTGGCATACACGGACGAGACCGCGCCACCGACCTACGACGTCATGTTCAACACCCGCACGGTAACGGCCGGAGACAAGCCCCAGGTGGGGCCCGTGCGTCAAGCCGGCGGCTGGGTCAAGCCATGCAACGTCATCTACCGCTGTGCCCGGCTGTTCGGAGCGGGTGACGGTTCCGTCGTCTACTACTACGAAGGCGCTTCCCAGCTGTTCCGGCGAACACCCGCAGGTGAGGTCCAGACCGTTCTGCTGCCGGAGTCGACCGGTGAACTGGTGGCGGCGCACGGCCGGTACGCGGTGTTCCTCGGCGGGATCACGCGCAAGAAGCACCTTGTCGACTGGGCGCAGTCCAAGGTGGTATCCACCCATGCCGTCGCGGCCGCGACAGTGTGGGACGGACAGTTGTGGACCACCACCTCCACCGCAGGAGGTCTGTCCATGAGCCGTCTCGGTTCGGGCCTTCCCGCGGTCAGTGTCGACATCGGTACCGCCTGTTTCCCCAGTGAGCTGCAGGTCGTCGGCCGCTGGGTGTACTGGGCGTGTGAGGCTCAGCAGAAGGCGGGCGTATTTGACCGCTCCCACGGCCGCTCCGTGCCCGTGCCGGTCGGGCACGCACTGATGGCCAACGGCTTTCTGGTCCGGCACGACACCAGCCGAGGCCAGCTGGTCCGAACCGCGTTCGACTCCGGCCAAGCGGTCAGCACCGACCTCGCCCCGCTCCCCGCCACAGAGAATCTCTCACCGGACAGCCACGCCTCGGACCGCCGCATCAGGTGGACCGTGGACCCGTACGGGAACCGGGTGGCCTTCGTCGATCCCTCTGAGCGCATCCACCTCTTGTACGCAGGACCGACCGCGGCGCCGATACGGCGGGACCACGCCGGCCAGGACGGCATTGCGGACCTGCTGACCCTCAACTCGTCCGGCTCGCTGACCTTCCACCACGGTGACGGCGCCGGAAAGTTCGCCGGCAGCACATCCGGCTCCGGCTGGTCGACCTCGGTCCTCGCCGTGCCTTTCGGGGACCTCAACGGTGACCGCTGCAATGACGTTCTCGTACGCGTCGGCGGCGAGCTGCGCGCGTACAGGCCGGGCTGTGGCAAGACACTGACACCGACTGCTCCGTACACGTCCCTCGGCACCGCGTGGGCCCAGTTCAATGTGCTGACATCGCCCGGTGACCTGACGGGCGACGCCCGGCCAGACCTGGTGGCACGCCAGGCCTCGACCGGGGACATGTACCTGTACGCCGACAATGGTGCAGGTGGTCTGACAGCGCGAGGGCGGATCGGCACGAACTGGAAGCTGTACCGCGCGGTCTTCGGTGCCGGCGATCTGAACGGCGACGGTATCGGGGAGCTGCTCGCCGTGGACGGCACCAACTCTCTGTGGCGCTACAACGGAACGGCGGCGGGCACGGTGAAGCCGCGGGTTCTCGTCTTCGGCAACAACTGGGCCACGGGTCGTAATGCATTCGTCGGCGTCGGGGACATCACCGGTGACGGCAAGCCGGATCTCCTGTCGAGGAACGCGGCCGGTGATCTGCTCCGCAACGCCGGAACGGGAACCGGCTCCTTCCGCTCCACGATGAAGATCGCAACCGGCTGGCAGCCATACAAGGGAATGTTCTGAACCGCCGATCTATCGGTGTCGAGCGGGCCCGTCCGCCGAGGACGGGCCCGACCCGCGTCTCCGTCACCCAGTGCCGTGCGACAGCTGACCTGGCGGCCAAACCGACCGTGTTGCAGGCGAGCTCACACCGGCGTGGGCGTCCTCGCTTCACCTCAGCTCGCGCGGCTGGGATTCAGCTGATCAGGCCCGCTTCATCTCCGTGTGGTGCGATGCGGCTTATGGCCGGCCTGCGCCGATTCTGCTGTTGAGCGCGACTCGAAGCGGATGACGCTGTATCGGGCCACGGACGCGGCGGAACTATGGACCGCGTATCCATGCTCATCGCTGCGCACTGCCCGCACACCAGACACCGTTCTCAAAGAACTGCCTGGGTCTTTTCAGTCCCACCAGAAGGTCCAGTGGGCGCTACCCACCAGAGCTTCCTCCGCGTAGAGGCGGATGCTTTCGTACCCCTGCCAGATGTTGTCGGGGCAGAACGCGAAATGCTCTGCAGCGATCCTGAGAGCTTCGTTAAGCGTTTGCGGCGGGGCGGCTACGGACAGGTCCAGCCGTGCGTACGACAGAGCAACTACCCGGACTCCGAAGCGGTCCTCCCAGGAACGGAGAACGGCACACAGTCGCGCCACATCGTTCTCGTAGTTGACCGGCCCTGACCAGCCGATTGCCGCGGGGATGTCCGCAGTCCGGCCCACTGGGACCAATGCCAGCCGAGGACTCTTGAGCGAGTGTCCGACCAGACCCTTGGCCACGGCCGCAGCAGTCGTGGCCGGATCTGCTGCCCACCTCCCTGGCGACGCGAGCCCGGGCCAGCTGCCGGTTAACGGGGCTGTGGTCTCGCCCGCGTCCTCTTCGTCTTCGTTCTCCTCGGTTTCCGAAGCCGCGGACTCCCAAAAATCCTTGAGAACCTCCTCGGCAGGATGGTCGCCGGGGTCCGACATCATGCCGGGATCCAGCTCGCCGTCCCACCACTCCTCGCTGCCGGATTCGTCCTGGAGAAGTACCGGCTGCAGTCCCACATCCCGGGCCGGCAGGAACTCGGCCCACGTACCAGGTGCTGCGATCCCGTCGGCCACCCAGAGCAGCGGCTCAGGCCAAGGACCATCGTTGGTCTGGGTCACCAGTGAGCCTGGCGGCAGGCTGCGACCGAGTGATCCGCCCATGAGATCGGTCACCAATGCGATCAACGGCTTGGAATGTGTCGTCATGACGGTGAAGGTAGCGGCTTCCACTGACAGACCTCAGCTCGGTCAGCGAGGTCACCTGGTCTGGGACGTCGGCGTGAAACCGCTGAACGCCCGTCGGGGCACCGAGAACGGCTCCGGGCTCGGCACCCAATGCTGGCTCGTGGAGCGCGCGTTCGCCCACCTACACTGGTTCCGCCGCCTACGGATCCGCTGGGAGACACGCGACGACATCCACGAAGCTTCCTCACCCTCGGATGCGCATTCATCTGCCGGCGGCGACTGCGCTCCGTGTTGAGCGGCACCGTCGGCTAGTCACCCGCCGCCAGTCGCTTGAGAACTTCCATCGAGGTGAATCTCCAGCCGACGAGGCGCGGTCCGCTCCAGTTGATGCCGATCAAGTATCCCTCTAGGCCGGCTTCCGGCAGATCGCGATCGCGCCACACACCCAGGGACATGGATTCAACACGTAGACCATGCCCCCAGATCTGCGCCGCCCTCTGGGCCCGGGCTGAGGTCGACCAGTAGGGAAGACTTCGCGTGCCGTCCGCGGAGAGGGGAGCAGGGCTTCCATCGTCATCCCGAACAAACCAGACCACTCCGCTCTGACGGGCATCTAATGCTGCCGCTTGCGAACCGCTCTGACTCATGTCAACGAGCCTAGCGTGTGAACGATCGCGTAATTCCCCGGGGCTGAGTTCACGTAATTCCCCAGTCCCGGAGGGCGGTCGAGCGTCCTGTCGTGTCTGCGTTGTGGGTCGGTGTCGGCGATCTGGTTTTCAGCCCAGCCTGTCGCTGTCAGGTGTGGCTGCGGCTGGCCCTTACCGCCACACCCCAGGCGGCCGCGAATTCGAACTCCAGCTCCTGCATGTCATGGCGCCCGAATCCACCGCGCGAGGCGACGTCGCATCGTGACGCCGAAACCGTAGCCGTTCCTTCCCCATAGGCCTTGCCACGGTGTATCCCCTGGTGCTTCCGCCTTGATAGCGTTTGGTGAAGCTGGGCATGGTGGGCCAGGTGGGTGGTCAAGGGTGGGGGCCCGGGTGAAGAACATTCCTGCTTTTCGGTGGGTGGCAAGCCTCGGCCTGATACTCATCGGCTGCTCGGTGTGGCTGTATTGCAAGGCGCCGGATTCGCCCGAGCTGACGCAAGTCGACCTGACGGTTGTTCGCGAGCAGCCTGATGGGGCGTGCACGGTTCGGTGGACCGATTCCTTCCGAGATGCTGAGCGCGAGGGTCCATATCGGTGCAATGCTGACCGGGACCCGATTCTGAAAGCACCCGACCCGGTCACCGGCTTCGCCTGGGACACCGGCTTTATCGTCGCTGAAGGCTCCAACAAGGGCGACCTCTACTCACTCGGTCAGGATGATGACGTCGACGAGCAACTCGAGGCGTCCGACGACCTGCTGGTGGGCGGAGTGTTCCTGACCATCATCGGTGTTGTCGGCGGTAACATTCGCACGCTGGCCCGGATGACCGGTGTCAACCCAGCGATCGTCCGCCGGGCACGGCAACTGCGAGACGCCGCGGTGCTGGTGACCGTCGACCACCACTTGGCCGTGGAGGCCGTAAGGGAGGCGTGGACACAGACCCGGTCTCCGGAGGCCCCCGAAGTCCTCTCCGCTCTGCGGGTGCTGGTGGAGACCGGACCACAGGGACGCAAGGTGGTCGCGGCAGCTCGCGCGCTGACCGCCCGCCTGGACCCGCTGCTGGCCGACGCTGCCCCTGCCGCCGGCCGTATG
>NZ_JBHXSL010000041.1:0-69665 GCF_042714725.1 Streptomyces sp. NPDC058685
GACCTGGTGAGACGGCCCGCGGCTCTGCTGTGTCCGGGGTGCGGGTCCGGCGTCCGAGCTAAGGGCTGCGGGGTCCAGAGGGCGACGCCTCAGGTCCGGAACGGGTGTGCGTCCCGGACAGGTGCGCGCCGGGCCGCACGCTCAGGAGCCTGAGGACCGGCCCGATCGCCGCACATCGGGCGCCGCTCAGGGCGTGAGCGGCGGCCTCGGGCCCGGGTCACCCTCGCCCTGGTGTCCGCCCGCCGGATGCCCCGCGTCCTGACGGATGACCTCACCCTGCACGACCTTGCCGTCGGGGCGGTGAATACGGGCCTGCTGGAAGGCGTCTCCCAGGCTGCCGGGTCCCGCCGCCCGCATACGGCGGTCGAGGGACCGCTCGGCGCGGCGCCCGAGGTACGCACGGACGGGCGGCACCAGCAGGGCCAGGCCCACCACGTCGGAGATCAGGCCGGGCAGCATGATCAGCAGTCCGCCGAGCATCACGAAGCCGTTGCCGGTGCTGCCGCTCTCCGGGGGCGGCGCCTGGCCGCTCTGTTGCCTCTGCACGGTCTCGGTGAGATTGCGGAAGGCCCGTCGGCCGGCGCGCTTCACGACGGCGCCGCCGACGATGCCGGCGCCGATCAGCAGGGCGAGCACGGTCAGCCCCCCGGCCGCCCCGGCGACCAGGGTCAGCAGCCAGATCTCGAGCACCAGCCAGACGGCGACGGCGAGGGGAATCAGGTTGCGGGCGCGTGAGCGCTTGGGGGCTGTCGGGGGCATTGAGCCGGTCGTCATGCTCCCAGTGTGCCTGGGCGTCCGCCGGAGTGGCGTAAGCGGGTGATCAAGAAGATCGCGGTCCGGACCGGAGGGTCGTCAGCCCGTCGCCGCTACGAGGATTTGCGGCCGAGGAGGCGATTCGCCCGGTCGCCGACACCCCATGCGGTGACGCGCCACAGGGCCTCGACGACGATGTCGCGGTTCATCTTGGAGTCGCCCAGCTCCCGCTCGACGAACGTGATCGGCACCTCGACCACGTGATAGCCCTCGGCCACCGCGCGGCGGGCCAGATCGACCTGGAAGCAGTAGCCCTGGGAGGCGACCTCGCCGAGTCCGAGACCCTTCAGCGTCTCGGCCCTGAAGGCGCGGAAGCCGCCCGTGACGTCGCGGATCGGGACGCCGAGGAGCAGGCGGGAGTAGGTGCTGCCGCCGCGGGACAGGAACTCTCGGTACTTGGGCCAGTTGACCACCCGGCCGCCGGGAACCCAGCGCGAACCGAGCACCAGGTCGGCGCCCTTCAGAGCGGTCAGCAGCCGGGGCAGTTCCTCGGGCTGGTGCGAGCCGTCGGCGTCCATCTCGATCAGTACGCCGTAGCCGTGCTCCATGCCCCAGGCGAAGCCGGCGAGGTAGGCGGCGCCGAGGCCTTCCTTGCCCTTGCGATGCAGGACGTGCACCTGCTCGTCGTGGCCCGAGAGTTCGTCCGCGATCTTGCCGGTGCCGTCGGGGCTGTTGTCATCGGCGACGAGGATGTCCGCGTCGGGCACGGCCTCGCGCACCCGGGAGACGATCGTCTTGATGTTCTCGGCCTCGTTGTAGGTCGGGATGATCACCAAGGATCTGCCGAGCGGTTCGTACCGCCTCCCCTGGGCTTCGCCTTGGGTAGACCCAGCGCCGTCGTTCACTACTGCCCCTTAATGTCCGTGCACAGAGCCCCACCATAGCGATCGCGCGGCGGGAGGCTGCGGCGGCACGGACCTGGGGTGTCGTGTGCCGTGCGGCGGGGGAGGCAGGGGTGCGGATCAGGGCCCGGCGTCCTTCGGGCCGACCTGGGACCCGCTGGCTGCGGGTCGACCGAGAGCCGTTGTCTACTGAACGCCGGGCCCTACCCGGGTCGCACCTGCCGGCCGGCTGAAACCTTCCCTCGCCCCCGAGGCGCGGGCGCTGGACCTGGCTCCCAGTGGCAGTGCACCGGTGCGGTGCTCTGCCCCATGGCCCAGCGGCGTTCGACGACTGGGGGGAAGTTCTCCGGTCGGACGTCCTGTGGTGGACTCGGCCGAACCTACCGGCCGGTGGGCGCTCCGTGTCAACAGTCGGGCGATCTGCGCGATTTGCCCAATTCCCCAGGTGGGAGACGAAGATCCGCAGGTCGTGGCCGAACCTCGAAAGCACCGGTCGGCGGTACGAAATGTCCGGACGTCACTCTTTCGGCCGCTCAAAGATCGTTTGTCCGGATACCACCGTTCGCAGGCAGACCGGCAGCTCGGTGCCGGGGGTGAGGTCGGGCAGGCCGGGGGTGCCGGAACGCGGGTCCGTCGACCACCGGGCGACCCGGTCGTCGGGCGCCTGGACGATCAGTTCGTCGGTGTGCCACAGGGCGTAGTCGGCCGGCGCCCCGGGCACCAGGACGCCCGCGTCGTCGCGACCCACGGCCCGCCAGCCGCCCCGGGTATGGGCGGTGAAAGCGGCCCGTACGGACACCCGGTGCTCGGCGGTGCGGTGGAAGGCCGCGGCGCGGATGGTGCCCCAGGGGTCGAGCGGCGTGACGGGGGCGTCGGAGCCGAGAGCGAGCGGGACGCCGGCGCGCAGCAGGGCGGCGTACGGATTGAGGGTGCGCGCCCGCTCCACACCGAGTCGCTCGGCGTACATGCCCTCGTCGCCGCCCCAGGCCGCGTCGAAGGCGGGCTGCACGGAGGCGGTGAGGCCGAACTCGGCGAAGGCGGCGATGGTTTCGGGGGTCAACATCTCGGCGTGCTCGACGCGGTGCCTGGCGGCGCGGACGCGGGCGAGGCCGAGCGTGTCGGCGACGGCCCGGATGCCGTCCACGACGGTGGAGAGAGCGGCGTCGCCGATGGCGTGGAAGCCGGCCTGGAGCCCGGCCTCGGTGCAGGCGGCGACATGGGCGGCGACGGCCGCGGTGTCGAGATGCGCGGTTCCGGTGTGGGCGGCGTCGGCGTAGGGGGTGTGGAGGCAGGCGGTGTGGGAGCCGAGAGAGCCGTCGACGAACAGATCACCCGCGGCCCCGGCCGCTCCGAGCTCCCTGACGCGCAGGGCGTCCTTCTCGTCGGCCACGCGCTCCGCCCAGTAGCCGACGACGCGTGGAACGTCTCCGCCGCGCGCGAGTGCGAGCAGACCGGTGAAGTCGTCCTCGTCCGAGATGTCGGGCCCCGCGCACTCGTGCACCGTGCCGATGCCGAGGGACGCGGCGTGCTCGAGCGCGGCCCGCTGGACCGCCTCGCGCTGGGCGGGAGCGACGGCGGCGTGCGCGGCTGCCCGCACCGCGTGGTGGGCGGCGCCGGTGAGCGGCTCGCCCGGGTGGTAGCCGGACAGACCGGTCACCGAGGGGACGAGGTCGAGCAGCGCCGTGGTGACCACGGCGGAGTGGACGTCGATACGCGGCAGATAGAGCGGGCGGCCGCCGGCCGCCTCGTCGAGTTCGGCGCGGGAGGGGTGACGCCGTTCGGGCCAGCGGGTGCTGTCCCAGCCGTGGCCGAGGAGGACGGCGGCGCCGGGGTGCGCCGCACTGTGCTCGCGTACGAGACGAAGGGCGTCGGCCAGGGTGGCCGCGCCGGAGAGATCGAGCCCGGTGAGCGCGAGGCCGGTGGCCGTGGTGTGCACATGGGCGTCGGTGAACGCCGGAGTGACGAGGGCCCCTTCGAGGTCGACGATCTCGTCGACCCCGTCGGCGAAGCCGTCGGCCGCCCCCTCGGAGCCCACCCAGGCGATGTGGCCTCGTTCGACGACCATCGCGGTGGCGAAGGGGTCGGCGGGGCTGTGGACTTCTCCGCCGCGCAGCAGGACGGTGCGGTCTTCGGCGCGGGGGGCGGTGCTCTCGGTCATGGGACCAGCCTAGATACGCGGCGGGCGTGCCTCGTACGGGGTCGACAGGACGACCGTGGTGCGGGTGGAGACCCCGGAGAGGGTACGGATGCGGGCGAGCAGGTGCTCGAGGTCGTGCGGGGTGGAGACACGCACCTTGAGGATGTAGTTCTCGTCGCCGGCCACGCTGTGGCATGCCTCGATCTCGGGTACGTCCGCGAGCCGTTCGGCGATGTCGTCGGGGGCGCTGGGGTCGAACGGTTTGACCGAGATGAACGCGGTGATCGGGAGCCCGACCGACTCGGGGTCGACGACCGCCGCGTATCCGCGGATGACGCCGCGCTGTTCGAGACGGCGGACGCGCTGGTGCACCGCCGATGTGGACAGGCCGGTGGCCTTGCCCAGGTCGGTGTAGCTCATCCGCCCGTCCTTGACGAGCAACTCCACGATCTGACGATCCAGCTCCTCCATGCGGATCAACCTAATTGCCCAGGTGGCTTCCGGCACAGCCGAAAGTGGCGTGGGAGGGCACCTGCGGGGGGCATGTGACGAACACCACAGTCCCGGCGGCGCCTCCGCCGTGACCGCACGGTTACCTGCCGGGCGCGTGGGGAAGTGCTTGCTGTGGTCGAGGCCGCACGTGCCTGGTCGGCCCACCCGAGGGGGAGATCTCCATGCAGAGTGTCAAGAACACCGGCCGTACCGAACCGGAGCCCGTTGATCCGGCTGAGCCCGCCGAGATGGACGAGCTGGACGCGTACGACACCTACGAGATGTACCGGGTCATCTGCCCGGACTGCGTGCAGCCGATCGCACTGCTGGCCGACGAGGACGTCCTTCCGGAGCACGCGCTGTGCCCGACTCCGTGGAACCCGTTCGGTCTCACCGTGTGCACCGGCACCGGCCGGCCCGCCTCGCAGGCGAGCGCCGCGGACGAGTCGCTGGAGGTCCAGGAGCAGGACACGGCACTGCTGTTGACGCTGCCTCAGGGTCTGGACTGGCGGATGCAGCCCTTCTCGCACGTCGGCGGCCCGGGCTCGCGTCCGGTGCGGATGCCGGCGATACGCAGCCACCGCGTCTGACGCCAAGTCCCGGCAGGCTTCGCCCTGTCGAGGCACGAGATTCCCGGCAGAAGCCGTAACGCGCAGCCCAGGACGGGCAGTTCGGGCTGCGCACTGCCGCACGGCGGGGTCCCGTCGGCCGCACTGCCGGCCTCCGGGGCTCGCACCGCGGCGGGAAGACCTGAACTCCCTTCCCGCGCACGCACGTTGCCATGTCCGCGCTCCGCATCTCCCGGACCCGTGGTGAATCAGTGGCGGAAACACGGCACTTGACGGGTTCGGGCCGGTGCGCTCCGCCCGTCCGCTCCCCGCCCGCGTGCTTACGTGGGACCACCCGCGAGCCGCTTCGGGCGCGGCCCGCAACCGGTGGAGGGAGCCGGCGGATGACGCACAGACGGACGGCCACGGTGCTCGGTGCGCTCGCGACGGCGGCGGCGCTGACGCTCGCGATTGCGAACTCCGCCTACGCGGCCCAGGGCACGCTGATCATCAACCGGGTCGCCTACGAGAATCCGAGCGGGTGTTACCCGGTCACCTGGTTCCCGTCCTCGATCACCAACAGGACCAACGCGACGGCCACGGTGTGGACCGGCGCCGACTGCCGGGGGACCATCGACGCGATCGTGTACCCCGGCCGGACCCACTACACGGAGATGGCCCACAGCGTCTCCATCCGCTGACGCAGGGCGGGGACCGACGCAGCCGCGGCCCGCCCGGGGCGGGCCGCGGCGCGGTCGGTTCAGCGGGTCTCGGGACCGGCCAGGTGGCGCGCGATGACCATGCGCTGGATCTGGTTGGTGCCCTCGACGATCTGCAGGACCTTGGCCTCGCGCATATAGCGCTCGACGGGGAAGTCCAGGGTGTAGCCGTAGCCGCCCAGCACCTGCACGGCGTCGGTCGTCACGCTCATCGCCGTGTCCGTGCAGAAGAGCTTCGCCATGGCCGCCTCGCGGGAGAACGGACGTCCCGCGTCCCGCAACCTGGCAGCCGCCAGGTAGAGGGAACGCCCCGCCTCGATCCGGGTGGCCATGTCGGCCAGCATGAAGCGCAGGCCCTGGAAGTCGGCGATGGGCCGGCCGAACTGGAGACGGCCGGTGGCGTACGAGACGGCCTCGTCGAGCGCGGCCTGCGCGACACCGATGGCGCACGCGGCGATGCCGAGGCGGCCGGAGTCCAGCGCCGAGAGCGCGATCGCGAAGCCCTGCCCTTCGTCGCCGATGCGGCGGGCGTCGGAGACCCGGACGCCGTCGAAGTTGATCTGGGCCGTGGGCGACCCCTTCATGCCCATCTTCTTCTCGGGCGCGGCCGCGTTCAGGCCCTCGGCGTCGCCGGGCACCAGGAAGGCCGTGATGCCGCGGGCGCCCTCCCCGCCGGTGCGGGCGAGCACGGTGCAGAAATCGGCGATCCCGCCGTGGGTGATCCATGCCTTCGTGCCGGTGATCACCCAGTCGTCACCGTCGCGGACGGCCTTGGTGCGCAGGGAGGCGGCGTCCGAGCCCGACGAGGGCTCCGACAGGCAGTAGGCGCCGAGCAGTCCGCCGCCGAGCATGGCGGTCAGGTGGTCGCTCTGCTGCTGCTTGCTGCCGTATCCGGCCAGTGCGTGGCAGGAGAGGGAGTGGACGCTGACGCCGAGGCCCACGGTGAGCCGTGCGGCGGCGAGTTCCTCCAGGACCTGGAGGTAGACCTCGTACGGCTGGTCCCCGCCGCCGTACTCGCTGTCATAGGGAAGGCCGAGCAGACCTGCCTCGGACAGGAGGGTGAAGAGCTCGCGGGGGAAATGTCCCGCCTCCTCCTCCTCGGCCGCCCGTGGAGCGATCTCCCGCTCGATGATGTCGCGCACCAGGGCGATGAGATCCCTGGACTCCTCGGTGGGCAGTTGACGGTCCACCGGCTGCGGGGCGCGGTCGGGCATTGCGGCGCTCTCCTCCCTGTCGGGCGATGCGGCGGTCGCGCGCGAAGGGTGTGTGCGCGCCGCCGGGTCTTCCTGCCAGGCCGATGCTGCCTTTCCGGGTCACGGATGGGGCTGGACGGCGGCTGTGGCGGGTTGAGTATGCCCGATCAGCGGGCTTCCGTCACGGGTGGAGCCGTCCGGCCCGGCCCCCGCTCCCCTGCACGGGAACTTGGTCCGAACCATTGACCCAATGGTCTAGTCCTTCTACCGTTCCTGCAACGCGTACCGCGTTCATGTCAAAAGAGTCAGACGGCCGACAGCACTCCCCCCACGTGTTCGCCTCCCCCACGAGGAGACCAGATGTCAGGTCCACACCGTCCCCGTGCCCGCCTGAGGGCACTGATCGCCGCCGCCTGTACCGCCGCGCTCGGCGCGACCCTGCTGACGGGGGCCCACGCCGCCGCCGCGGGCGGGAGCGCCCCGCAGGAGAAGACGTCGACGACGGCCGCCGCCCCGGCCGCCGCCGGCAGCAAGGTGATCGGGTACTTCACCGAATGGGGCGTCTACGACCGCAACTACCACGTCAAGAACATCCAGACGTCCGGGTCGGCCGCCAAGCTGACCCATATCAACTACGCCTTCGGCAACGTCCAGGGCGGCAAGTGCACCGTCGGCGACGCCTTCGCCGACTACGAGAAGTCCTACACCGCGGCCCAGAGCGTGGACGGCGTCGCCGACACCTGGGACCAGCCGCTGCGCGGCAGCTTCAACCAGCTGCGCAAGCTCAAGAAGCTGCACCCGAATCTGAAGATCCTCTGGTCCTTCGGCGGCTGGACCTGGTCCGGCGGCTTCGGACAGGCCGCCGCGAACCCGGCAGCCTTCGCCGACTCCTGCTACAAGCTCGTCGAGGACCCCCGCTGGGCCGATGTCTTCGACGGCATCGACATCGACTGGGAGTACCCCAACTCCTGCGGGCTCTCGTGCGACACCAGCGGGCGCGAGTCCTTCAAGAACCTGATGTCGGCGCTGCGCGCCAAGTTCGGCGGGTCGAACCTGGTGACCGCCGCCATCACCGCGGACGCCTCGTCGGGCGGCAAGATCGACGCGGCAAACTACGCGGGAGCCGCGCAGTACGTCGACTGGTACAACCCGATGACGTACGACTTCTTCGGCGCCTGGGCCGCGCAGGGCCCGACGGCGCCGCACTCGCCGCTCACGTCCTACACCGGCATCCCGCAGCAGGGCTTCAACAGCGACGCGGCGATCCAGAAGCTGAAGTCCCTCGGCGTCCCCGCCTCCAAGCTGCTGCTCGGCATCGGCTTCTACGGACGCGGCTGGACCGGCGTGACCCAGAAGGCGCCCGGCGGCACGGCGACGGGACCCGCGCCGGGCAAGTACGAGGCGGGTATCGACGACTACAAG
Organism: Streptomyces sp. NPDC058685; assembly: GCF_042714725.1. Lineage (NCBI taxonomy): Bacteria > Bacillati > Actinomycetota > Actinomycetes > Kitasatosporales > Streptomycetaceae > Streptomyces > Streptomyces sp. NPDC058685. The sequence continues at coordinate 8,167 of NZ_JBHXSL010000041.1, forward strand.
GAGCTGAAGGCCAAGTGCCCGGCCAACGGGACCGTCGCCGGCACCGCGTACGCGCACTGCGGCAATCAGTGGTGGAGCTACGACACCCCCGCCACCATCACCGGCAAGATGAACTACAAGAACCAGCAGGGCCTGGGAGGCACCTTCTTCTGGGAGCTCAGCGGTGACACCGCGAACGGTGAGCTGATCAAGGCCATCAGCTGAGGGCTGTCCCGTAGGCCGAGAAGAACAGCGGGGCGGGGAGCCGGTCGGGCTCCCCGCCCCGCTGTCATGTTCCGGACGCACCCGGTCGGGCCCCGGAACCGCGCGTCAGGCCCGTACGCGCCGGGTCATGCCTGGACCGCGGTGTCCTGCGGATACGGCGGCGGCACGTGTTCGCGCGGCGGCTGCGGGCACTTCGGCTCGAACTCCTCGATGGTGCCGAGGGTGGCCCGGAGCTGGCGCATCAGCAGAGCGCAGACGAGCTCCCGCTCCAGTTCCTGGTGCGAGAGCCAGTCGAGCGTGATCTGCTCGACGCTGCTGAGCCAACCGAGCAGCGCCAGCCGGGCGATCATGGGAATGTCCCGCCTGCCGTACGCACCCTCGGCGATGGTGGCGATCAGTTCCTCGCGCACCGCCCCGCGTATGGACTGCACCTCGGTGTCGAACCCGACGCCGCCGGTGACGATGGTGCGGAAGGCGGCCTCGTGGTGCTGGGCGTAGCGCAGATAGCCCTCGACGGTGCGCTGCACCCGCTGGGCGCGCGGCAGTTCGGTGGCGCTCGCCGCGCCGGAGACGAGATCGGCCACCGAATCCTCGATGATCGCGAGGTAGTAGCCGCGTTTGCTCTTGAAGTAGTAGTAGATCAAACCCTTGGCGACACCGGCGTGTTTCGCGATGTCGTCCATCGACAGCGCGTCGTAGGACGTGTCGGCGAACAACTTCCGCCCGGTTGCGATGAGTTCAACGCGGCGTACCTGGGATCGTTCGGTCGCACCGCGTTGTTGACTATTATTCAAATTGCGCCCTAGTCTCCAACTGCCACAGGATTCCCGCAGTATGGCAGACCTGCGCAGCGGCTAGATCAGGCCGATCTGCGTCACGAGCATGGCGAACACGACGACGAGGGTCCAGCCGAGAATGTGCTCGAGGAGGTTCGAGTCCTCGTCGGGGCCGCCGGTACGGGTCCGGACGCGGTCTGCGGTGGTCGCGGAAGAAGTCATGGGGCTCTCGCTCGGTCGGCTGACAGGTGTGCGTCCCCCCGGTGACCCGACCACAGTGCCAAAGACCGGGGCCCCGACGGTAGAGACGTACGTCACTGCCCCCGGGGCCCGGTCCGCTCCTCAGTGGATGCCGAAGGCCTCCAGAGCCTTGCGCTGAGCGGCCGTCGGGCGCTCCGGCCAGTACAGGTAGCAGACGCCTCCTGTGCCGGAGGACACGTTCCCGCTCGCGTTGTACCGCTTGGTCCGCAGCCAGATGTTCTCGAACTCGCGGCGGCGGTAGACCCTGCGTACGGCCGCGTTCCCCGGCGACGCGGGGTCGTTCGCGATCACATCGCCCGCGGCTGTGAACCCGATCACGGTCATCAGATGGCCGGCGGTGCCGTAGCCCGCACCCGTCAGCTCCTCCTTGAGGAACGACTGCGACGTTATGGCCGGGATGCCCGCGCGTACGAGCGTCTCCAGGTCGGCGAGCGAGGACAGCCGGGTGACGACCGCGTTCATCTCCGGGTAGGTCGCCGCGTACGCGGCGTTGAACGGCCAGTTCCCGCAGCCGTTGTACTGGTGGTCGAAGGTGAAGCGGGCCGCGTGGCAGACCTGCGGGTCATCGAAGGCCGGGTTGACCCAGGCGAGGTCCGCCGGGGACGGCTTCCGGCCCCAGTACTCGATGATCATCTGCGAGGAGGTGGGGCTGCACCAGGCTTCGCCGCCGTTGTCGTACTCGGGGTACTGGCCGACGTGCGTGTTCTGCGAGTAGCGCGGCACGGCCAGCTCGCGCGCGAGCTTCGGGGTGGAGGCCGGGACGGTGAACCGGTCGGGAACATCCGAGGCCATCGCGCCGAGCCGCCGGACCGTGGGCGTCAGGCCGCTGCCGGGCTTGCGGTGGAGCCTGAGCCGCAACTGGTAGGTCGCGAGGCGCAGACCGCTCGCGGCGTTGTCGATCGAGAAGGTGTCGGTCCAGATGGACGCCTTGCCGTCGGTCTGGCCGTCGACCGAGGTCCGCCGGATGTCGCCGTCGCCCGCCGCCCATCGGCCCATCACGAACCAGGGACTGACGGTGCCGTCGGAGTAGTGGCCGCGCAGGTCGACCTGGATCCACGTGCCGGCGGGTGTGTGTGCGTTCCAGGAGGCGACGAGCTCCGTCGCCGGCACCCGGGCACGATGGACCGGGGAGGTCCAGGTGGCGTAGTCCCAGGCGGCGGTCTTCCCGGTGTGCGGGTCGGTGTAGTCGACGCGGCCGACGGGTGCGGCGATCACGACTCCGGGACGGCTGCCGGCGACCGCCCTGGTGCCGGCGGTCGTGCCGCCGCGCCAGTCGGTATACGTCGCCCAGAACCGGTTGTCGACGAACGGAATCGTTCCTGCACCTTTCCGAGCCGCAATTCCGGGCACGCCACCATCTCGCGCCCGGGGTGCGGTGGCCGCGACGGCCGACGAGGACAGGAGGCCCGCTCCCGCCGCTGCGGCGATCGCGGCTCCGAGCACGGTTCTACGGGAAGTGGCTCTGGCCATGGGACTCCCAAGTCGGTGCCTGCAGTGGGCCCACTATTACGGGTCCCTGCCAAGTTCTGCCAGCATCCCGGCATCGCGTCGCGCACCAATATTGGTCTTGTCCTTTGGGAGTTCCGCGGACCGATGCATAGGGAGTGACCTGCGGCATTCCAGCCGGCCCTCGTAGGGTGGCCGAATGGACGATCTCGAACAGCTGACGCCGGCCCTGCGGGCGCTGCCGCCTTCCTGCGGGCCGGTGCGGCTGATCGCCGTGGACGGCCACGCCGGATCGGGCAAGAGCACCTTCGCCGCACGGCTCGCGGAAGCCCTCGGGGGCGGAGTGCCGGTGCTGCATCTCGACGATCTGGCCAGCCACGAGGAGTTCTTCGACTGGACGGACCGGATGCTCGGCCAGGTCGTCGCCCCGCTCTCACGGGGTGAGGAGGCGCTCTACGAGCCGTACGACTGGGTCGAGCGGCGCTTCAGCTCGGCGCGGACGCTCGAACCGGCACCCGTGGTGCTGGTCGAGGGCGTGGGCGCCGGCCGGCGGGCACTGCGCCCTCATCTGGCATGGCTGTTCTGGATGGACAAGGACTCCGACAGCTCCTGGCGGCGGGGCCGTCTGCGGGACGGGGATGCGCTTTCGGCCTTCTGGGACGACTGGACGATGGCGGAGACTCGCCATTTCCTGACCGACCCCTCGTATTCATTCGCGAATTCCCTGGTACGCGAGTGTTCCGAGGGATACGAGGTACTGCCGAGGCCTTCTGCGACAGCACGATTGAACGGAATCATCACAGAGGGTCACCGGATTTCACCCCCATACTGAGCAGTCGGAAATCCGCCTCAAGAGTGCTCCAACTCTTCTTGACCGACGGGGCGTACAGGTCTTACGTTCTCAATGTGCGGCTTTCCGGAGTCGCCGCAGACGCGAAGCCCCCGGTTGTTCCCCCGTGATCGGGGGCTTCGTTCTGCCTTCTCCCCCACTTCACCGGCGCGACAGCCCACCTTCGCTCACCCTGGGTCACCGCCAATGGATCATTTGTGGTGCCCTTAGGCGCAACCCCTCTGCGCAGGTACGATGCACCTCGGTGGGGTCAATTCCCGTCCACGGCAAGGCGGTTCAGTGCATTGCCCACGGTCGCCCTCCCGGCGCCGGGGGTCCGGGGGCTCCCCCCGGAAAACACAGCACAGGTGCACTTTGTGGGGGACCTGATGGACATCGGCACTCAGGGCGCACCGGCCCCGGCCGACCTCGCCTGGGTGCGCGGCGTGGACGCCTACACCATGGGGGCATACCCCCAGGCGGAGGAGGAGTTCCGCAGCGCCGTGCGGCTCGACCCCGGGATGGCGGACGGCTGGCTCGGGCTGCATGCGCTGCGCGTCGACACGACGACCGCGTTGCTGCGCATGTACCGCAATCGCGAACGCTTCGGCGAGCAGCGCGCGCGGCACCGCCGCACGCTCAACTCCTGGTACTGGCTGGGCTGGTGGGTCCAGCCCGTGCTGGAGAGCCCCCGCGATCTCCTGCTGGCGCACGCCTCCCACTGGCTCGACGGCCGTCATGTGCCCGAGCTCGACCGGGCGCTCGCCGGACTGCCGCCGGTCGACGCCGATCCGCAGGTCCGGTTTCTGCACGCCTGCCGCGCCTATCTGGTCAAGGACTGGGAACAGCTCGTGCGCCACACCGAGCCGCTGGTCAACGATCAGGTGCTGGGCATCGAGGCGGGGCTCTTCGGCGGCATGGCCCGGGTGCGTCTGGAGATGTACGGACAGGCCGAGCCGCTGCTGTCGGCCGCGCTGATGCGCTGCCGCAGCGAGCAGCCGCAGCGCAAGGAGCTGCGGTACTGGCTGGCGCGCGCCCACGAGGGCACCGGGCGCAGCGCGGCCGCACTGCCGCTGTACCGGGCGGTGCACCGTATCGACCCGGCGTTCATGGACACCTCGGCCCGGCTCGCCGCGATCGCCGAGTACGACGGGATGGACGGCTTCGACGACTCGGCCGGGCTCGCCGTCTCCCTCGCCGGCTACGGGCAGGACGCGGTGGACGCGCAGGCCGAGGGCGAGGGCTCGCCGGCCGCCGACGCCCGTATCGGCGTCGATCCACAGACCCAGCTCCCCGGCTCGGTGCCCGCCGCTCCGCCCGAGACCATCCGTCACCGGGCGGCGGCGCCCGCCCAGCCGGCGCCCCCGCTCTTCCCGGCCGGCCCCACCGACCCGGACCTGCTCGCCGACGCTCTCGCCGAGCTGGACCGGATGGTGGGACTGGAACCGGTGAAGCGGCAGGTCAACGCCTTGTCGGCACAGCTGAGGATGGCGAGACTGCGGGCCGGCCAGGGTCTGCCCGTACAGCCGCCGAAGCGCCACTTCGTCTTCTCCGGCCCCTCCGGGACCGGCAAGACCACCGTGGCCCGCATCCTCGGCCGGGTCTTCTACGCGCTGGGGCTGCTCGGCGGCGACCATCTGGTGGAGGCCCAACGGTCCGATCTGGTGGGCGAGTTCCTCGGCCAGACCGCGGTGAAGGCCAACGAACTGATCGACTCGGCGCTCGGCGGTGTGCTGTTCGTGGACGAGGCGTACAGCTTGTCCAACTCCGGTTACAGCAAGGGCGATGCTTACGGCGACGAGGCTCTTCAGGTGCTGCTGAAGCGGGCCGAGGACAACCGCGACCATCTCGTGGTCATCCTGGCCGGCTATCCCGAGGGCATGGACCGGCTGCTCGCCACGAATCCCGGGCTGTCGTCCCGCTTCACCACCCGCGTCGACTTCCCCTCGTACCGACCGCTGGAGCTGACGGCGATCGGGCAGGTGCTGGCCGCCGACAACGGCGACATGTGGGACGAGGAGGCCGTCGACGAGCTGCGGTCCATCAGCGGCCATGTGGTCGACCAGAGCTGGATCGACGAGCTGGGCAACGGACGCTTTCTGCGCACCCTGTACGAGAAGAGCTGCGCGTACCGCGATCTGCGGCTGTCCGGTTACCCCGGCACGCCGACCCGCGAGGATCTGGCCACCTTGCGGCTGCCCGATCTCATGCAGGCGTACGGCGAGGTCCTGTCGGGCCGCGGTCCGCGGGACCGCGGCCCTCAGGAGCCTCCGCCGGTCTGAGCCTCAGCCGACCAGCGCGGTGTCCCGGGCCGGTGGTGTGGTCCGGGGCGTGGAGGGCACGGTGATCCGGTGGGACGGGTCACGGACCTCGCCGACCAGCATCTCCAGCACGTCCTCCAGCGCGACCAGGCCCAGTACCTGCCCCGACGCGTCCGCGACCTGCGCCAGATGGGTGGCGGCCCGTCGCATCACGGTGAGCGCGTCGTCCAGCGGCAGTTCGGCCCGCAGCGTCGCCATGGGCCGCCAGATGTGCTGGGGCACGGCCCGTTCGCGGTCCTCCAGGTCGAGGACGTCCTTCACATGGAGATAGCCCATGTACGGCCCCGGCCCCTCGGCGCTCACGGGGAAGCGGGAGTAGCCGGTGCGGACGGTCAGTTCCTCGATCCGGCGCGGGGTGACCGACGGCGGGACCGTGACCAGGGCCGCGCGGGTGATCAGGACGTCGCTCACCGGGCGGGAGCCCAGTTCGAGGGCGTCCTCCAGCCGCTCCTGCTCGGCCGGCTCCAGCAGTCCGGCCTGCCCCGAGTCCTCGACCAGCTGGCCCAGCTGGTCGCTGGTGAAGACCGACTCGACCTCGTCCCTCGGCTCGACCCGGAAGGCACGCAGGACCAGCCGGGCACAGGCGCCGAGTGCCGCGGTGACCGGACGGCACAGCCGGGCGAAGGCGACGAGGCCCGGGCTGAGCCAGAGCGCGGTCTTCTCCGGTGCGGCCATGGCGAGGTTCTTCGGGACCATCTCGCCGATGACGAGATGCAGGAAGACGACCACGGCGAGCGCGATCACGAAGCCGAGGGGATGGATCAGGCCCTCGGGGACGTGTGCCGCGTGGAAGACCGGCTCCAGCAGATGCGCGACGGTCGGCTCGGCGACAGCGCCGAGCGTCAGCGAGCAGATCGTGATGCCGAACTGCGCGGCCGCCATCATCTGCGGCAGATTCTCCAGTCCGTGCAGCACCTGGCGGGCCCGGGCCGAGCCTTCCGCGGCGAGGGGTTCGACCTGGCTGCGGCGGACGGACACGAGCGCGAACTCGGCCCCGACGAAGAACCCGTTCGCGAGTACCAGCAGGCCGGCGAAGGCGAGTTGGAGAACGCTCATCGTGCGGCCTCCGTGAGCACCGGGACGTCGGCGGTGCGCACGAGGCGCACCCGCTCGGCGCGGTAGCGCTCCACCTGGCGCACGGAGAGCCGCCAGCCGGGGAGTTCCGCGCGGTCACCGGGGGCGGGGATGCGGCCCAGCAGATCGGCGACGAGTCCGGCCACGGTCTCGTACGGGCCGTCGGGCACATCGAGACCTATACGGCGCAGGGTGAGCACCCGGCAGCTGCCGTCGGCCTCCCAGGCCGGCCGGCCGTCCTCGGCGGCCACCGGCGCGAGCTCGGGCTGGGCGTCGGCCTCGGCGTCGTGCTCGTCGCGGACCTCGCCGACGAGCTCCTCGACGATGTCCTCCAGCGTGACGACCCCGGCCGTGCCGCCGTACTCGTCGACCACGACCGCGATCGGCTGCTCGCTGCGCAGCCGCTCCAGCAGCTGCTGGACGGGCAGGGTCTCGGGGACCAGCAGCGGCGCGACGGCGACCCGGTCGACGGGGACGCGCGTGCGCTGGTCGGCGGGAACGGCGAGGGCGTCCTTGAGGTGCACCATGCCGACGATCTCGTCGATGCGTTCGCGGTAGACGGGGAAGCGTGAAAGCCCGGTCGCCCGGGTGAGGTTGAGGACGTCGGCCGCCGTGGCGTCGGTCTGGAGCGCGCTCATCTTCACCCGCGGCGTCATCACATGCTGCGCCGTGAGATGGCCGAGCGAGAGAGTGCGGACGAACAGGTCCGCGGTGTCCTGCTCCAGCGCGCCGGCCAGAGCCGAGTGGCGGGCCAGGGACATCAGCTCGCCGGGAGTGCGCGCGGACGCCAGCTCGTCGGCCGGCTCGACACCGAACAGTCGCACGAGACGGTTGGCGGCCGAGTTGAGCAGCGTGATGACCGGTCGGAAGAGGGTCGAGAACAGATGCTGCGGGCCGGCGACGAACCGCGCGACCTGGAGCGGCCGGGACACGGCCCAGTTCTTCGGGACCAGCTCGCCGATCACCATCTGCACGGCGGACGCCAGCAGCATGCCGATCACCACCGCGGCTCCGGAGACGGCCCCCGCGGGCAGCCCGGTGGCCGTCAGCGGCCCGTGGAGCAGCTGGGCCAGCGCCGGTTCGGCGAGCATGCCGACGACGAGCGAGGTGATGGTGATGCCGAGCTGGGTGCCGGACAGCTGGAACGACAGCTCGCGCAGCGCCCGGACGACGTTGCCGGCCCGGCGGTCGCCCTGGGCGGCGGCCCGTTCGGCGTCGGGCCGGTCGACGGTGACGAGACCGAACTCCGCCGCGACGAAGAAGCCGTTGGCGAGGATCAGAAGGAAGGCTGCGGTGAGCAGCGACAGGGGGATGATCATGCCGCCGCCTCCTGGGAGGGGGCGGCGCAGGTACTACCGGACGATCCGTCCATTGCTGGAGGGAGTCACTCCTCGGGTCGGTGGAGAGTCCCGCGGGCCGCGAGCGGCCGGGGGTGGGCGGGACGGGGCGCGCCGGGCGCCGCCGTCACCAGAGTAGACAAGCAAGCCGCGGACGCGGCAGGGGCATCGCCGCTCGAAACGCTCAGTGAGCGTCCGAGCTGCCGCGGGACTCCGACAACGCCCGCAGTGCGCGGGCGTCACGGATCGCGTGCTGCTTGGCGATTCCGGGCTGGATGCCCAGTACAGGCAGGCTGGTTCCGTCACTCAGATCCAGGAAGACCCAGGGGTCACCCGGACGGAGGTTGACACGGAGGATCTGCGCCCATTCCAGGCGCCGGGTGCTGGTGAGGTTGACGACGGTGACCCCGCTCGCATCGGCCACGACCTTGGGCCGGCTCAGCAGCGTCAGGACGCCGAAGAACAGCACCGCGGTGAAGACGAAGCTGCTCCGCTCCCCCACGCTGAGGTTCTCCAGCAGAAGGGCGACGGCCGTGATGACGACGAACATCACCGCACCCACCGTCAGCAGGACGACGCGGGTGCGCGTGGGCCGGAACGTGACCGGCAGCGCGGGGATTTCGGGCGCGGAAGCGGGCATGGTGTCGGGCATCCTCAGAGCCGGCAGGCGTGGATGGCGGTGGTGAGGATGGCGCGGGCGCCCAGGTCGTAGAGGTCGTCCATGATCCGCTGCGCCTCCTTGGCGGCGACCATGGAGCGCACGGCGACCCAGCCCTCGTGGTGCAGGGGCGAGATGGTCGGGGACTCGAGACCCGGGGTGAGGGCCACGGCCTGCTCCAGGTGCTCGACCCGGCAGTCGTAGTCCATCATCACGTAGCTCCGCGCGACCAGGACGCCCTGGAGACGGCGCAGGAACTGCTGCACCTTCGGGTCGTCGGTGTCCGCGCCGGTGCGCCGGATGACGACCGCCTCGGAGGTCATGATCGGCTCGCCGATGACTTCGAGGCCGGCGTTCCGCAGCGAGGTCCCGGTCTCCACGACGTCGGCGATGACCTGGGCCACACCGAGCTCGATCGCTGTCTCGACCGCTCCGTCGAGGTGGACGACGGAGGCGTCGATACCGTGCTCGGCGAGGTGCTTGGCGACGATGCCCTCGTAGGAGGTGGCGACCGTCATGCCGCCGAACTCGCCGACCCCGGACGCGGTGCCGGGCTTGGTCGCGTAGCGGAAGGTGGAGCGGGCGAAGCCGAGCTGGAGGATCTCCTCGGCGCTGGCGCCGGAGTCCAGCAGCAGATCGCGGCCCGTGATGCCGATGTCGAGCCGGCCGGAACTCACATAGATCGCGATGTCGCGCGGGCGCAGATAGAAGAACTCGACCTCGTTCTCGGGGTCGACGAGCACGAGCTCCTTGGACTCCTTGCGCTGCTGGTAGCCCGCCTCATGGAGCATCGCCGACGCAGGTCCGGACAGTGAACCCTTGTTGGGGACGGCGATGCGCAGCATGAGTCGGGCTTCCTTCGTGCGTAGGGAGTGTTCTGCGGTGACGGGTGTGCTCAGAGGTGGGCGTAGACGTCGTCGAGCGAGATCCCGCGCGCGACCATCATCACCTGGACGTGGTACAGCAGCTGCGAGATCTCCTCGGCGGCGGCTTCCTTGCCCTCGTACTCGGCGGCCATCCACACCTCGGCGGCCTCCTCGACGACCTTCTTGCCGATGGCATGCACTCCCTTGTCCACCAGTTCGGCGGTACGGGAGGTGGCCGGGTCGCCGTTCTTCGCCTTGAGCTGCAGCTCGGCGAAGAGCTCTTCGAAGGTTTTGTTCGCCATGATGGTCTCAGAGTAAGGGGTGCGGAACGGAGGACACGCAGCGCCTCGGCCGACGGGCGCCTGCCGGACGCTCAGCGCCAGGGTTCGCTGACGGTCCGGAGCGTGGCCGCGGTGGCCACGGCGGCGGTCACGGCTTCGTGCCCCTTGTCCTCGTGCGAACCCTCGATCCCGGCCCGGTCCAGCGCCTGCTCCTCGTTGTCACAGGTCAGTACGCCGAACCCGATCGGGACACCGGTGTCGATCGACACCTGGGTGAGGCCCTGGGTGACGCCCTGGCACACATACTCGAAGTGCGGTGTACCACCGCGGATGACGACGCCGAGCGCGACGATCGCGTCGTAGCCACGGCCGGCCAGCACCTTGGCGACCACGGGAAGCTCGAAGCTGCCGGGGACGCGCAGCAGTGTCGGCTCGTCGATGCCCAGCTCGTGCAGTGCGCGCAGAGCGCCGTCGACCAGCCCGTCCATGACCTTCTCGTGCCACTGCGCCGCGATCACCGCGACCCGCAGGTCGCCGCAGTTGCGTACGGACAGTTCGGGTGCACCCTTGCCGCTCATGTCTCTCCTTGACGCTTACTGGCTTTACTGGTTGCCGCAGGCGGACGCGCCGGTGGCGTCGAGCCGGGGCAGGTCGTGTCCCATCCGGTCCCGCTTGGTGCGCAGATACCGGAGGTTGTGCTCACCCGCGTGGACGGGCATGGGCTCGCGGCCGTGCACGGTGAGGCCGTGCCGGACCAGCGCGCTGATCTTGTCGGGGTTGTTGGTCATCAGCCGCAGGCTGCGGACACCGAGATCCTCGAGGATCTGGGCGCCGGCCGCGTAGTCGCGGGCGTCCGCGGGCAGCCCCAGTTCGAGGTTGGCGTCGAGCGTGTCGCGGCCGCGCTCCTGGAGTTCGTACGCCCGCAGCTTGGACAGCAGACCGATGCCGCGGCCCTCGTGGCCGCGCAGATAGACGACGACGCCCCGGCCGTTCTTGGTGATGTGCTCCATGGACTCCTGGAGCTGGGGGCCGCAGTCGCACCGCAGCGAGTGGAAGATGTCGCCGGTCAGGCACTCGGAGTGGACGCGCACGAGGACGTCCTCGCCGTCGCCGATGTCACCGTGGACGAGCGCGACGTGCTCGATGCCGTCGACGGTGGAGCGGTAGCCGTAGGCGGTGAACTGCCCGAAGGACGTGGGCAGGTTGACCGCGGCCTCGCGCTTGACCGTCGGCTCGGCGGAGCGCCGGTAGGCGATCAGGTCCTCGATGGAGATGATCGTCAGACCGTGCTTGCGGGCGAACGGGATCAGTTCGGGCAGCCGCAGCATCACCCCGTCCTCGCCGGCGATCTCGACGATCGCGCCGGCGGGACGCAGACCGGCGAGCCGGGCGAGGTCGACGGCGGCTTCGGTGTGACCGTTGCGGACCAGGACGCCGCCGGACTTGGCCCGCAGCGGGAAGACATGGCCGGGGCGCACGAAGTCGGAGGCTTCGGCGCGGCCGCCGGCGAGCAGCTGGAGTGTGGTGGCGCGGTCGGCGGCCGAGATCCCGGTGGTGACGCCATGGGCGGAGCTCGCGTCGACGGAGACGGTGAACGCCGTCTGCATGGACTCGGTGTTGTGCTCCACCATCTGGGGCAGCTCCAGCCGCTCCAGTTCGTCGCTCTCCATCGGCGCGCAGATCAGACCGCGGCACTCGCTCATCATGAAGGCGACGATCTCCGGGGTGGCCTTCTCGGCGGCGATGACGAGGTCTCCCTCGTTCTCGCGGTCCTCGTCGTCGACGACCACGACGGGACGTCCGGCGGCGATGTCACGGATGGCCTGCTCCACCGGGTCGAGTGCGAAGTCCTCGACGTTGTCGGTGGAGTACCAGGTGGGCTGTGCCGTCATGCTGCTGCTCCTTCCAGAGCGGGCTTGACGCTCCCACGGGAGCGCAGCCACCAGTCGCGCATGCCCCACAGGACGAGCGCGAAGTAGACCACGTAGACCAGGCCGGAGAAGGCCAGGCCGCTGTTGAAGGCCAGGGGGACGCCGACGAGGTCGACGAGCAGCCAGGCGAACCAGAACTCGACCAGCCCACGGGCCTGGGCGACCATCGCGACGAGTGTGCCCACGAAGATGTACGCGTCCGCCCACGGGCTCCACGACAGCGACGGGTAGAGGGTGAAGAGCCCGCCCACCGCGAGCGTGCCGACGACGGCACCGCCCGCGAGGAGACCGCGCTCCTTCCAGGTGGCGAAGCGGACGGCGATGGACCCGTCCTGGGCCTGCTCCCGGCCGCGGCGCCACTGCTGCCAGCCCCACAGCGCCACGCCGATGACGAGGAGCTGCTTGCCGACTCCGCCGCTGAGCTGGGCGGAGGCGTACGCCGCGACGAGGATGACACCGGAGGCGAACTGGGCCGGCCAGGTCCAGATGGAGCGCCGCCAGCCGAGCGCGAGCGCGAACAGCCCGACGCAGTTCCCGATCATGTCCGACCACAGGATGTGCTGGTCGAAGGCCGTGAAGGCCTCGGCGTTGAGCCAGGACAGAGCGCTCACCGGGCTGTCTCCTCGTTACCGGCGCCGAGCAGCCGCTCGACGTACTTGGCGATGACGTCGACCTCGAGGTTGACCGGGTCGCCGCTCTGCTTGATGCCGAGCGTGGTCAGCGCGAGGGTCGTGGGGATGAGGCTGATCGTGAAGTAGTCGGGTCCGGCGTCGACGACGGTGAGGCTGACACCGTCGACCGTGATGGAGCCCTTCTCGACGACGTAGCGCGTGAGGTCGGCGGGGAGCGAGATCTTGACGATCTCCCAGTTCTCGGAGGGCTTGCGCTCCAGGACCGTGCCGACGTTGTCGACATGTCCCTGGACGATGTGCCCGCCGAGCCGCCCGCCGACGGCCATGGGCCGTTCGAGGTTGACGCGGGAACCGGCCCGAAGCGCACCGAGGCTGGAGCGGTCGAGTGTCTCGGCCATGACGTCGGCCGTGAACTCGCCGTCGGCGGTGTCGACCACGGTGAGGCACACGCCGTTGACGGCGATCGAGTCGCCGTGCTTGGCGCCGTCGGTGACGACGGGTCCGCGCAGTCGGAAACGCGAGGAGTCGCCGAGGTTCTCGACGGCGGTGACCTCACCCAGTTCTTCGACGATTCCGGTGAACACGCTCAGCGCTCCTTCGGTGTGGCAGTGATACGCAGATCGGGGCCGATACGGACGGCTTCCGTCACGTCGAGGCGCAACGCCTCGGGGAGAGTGGAGATTCCGGCGTCGGCGAGGGCCGCGGGGCCCGCGCCGAGGAGGACGGGGGCGAGATAGCCGACGACCTCGTCGACCGCTCTTTCGGCGACGAAGGCGCCGGCGAGAGTGGGCCCGCCTTCGAGTAGTACGGAACGGACGCCGCGTTCATGAAGGGCCGCCAGCAGGGCCGGCACGGACAGCCCGCGCCCGGCCCTCGGCAGCCGTACGACATCGGGGAGATCGGTGGTCGCGTCGTCGGCGATCGCGACCAGGGTGGGCGCGGCGTCGTCGAGGACCCGGGCGCCGGGCTTCACCGCGGTGGCCTCGGTGTCGAGAACGACGCGCAGGGGCTGGGTGGCGCCCTCGATCCCGCGGACCGCGAGGTGCGGGTCGTCCGCGCGGGCGGTGCCGGAGCCGACCACGACCGCGTCGGCCTCGGCGCGCAGCCGGTGGACGTCGGCGCGGGACTCGGGCGAGCTGATCCAGCGGCTGGTGCGGTCGGCGGCGGCGATACGGCCGTCCAGGGTGGCGGCGTACTTCCACCGCACGAAGGGGCGGCCGCGGCGCATGGCGGTGAGCCAGGCGGTGTTGCCCGCCGCGGCCTCCTCGGCCAGCAGGCCGGCCTCCGCCGGGATCCCGGCGGCGCGCAGGGTGTCACCGCCGCCGGTGGCCTGCGGGTTCGGGTCGGCGACGGCGTACACGACGCGGCCGATCCCGGCGTCGACGAGCGCCTGGGAACACGGGCCGGTGCGACCGGTGTGGTTGCAGGGTTCGAGGGTGACGTACGCGGTGCCGCCCCGGGCCCGGTCGCCCGCGTCGCGCAGGGCGTGGACCTCGGCGTGCGGGCCGCCGGCGCGCTGGTGGTAGCCCTCGCCGACGATCCGGCCGGAGGCATCGGTGATGACACACCCGACGACCGGGTTGGGGCTGGTGGAGCCGAGTCCGCGGGCGGCGAGCGTGATCGCTCGGCGCATGGCGGTGATGTCGGCTGCGGTGGCCACCGGGTCCTCCTGCCTCTTCGGGCACGGACTCCGGGGCCTGTCGACGAACGACAGAGAAGCGGGACGTCGCCGTACGGCTGCGCCTGGGCCGAGCACGCCGGTTGTCGTGAAACAACCAGCCACTACGGCCGGCATGCCGCGTAGGGCCGCCCGCCGCGCACTGCCTCCCATCCGGACTTTAACCGTCGGTCCAGGAATTTCACCTGGTCAACCGGCCGCTGGATGCGGACGGGTCGCGGACTGTAACCGCCGGTTCGGAATTTCACCGACCCCGGAGTGCGCTGCTGCTGATACAGGGCAATTCTGCCACGCCTGGGCGTGGGCCATGCGAGTGATCAGATGTGTGCTGACTCACAAGTCTAGACATGCCGCGCAAGAGGGCGAGTGCACGGCCGGGACCGCGGGGTGAACACCCCGCGAACCGACGTTGGTTCAGACCTATTGACGCACTGGTCTAGTCCTTTTAGTCTCAGCCCACCTCGGCATGCGCGCGGGGTGTGGACTGCCCGGCGGCGGAGTCCCGGCCCTTGCCGCCGTCGGGCTTCTGCCGGACCTGGCAGGGTGGGCGCCATGACCTCGATCCTGGTGACGGGCGGCACGGGAACCCTGGGCACTCTGGTGAGCGCGCGCCTGCGCCGCGACGGGCACGACGTCCGCGTCCTCAGCCGCCATGCGCACCCGTACGCCGTGGATCTGCGCGACGGTAGGGGCCTGGACGCGGCGGTCGAGGGGGTCGACACGATCGTCCACTGCGCGACGAGCCCGCGCGGGGGCGACGACCGATCGGCGGCCCGGCTGGTCGAGGCCGCGCGGCGGGCCGGCGTCGGACATCTGGTCCACATCTCCATCGTCGGTGTCGACCGGGTGCCGCTCGGCTACTACCGGGTGAAGCGCGAGACCGAGCGGCTGATCGAGCAGTCGGGCAGCCCGGGGTGGACGGTGCTGCGCACGACCCAGTTCCACGAGCTGGTGCTGAGCCTGCTGTCCGGCGCGTCCAGGCTTCCCGTACTGCCGCTGCCGTCGGGTGTGCGCGTCCAGCCTGTCGACGCGGGCGAAGTGGCCGACCGGCTGGCCGAGTTGGCCCTCGGACCGCCCGCGGGCCGAGTCGCCGACATGGGCGGCCCCCAGATCCGGCCGCTCGCCGACCTGGCCCGCGACTACCTCCGGGCGACGGGACGCCGCCGGGCGATCGTGCCGGTACGGCTCGCGGGCAAGGCGTACGCGGGCTTCCGCGCGGGCGGCCATCTGACACCGGAACGGGCCGTGGGGCGGGTCACGTTCGAGGAGTTCCTGGCACGGCGGAAGGGCTGAGCGTCGCGGTACGGCCGGGCTCGCGTTTTCGCGCTGAGCGTCCTGGTACCGCGGGGCTGCGTCCTCGCGCCGAGCGTTCTCGTACCGCGGGGCTCGCGTCCTCGCGAGGAGCACCTCCGGTACCGCCGGGCTTGCGTTTTCGCGCTGAGCGTCCTGGTACCGCGGGGCTCGCGTCCTCGGGCCGAGCGTTCTCGTACCGCGAGGTTGCGTCCTCGGGCCGAGCGTTCTCGTACCGCGAGGTTGCGTCCTCGCGCCGAGCGTTCTCGTACCGCGGGCTGCGCTGAGCACCCGGCGTCGAGCGCCCAGGTACCCCGGACCCGCGCCTTCGCGGGGAGCGCCTCCGGTACCGACAGGCTCACGACCGTACGCCGAGCGCCTGGTGCCGGGCCGGGCTGAGCACCCGGCGTCGAGCGGCCCTGGTACCGCCGGGCTCGCGCCTTCGCGCTCAGCACCCCGGTCCGCCGAGCCGGCGACCCGCAAGCCGGACGGGCATGCGCCTCAGAGCTGCGCCGAGCGCCCCGGTATCGCCAGGCCGGCACCTCGCACACTGAATGCGCGGGCGCCGCAAGCTTGCGTCAGCCCCCCTGGTACCGCCGGGCCCGCGGCTTCGCAAGGAGCACCCTGGTACTGCCGGGCCCGCGCCCGCGCGCGCCGCGCCCGAGAGCTCACGCCCCCGGTGCGAACAGCTCGTCCTGCGCCGCCTCCCGGGCCGTCAGCAGCGCGCCGTGCAGCACCGCGTCGCCGCCGAGATCACCCGCACGCACCTGGGTCGGCAGCGGAGTCAGCGCCGCCAGCTTGGCCTCGACCCTGGCGGCGAGCTCCTCACCGCCCGCGCGGCCGACCTCGCCGCCCAGGACGACACAGCCCGGGTCGAGGACCGAGGCCACCGCGGCCGCACCGAGCGAGAGGCGGTGCGCCAGTGCGTCGAGGAAGTCGGTGTGGCCCGAGGCGACCGCCTCGGCGACCAGTGCGGCCGCCGCGGGACCGGGCGCCGGAGCGGCCTCGATGCCGTACTTTCCGGCGAGTTCGCAGATCGCGGCGGAGCCCGCCAGCGAGTGGAAGCCGCCGTCGCAGTCGTTCGCCGACGGCAGCCCGGCCGTGCCCGGCACCGGCAGGAAGCCGATCTCGCCCGCGCCGCCCGATGCTCCGCGGCGGAGTCTGCCGTCCAGGAAGAGCGCGGCGCCGACGCCGTGGCCGAGCCACAGACAGACGAAGGTGTCCCGGTCGCGCGCGGCGCCGGCCCGCTGTTCGGCGAGCGCGGCGAGATTGGTCTCGTTCTCCACCACGACCCGGGCCGGCAGCCTCTCCTGGAGCGCCGCGACCAGGCGGCGGTGCCACGCCGGCAGTCCGGAAGTGTCACGCAGTTCGCCGCTCATCGGGTCGATGAGGCCGGGCGCCCCGATGCCGACGCTGTGCAGCCGGGCCGCGCCCGCCTCCCGCACGGTCCGTTCCAGGAGGGCGACCGCCCGCTCGACGGCGGGCTCGGTGCCGGTGTCGTCGCCGATGGGCAGCGACGCCTCGGCGAGGGTGACGCCGAGCAGATCGGCGACGACGAGGGTCAACCCCTGGGTGCGGACGTCGAGGGCGGCGAGGTGCGCGCGGTCGGCGACGATCCCGTACACCCGGGCATTGGGCCCGCGCCGCTGCTCCCCCGACTCTCCGACGACCTGGATCAGGCCGGAGCCCTGGAGCCGTTCCACCAGGTCGGCGACGGTCGGCCGGGACAGGCCGGTCATGGCCTTGAGCTGCCCTGCCGTCAACGGGCCCTCGCGCTGGAGCAGTTGAAGCGCGACCCGGTCGTTGATGGCCCGGGCGGTACTGGGGGATGCGGGCATGCCTGGATCCTTCCAGATCTGATCCGGCCACTATTTATCAGGCAGGGTTCCTGATAGTTTACGCGAACCAACCACGGGGAGGAGCAGCTTCATGGCGGAGGAAGCGGCCTACGGGCAGCGGCAGTTGCGACGGGCACGGTACGCCGTCGCCGCGGTCTTCTGTGTGCACGGCGCGGTCACCGGCAGCTTCGCCACCCGGATCCCCTGGATCCAGGACCATGCCGCGGTCAGCGCGGGGCAGCTGGGTCTCGCCCTCGCCTTCCCCGCGCTCGGCGCGTCGGTCGCGATGCCCCTCGCCGGCGCGGTCAGCCACCGCTTCGGCGCCCGCAACGCACTGCGCGGACTGCTCGCCCTGTGGACCCTCGCCCTGACACTCCCGGCCCTGGCGCCCAACCTGCTCGGTCTGTGCGCGGCGCTGTTCGTGTTCGGCGCGACGGCGGGCATGTCCGACGTGGCGATGAACGCCCTCGGCGTGGAGATCGAGAACCGTCTCGACCGCTCGATCATGTCCGGACTGCACGGCATGTGGAGCGCGGGCGCTCTGATCGGATCGGCCGGCGGAACCCTCGCGGCCCATCTGGGCAGCGACGCCCGCCTGCACCACACCCTGGCGGCGCTGACCCTGACCGTGCTCGGACTGATCGCCTGCCAGGGCGTACTGGATCTGCGCAGCGCGCCCGACGAGGAGCCGCCGCCGCGCTTCGCCCTGCCGCCCACATCGGCCGTCGTCATCGGGGCGATCGGCTTCTGCGCGGTCTTCGCGGAGGGCGCGAGCCTGGACTGGTCGGCCGTCTACCTGCGGGACGTGATGGACACATCGCCGGGTCTCGCGGCCGCGTCGACCACGGCCTTCGCCCTGACGATGGCGGTCGCCCGGCTCGCGGGCGACCGCATCGTGGACCGCTTCGGCCCCGTGCGTACGGTGCGCTGGGGCGGAGTCCTCGCGACGGCAGGCGGGCTCACCGTGGTCCTCGCACCGCATCCGGCACTGACGATGACCGGTTTCGGATTCATCGGACTCGGTGTCGCCGTCGTCGTCCCGCTCGCCTTCGCGGCGGCCGGACGCAGCGGCCCGAACCCCAGTCAGGCCATCGCCGGCGTCGCGACCATCACCTACACCTCGGGTCTCATCGCGCCGTCGGCGATCGGCGCGGTCGCCGACGCCACCAGCCTGGTGGTCTCCTTCTCCCTGGTGACGGCCCTGGCGTTCGGGCTGACCCTGGGGGCCGGAGTGCTGCGGTCGGCCGGGCGGGAGCAGGCCAAAGCGGGGACTCAGGACCGGGCCGTATCCGAGCCCCGGACCTGAGGCCCGGCCCTGAGCCGTTCATGGAGCCCGGCGGGCGCTGCGCGCGCCGGGTCATTCCGCCGCCGGGTCAGCCGGCGATCGAGTCGAGCTGTTCCGCCGCGGGCCGCAGCGCCCAGAGATCTCCGCCGGGAGGCGCCTGGAGCCGGGGGACGGCCGCCTTGGCCCTGCGGTCACCCGCGTCGGCCGCCGCATGGACGACGTCGGTGGCCGCGTACCGGTAGAACTCGAGCTCAGGATGCGGCCACGGGGCCGCGCCGGTCGCCGCGGGCAGCAGATAGTCGACGGCCTTGAACAGGCTCTGGCCCTGCGGTCCCCGGTGGGCCCACAGGTCGACGCCGACCTTGTCGCCGATGTCCGCGAGGCGGGTGTACGCGACCAGGTCGAAGGTCGAGTAGTGCCAGCTGCGGGTGCGGGCGAGCTCCTGCGGCTGGCTCCCGTCGGCGGCTATCTGCGGGTCGATGCGCTTGGCGCGTGCGTCGAGGACGGTCCGGCGGGCGAGCGCCTTGTCCCCGGTCGCGACGGCGAGAGCGGCGACCTGCATGTCGTGGAAGGTGCCGTGGTTGTTCTTGGCCGCCGCCTCCTCCTTGCCGAACGGGCTGTTCACCAGCCAGTCCAGGAAAGCGGTGTTCCAGGCACGCATACCGGCACGGTCCTTCCCGGACCAGCCGGGAGCGCCGGTGTCGAGGATCGCGATGGCGTCCAGCACGCTCGTGTACATCTGCGAGAAGTCGATGATGCCGATCGCCCGGCCGTCGTACTTGCAGGGGATGAACTGCCCGTGATTCAGATGGGGGTTCATCCGGGTGGCCGGGTCCACGAACCAGGTGCGCAGGATCTTCGAGGCGTGCTCGGCGTACTTCTTCTTGCCGGTGTAGTACCAGGCGAGGCTGAGCGTGGTGGTGGAGTTGACGACCTTGCCGATGTCGGGGCGGTCGGTGCCGGTGTCGACCTCGGGATTGCGCTCGCCGTCCCGCTGGACGTAGGGACAACCCCACGGGTTCTCGGGGGTCTTGGGCTGCGAGGGCCACCAGTAGGGCGCCTGGCTCAGATAGTCGTGGACATCGCCGCTCGGGGCGGGCTTGGGCTTGTCCACCACGGTCCACGGCCCCTGCCCGAGCCAGCCGTCCGCGCGGACGGTCAGATCCCTGGCGGCCCGGCGCAGGGCCGGATCACCGCGCTCCAGCCGCTTCCTGGCCTCCTCCAGCCTCTTGCCGTCGATGACCGGCGTCCTCGGCACCTGGTGGGAGCCGGTGGTGGCGGCCTGGGACGACGCGGTCGGTACGAGGACGGCGACACATCCGGCGAGGGCGGTCAGCACAACTGCCCAGCGGCGTCGGGGTCTTCCGGTCATCAAGCACTCCCATCAGATATGTGAATGAGATTCATGAACGGGGCCGTGCGAGCGTAGGGCCACCAGGTACGGGTGACAATGCCGCGCGCACGATTCACGGATGGGACTGCGGCGTTGATCGGCCACTACGATTGCGCCGATCATCGAACGACTGTGGAAGTGGAGCGGCCCGTGAATCTCGGCGTGCGCTGGACCCTGCACGGCGACGGGCGGACTCCCGCTCCGGGCGCCGTCGTACGCCCCGACGAGCGGCTCTCCTGGCCGCGTACCGCGGGGCTCGGCGCCCAGCATGTGGTGGCGATGTTCGGGGCGTCGTTCGTGTCCCCGATCCTGATGGGGCTCGACCCCAACCTCGCGATCATGATGTCCGGCATCGCGACGGCGATCTTCCTGCTGGCGACCCGCGGAAAGGTGCCCAGTTATCTGGGCTGTTCGCTCTCCTTCGTGGGTGTGGCCGCCACCATCCGGGCCTCGGGCGGCGACAGCGCCACCGTGACCGGCGCGGTCTTCGTCGTGGGCGCGGCGCTCTTCCTCGCGGGCCTCGCGGTGCAGCGCTTCGGGGCGCACATCATCCATACCGTGATGCCGCCCATCGTGACCGGCGCTGTCGTCATGCTCATCGGCTTCAACCTGGCGCCGGTGACGGCCACGACGTACTGGCCGCAGGACCAGTGGACGGCCCTGCTGACCATGCTGTTCACCGCGCTGGCCGTGGTGTGTCTGCGCGGCTTCTTCTCCCGGATCGCCATCTTCCTCGGCCTCGTCTTCGGCTATGTGCTGTCCTTCGCCCTCGACCGGATCTTCGGCAGGATCCACTCCCCCGCCGGCGGCGCCGAAGCCGTCGATCACTGGCGCCTCGACCTGTCGGGCGTGGGCCGGGCGGACTGGATCGGCCTCCCGTCCTTCCACGCACCGAGCTTCGAGTGGTCGGCGATCCTGGTCGCCCTGCCGGTCGTCATCGCGCTGATCGCCGAGAACGCCGGACACGTCAAGGCCGTCGGCGAGATGATCCGCGAGCCGCTCGACGACAAGCTCGGCACCGCGATCGCGGCGGACGGCGCGGCCTCCATGCTGTCGACGGCCGTCGGCGGCCCGCCGAACACGACGTACTCCGAGAACATCGGCGTCATGGCGGCCACGCGTGTCTACTCGACCGCCGCCTACTGGGCCGCGGCCTGCTTCGCCCTGCTCTTCGGGCTCTGCCCGAAGTTCGGCGCGGTGGTGGCCGCCATCCCCGGCGGCGTGCTCGGCGGGATCACCGTGATCCTCTACGGCATGATCGGCCTGCTCGGCGCCCAGATCTGGATCAACGCCAAGGTGGACATGCGCAATCCGCTGAACCTCGTACCGGCGGCGGCGGGCATCATCATCGGCGTCGGCGGCGTCAGCCTGGAGATCACCGACACCTTCGAGCTCAGCGGCATCGCCCTCGGCACCATCGTGGTCATCGCCGGCTACCACCTGCTGCGGGCCTTCGCCCCCGCCCATCTCAAGCAGCAGGAGCCCCTGCTGGACTCGGGCACCTCCACGTACGACGAGGCCGACAAGCACCCGGACGAGCGGCCGTAGCCACCCGCGTATTCCCTCGTTTCGGGGAAGCCCCGGCCGGTCACCGCGCCCGTGGGCCGGCGGCTGGGACGCTTCCGCCATGGCGCAGAGGGAACTGCTCGCATCGCCGGCCGGCCGCCGCCCGTCCCCGGTCGACTCCGTGGTGGAGCGGATGGTTTCGTTCCGCTCGATCTGGCCCGCGACGGACGGGGTCGCGGTCTTCAACCGCGTCTATCTGGCGGTCACCGAGGAGATCGACCGGCGCATCGCGGCGGGCGACTTCCCCGACCGGCGGGCCGCCGCCACGCTGGACGTGCTGTTCGCCCGGCGCTATCTGGCGGTCGTGGACGCGGCCGCGGTGGGCGAGCGGCCGCCGGCGTGCTGGCGGCCGCTGTTCCAGTACCGGCGCCACCCCGGCATCCACCCGGTGCAGTTCGCCCTCGCCGGGATCAACGCCCACATCGGGCACGACCTGGCGCTCGCCGTCGTCGACACCTGCCGGGTGCTGGACTGCGAACCGGCCGATCTGGAGGGCGAGTTCGACCGGGTCGGCGACATCCTCACGCTCCTGGAGGAGCGCATCAGGGAGGACCTGATGCCAGGACCAGATCTGCTGGAGGTCGCGGATCCGCTCACCCATCTGCTGGGCGCGTGGAGCCTGGACCGGGCGCGCGACGGCGCCTGGTCCGCGGCCCGGCTGCTGTGGGGCGTACGGTCCCTGCCGGAGCTGGCCGACGAGTTCACCGAGCGGCTGGACACGGGCGTCGGCCTGGTCGGGCGCTGCCTGCTGACGCCCTGGTCCTGACCGGCCCGGATCCGGGAGGTCAGTCCTCCGGCAGCTCGACGGGAGCGATCTCGTCGAACACGTCGCCGGGGCCCGGGTTGGTCGGGTCGGTCGTGCCGCCGAGATGCGCCATCACACCCCACACCGCGTTCAGCGCGGTCTGCACGGCGCCCTCCGCCCATCCCGCGGTCCACGAGATGTCGTCACCGGCGAGGAAGATGCCGCGCTTGTCGGCGGGCAGCGAGTCCTGCATGAAGTGGGTGAACAGCCGCCGCTGGTAGCGGTAGTGGCCGGGCAGGTTCGCCTTGAACGCGCCCATGAAGTACGGCTCGTTCTCCCACGAGACGGTGACGGGGTTGCCGATGACGTGGCTGCGGATGTCGACGTTCGGGTAGATCTCGCCGAGCGACTTGAGCATGACCTCCATGCGCTCGTTCGCCGACAGCGGCAGCCACTTCAGGCTGTCGTCGCACCAGGTGTAGGAGAGGCAGATGACGGCCGGCTTGTCGGGGCCGTTGTCCAGCAGATAGGTGCCGCGCGTCATCCGGTCGGTGAGCGTCATCGACATCGTGTCGCGGCCGGTCGTCTCGTCCTTGTCGAGCCAGAACGGCCGGTCGACCGGGACGAAGAGCTTGGACGACTCCATGTAGTGGGTGCGCTCCATCGCCGTCCAGTGGTCGATGGGGAAGAGCGAGTCGTCGCAGTCGATCTTGGAGAGCAGCAGCCAGGACTGCGCGGTGAAGATCGCCGCCTGGAAGGTGCGGATGTCGCCGGACGCGTCGGTGACCGTGATGCGGTTGCCCGCCGTGCGGTTGAGCCGGGTCACGGCCGGACGGGGCTCGCCGTCGTGCAGCGAGGCGAGCGAGGTGCCCAGCGGCCAGTGCACGATCTTCTGCGGCTCGCGCTCCCACAGGCGCACCGGCAGCTGCTGCGAACCGCCGACGATCCCGCGGTGGTGGTCGTCCGCCTCGGTGTAGACGACGCGGAGGATCTCCAGGATGGAGTTGGGGAAGTCGGTGTCCCAGCCGCCGGTGCCGAATCCGACCTGCCCGAAGATCTCGCGGTGCCGGAAGGACTTGAAGGCCTCCGAGTCGCACAGGAACCCGTAGAAGGTCTGGTTGTCGAGCTTCTCGACCAGCTTCGCCCAGATCTCCCGGATGCGGGGCACGTCGCGCTCCCGCATGGCGCGGTTCATGTCGGAGAAGTCGGCGCCCTCCTCCAGGCAGGCGTTCCAGGCCGCGGCGACATCGCGGTAGACCTGCGGCAGGTCGTCGATGGTCTCGGCGTAGTGGGACTCGCCCTTGAGATCGACCACGGTCGAGGGGGTCGCCTCGGACAGCGGGTTCGGGAACGGCTCGGTGACCAGTCCCACCAGGTCGATGTAGTGCTGGAGGGCCGTCGAGGACGGCGGGAAGCGCATGGCGCCCATCTCGGCGGTGAGCTCCGGGTCGCAGCCGTCGAAGCCGACGGTGCGCAGCCGGCCGCCGATCCGGTCCGCCTCGTAGACGACGGGCTTGAGGCCCATCTTCATGAGCTCGTACGCGGCGACGATGCCGGAGAGCCCGCCGCCGATGACGGCGACCTCGGTGCCGTGCTCGGTCGCGGGTATCTGGCCGAGGCCGGCGGGGTGGGCGAGGAAGTCGTCGTACGCGTACGGGAAGTCCGGACCGAACATGGTGATCGGCGGCTGAGCGTCGGTGTGCTGGACAGCGGTGGGCACCGTGGACGTCATGGGGTACGGACTCCTTGCGCAAAAAGGTGGGGCGGGGAAGGCCGGGCGGGCCCGGAAGGTCGTGGCGTGGGGAGCGCCGCGGCTCAGTTCAGTGAGGTGTACAGGCCCGGTCGGCGGTCCTGGAGATACGGATTGGCCTCGCGCGACGCGCTCAGGAAGGCGGGGTCCACATCGCCGACCACGAGTTCCTCGCCACGGCCGGCGCGGGCCCGGGCGGCGCCGTCAGGGCCGGCGAGACAGCTGAGTCCGACGAACTCGAACTCCCCCTCGGGGCCTGTCCTGTTGACGTACGCGATGTACATCTGGCTCTCGAAGGCCCGCACCGGTACCAGTGACTCGGCGACGAACTGGAAGGGGTGCATCTGCGCGGTGGGCACCAGCAGGAGGTCGGTGCCGGCGAGGGCGTGCGCGCGGACGTTCTCCGGGAATTCCACGTCGTAGCAGATCAGCATGCCGATCGTGATGCCGTCGAGCTCGGCCTGGACGACGGGCTGGTCGCCGGGGGTGAACCACTGCTGCTCGAAGCAGCCGAAGAGATGGGTCTTGCGGTAGTTCGCCAGTCGGTCGCCGTCGGGGCCGATCAGCTGGGCGGAGTTGAAGATCAGGCCCGGTCCGCCGGACCGGTCGCCGGCGGTGCCGCCGTCGCGCTCGGGGTATCCGTACACGACCGCGATGCCGTGGCGGACGGCGATCTCGGCGACGGCCGTGGCACCGGGGCCGTCGGCGGGCTCCGCCAGCACGGGCAGCTCGTCCCCGATCGCGTATCCGGTCAGGAACAGCTCGGGGCTCACCAGCAGACGGGCGCCGGTGGCCGCGGCGCGCGCGGCGGCCTCGTCGAGCGCCTTCAGATTCTCGGCGACCGAGCCCGGTCGGCCGGAACTCTGGAGCAGTGCGGTGCGCAGCGGCGGCATGGCTGACCTCGGACGGAGTGCGGGGTGGAGGAGACGTCAAAACGGTACGGGCCGGGCACCGGCCGGGACAAGGCGCGACCGTTGCGCGCCGATGAGCGATCCGTTGCGCCGACGGTCCCGGGAGCGGCGATTCGTTGCGCCCTGTGACCTGCGGCATGCGGAGCGGGGGTGAGACCGGCTGCGGACAGGGCCTACCGCTGCGGTCGTACCCGGCCGCCGGCTCCCCCGCCCGGACGGCGGAGCCGAGCACCGTCTTCGGCGCGATGTGCGGCGGGAGGCCCGCCGGAAGAGTGGTCGTCGTCCGGTTCACCTGCCGAAAGGACCGCCATGAAGGCTCCAGTCCACCGTCGTACGAAGATCGCCGCGATCGGCGCGGCCCTGCTGATCACCGCCGGGGCCACCGGGTCCGCCATGGCCTCGGACGACGCCGAGTCGCGCGGCGGCGGGCAGCGGGAGGCCGCGGCCCTCACCGGCTCCGCGAAGCTGTACCGCTCGCTCGGCGACGACATCACCTTCACCTTCGACGCGCATCTGGCGGCGAAGGACACCGACGACCCGCTCAAGGCCACCGGCACCTTCAGCTGGAGCCACTATCTGAACGGCGAGGGCGCCTGGGCGAAGGCCAGGGTCGACTGCCTGGTCACCGGCGGCAAGGTGGCCGTGGTCAGCGGCGTGATCACCGACACCGACCTGGAAGGAGCGAAGGGCACCCGGGTCGGCATCACCGTCCACGACGTCGGAGGGCGGGACCGGCTCGGCTACAGCTGGGCCGCCCAGGGCAGCCCGGTGGAGACCAAGGACCTGCCCCGATGCGTGGGCTCAGCGCCCTTCGAGAAGGTGAAGGGGGGCTCGGGCGACTTCCGGGTGGTGCCCTGGAACCCCAAGCTCTGACCGGGCCGGACGGTTCAGGCGGGTGAGCCCGACGAGTAGCGCCGCAGCAGCGGCGAGAGCACCAGAACCGACTTGGTGCGCTCGACGAAGGGCTCGCCCGCGATCCGTTCCAGCACCCGCTCGAAGTGGCGCATGTCGGCTGCGAAGACCTGCACGATCGCGTCCGCGTCCCCGGTGACGGTGGAGGCGGACGCGATCTCCGGGTACCGCTTCAGCCCGCGCTCGATGGCCTCGGGCGAGGTGTTGCGGCTGCAGTAGATCTCGATGAACCCCTCGGTCTCCCAGCCGAGGGCCGCCGGGTCCACCCGTACGGTGAAGCCGGTGATGGCCCCCACGGCGCGCAGCCTGTCCACACGCCGCTTCACGGCGGGAGCGGACAGGCCCACCATCGCGCCGATGTCGGCGTAGGAGCGGCGGGCGTCCTCCGCCAGAGCGTGGACGATGCGTTCGTCGAGATCGTTGAGTCGCACTACGAATGGGTCACTTCTCTGCGGTGGCCAGTCGGGAGCGGCGCATGCCGTAACCGAAGTAGAACACGAGGCCGACCGCCATCCAGACTCCGAAGACCGCCCAGGTGACGGCCGGGAGGCTGAACATCATCCAGACGCAGAAGGCGAAGCCCGCCACCGGGAACAGCGGCGAGAGCGGGACCCGGAACGTGCGGTCCATGTCCGGGCGCGTCCGGCGCAGCACCACGACCGCCACATTGACCAGGGCGAAGGCGAAGAGCGTGCCGATGCTGGTCGCGTCGGCGAGCTGGCCCAGCGGCACGGCGGCCGCCAGCACTCCGCAGAACACCGAGACGATCACGGTGTTGGCGCGGGGCACGCCGCTCTTGCGGTCGACCTTGGAGAAGACCTTGGGGACGAGTCCGTCGCGGGACATCGCGAACAGGATGCGGGTCTGTCCGTAGAGCACGGTGAGGACGACGCTGGCGATGGCGATCACCGCGCCGGCGGCGAGCAGGACGGCCCAGAACGTCTGGCCGGTCACGTCGCGCATGATGCCGGCGAGTGCGGCCTCCGACTCGCCGAAGCCCTTCCACGGCCGGGCGCCCACGGCGACGGCCGCGACCAGTACGTACAGGGCCGTGACGATGAGCAGCGAGAGCATGATCGCGCGCGGCAGGTCGCGCTGCGGGTTCTTCGCCTCCTCACCGGCCGTCGATGCCGCGTCGAAGCCGATGTAGGAGAAGAACAGCGAGGCGCCGGCGGCGCTGACGCCCGCCATGCCCAGCGGCATGAAGTTCTCGTAGTTGCCGGCCCGGAAGCCCTGGACGCCGACGGCGCAGAAGAGCACCAGTGCGGCGATCTTCACGACGACCATGATCGTGTTGGCGCGGGCGCTCTCGCGGGCGCCGCCGAGCAGGAAGACCATCGCCAGGAGCACGACGATGAGGGCGGGCAGATTGAACAGGCCGCCGTCGCCCGGCGGAGCGGACAGCACGTCCGGGATGGTCACGCCGATCGTGCCGTCGAGCAGTTCGTTGAGGTACTCGCCCCAGCCGACGGCCACCGCGGCCACCGACACCCCGTACTCGAGGATCAGACACCAGCCGCAGACCCAGGCGATGAGTTCGCCGAGCGTGGCGTAGGTGTACGAGTAGGAGGAACCGGAGACGGGGATCGTGCCGGCGAGTTCGGCGTAGGAGAGCGCCGAGAACAAGGCGGTGAGGCCGGCTATCACGAAGGAGACGGTGACCGCGGGCCCCGCCTCGGGAACGGCCTCACCGAGGACGACGAAGATGCCCGTGCCGAGCGTGGCGCCGATGCTGATCATGGTCAGCTGCCACATGGAGAGCGACCGGCGCAGCGATCCGCCTTCCCCCTGACCACTCTCGGCAACCAGGCGCTCGACGGGCTTGCGCCGCATCAGCCGGGCTCCGGCGCCGGGGCGCCCGCCCTGCGGTGGCTCGGTCGAGGGTGGGGCTGCGCCGTGGTCCAGCACTGCGGGTGCTCCTTCATTGCTGCGGATCGCGACGGGTGACCTGCGACGATCCACGGGCATGACGGAGGGGTCCGCATGAGGGGAGACCGCCGAGCAGACGGTCACCGCCACTCCTGGTACGGGGGATGAGCCTATGAGTCCGCGCTCGGAACCGGAAATGCACTGTCGTTGCGCATCGGCGGACGATCATTGCGCGATGACGGAGAGTACGTGGAAACATTGCGCTCCGCCGACCGCGGGCCTCATCGCGGCGGGGAACGCGGGAAGGGCGATCCGGTGAAACGCGCCGCACACCGTGGTGAACGCGGGCGCCGTCCCGCGGTGAAGGCAGACGTCATCCCGCGGTGAAGGCAGACGTCGTCCCGCGGTGAACACAGGTGTCACAACTCCCGCAGCCTGGCGGCGATTTCCCGCAGCAGCACGGGGTCGTGCAGGTTCCGGGGCGTCACCGGCTCGGAGATCCTGACGAGACCGGCCTCGGCGAGGTCGGCGAGCAGCACCCGGACGACGGTCAGTGGCAGATCGGCGTCGGCGGCGATCTCGGCGACCGGCCGCGGCTCGCGCCGCACCAGCTCCAGCAGCGCGCTGCGGGCGTGGTCGAGCGGCAGGTCCACGCCCTCCGGGTCCAGGGCCGTGACCTGGGACATCAGGTCGATGTTCTGCTCGGACGCGGGCCGGGTCCGGCCTCGGGTGACGGTGTAGGGCCGTACCAGGGGACCGGACTCGTCCTCGTACCAGTGGTCGCTCACGAGGACTCAGGTGCCGGTGTCCTCGGGGCCCGAGCGCGTGGGTACGGCCATGTGCCGTCCCACGCGGCGGACCAGCAGCGCCATTTCGTGGGCCAGCTGACCGACGTCCGTCTCGATGTCGGAGAGGACGGCCAGCCGGCTGCCGTCGCCGGCCGGGGTGATGAAGAGGAAGGCGTTGTCGAGCATCACCATCGTCTGTCGCACACTGCCCGCCGCGAAACGGTCGCCCGCCTCCTTCGCCAGGCTGTGGAAGCCCGCGCAGACGGCGGACAGATGCTCGATGTCCCGCCTGACCATGCCCCGCGACGCGCTGCCGACCAGGCCGTCCGCCGTGAGGAGCACCGCCTGCTGCACATGGCCGGTCCTGGCCACCAGGTCGTCGAGGAGCCAGCCCAGGCCGGTACTTTCTCCGGTGCCTTCGTCAGCCATCGTCGTCGGTCCCTTCATCGGTCGTGCGGGCTTGCGGTGCGGTGCTCGGCGCCTCGGGTCCGACGCTGTCGCCACGGCGGCCGCGGTCCAGTCCCCGCTGGAAGGATCCGAAGATCGAGCGCATCTCCTCGGCGGACACCTCACGGTCGGGCCCCCCGGCGGCGGACGGGGGCGCGTCCCGTAGCGGGGGCGCGAGGGACGCCTGGCGCACGCGGGTGGGGAGCCCGTGCAGCGGCGTCACGGGGGCAGCCGTCCCGCCGGGCCCGGCGGTCGGCACGGGTGGCGGCCTCTCGCCCGGCGCGGGTGCGGCGGTCGGGTCCGGCACGGGTGCCGGCCTCTCGCCCGGCCCGGCGGTCGGCGCGGGTGCGGCGGTCGGGTCCGGCACGGATGGCGGCCTCTCGCCGGACTCGATGTCCCCGTCCGACGCAGCTGCCTTCTCGCCGGACGCGGCGGCGGCGTCCGTCACCGGTGCCGCCTTCTCCGGGGTCGGGACAGTGCCGTCCCGTACAGGCACCGGCCTTGCGCCGGACTCCGTTGTCGCCGTCGTCCTCTCCGGCGCGGGTTCCGGATCGTCCGCGGCACGGTCGTGCACGAGAGGGACGGGTTCGAGCGTGCGCCGCGTGTCCTCGGCCCGTACGGCCCGCGGCCGGGGCGGCGGCGCGCTCTCCGGCTCCGCGGCCCTGCCCGGCTGCTCGACGGCGGCGAGGACCGCGTTGGGCAGGAACACCACGGCCGTGGTGCCGCCGTACGGGGAACGGGTGAGCGTGACACCGATGCCGTGCCGTTCGGCCAGGCGCCCGACGACGTACAGCCCGAGGCGGTCGTCCTGCGCCGGATCGAAGTCACCGGGCCGGGCAAGTGTCCGCCGGGCCTCCTCCAGCGCGGTCTCGTCCATGCCGAGTCCGCGGTCGTCGATCTCCAGCACGAAGCCGTTGCCGACCCGTCCGGTGCGCATGGTGACCTGGGTGTGCGGCGGGGAGTACACGGCGGCGTTCTCGACGAGTTCGGCGACCAGGTGCACCACGTCCGCCACGGCGTCGGCCGTGATGCCGACCGCGGGCATGGGCGGTACGACGACACGTGCGTAGTCCTCGATCTCGCCGACGGCCGCGGACACGATGTCGACGACCGGCACCGGCCGCCGCCACCGACGGCCGGGGGCGGCGCCGGAGAGGATGATCAGGCCCTCCGCGTGCCGGCGCATCCGGGTGGTCAGATGGTCGATACGGAACAGGTCGTCGAGCGTGTCGGGGTCGCTGGTGCGTCGCTCCAGGGTGTCGACGAGCTTCGACTGGCGGTGCACGAGCGCCTGGTTGCGGCGGGCGATGTTGAGCAGGACGGCGAAGATGCCCCGGCGCAGCGTGGACTGCTTGACGGCGGCCTCGACGGCGGCGAGCCGTGCGGCGTTGAGAGCCTGGCCCACCTGATCGATCTCGTCGGTCTCGTCCGGGCCGCGCTTCGGGTCGCCGAAGTCGAGGGGCGGAGCGGCGGCCGCCGCGTCGACCTCCTCGCCCGCGGCGAGCCTCTCCATCACGTCGGGCAGCTGGCGGGTGGCCAACAGGCCTGCGGCGTCCCGCAGTTCCTCCAGCCGGCGCGAGATGCGGCGTCCGCTGGCCACCGAGAACCAGATCGACAGACCGACCGCGGCCAGTCCCGCCACACCGACGACCGCTGCCTTGATCATCTCGTGGTAGGCGAAGGCGCGGCCCCGGTCGGACGCGTTGATCGCCGCGTCGGTGCACAGCAGCATGTACCGCTGGACCGCACGGTCCGTCGTGTCGCGCCACGAGTCGCCGGCCATCGCCTCACCGGCGCCCGCGGGACCGGCCCGCAGCAACGTGTCCTCCTGGGCGACCAGGGCCCGGTAGTCGTCGCTGCGCCCGAAGGCGGCGAAGAGCTGCCGGGAGTCGGCCGGGAGGTCGGGCACATAGGTGCGGTGGAAGACCCGGCGGTCCTCGATCGTGGCGGTGAGCGTGTCGTACTGCGCGTCGCTCAGCCGACCGGCGGCGTGGGCGCCCGCCACCAGGGCGTCCTGACGGGAGACGAACTCCCGCACCCGCACGAGTTCGACGACGACCTGCGCCTCGCGGGCGAGTTGGCCGGCCTGAAGTGCGGTGAGCGTGGACTGCACGTCGAAGGTGGGTTCCAGCATCGCCGTGTACTCCTCGATCGCGCGGTCCC
The DNA here is from genome assembly GCF_042714725.1 of Streptomyces sp. NPDC058685. Lineage (NCBI taxonomy): Bacteria > Bacillati > Actinomycetota > Actinomycetes > Kitasatosporales > Streptomycetaceae > Streptomyces > Streptomyces sp. NPDC058685. Next base: position 39,418 of record NZ_JBHXSL010000041.1, read on the forward strand.
AGGAGATCGTCCGGCTCACGACCTTCTCGCGCAGCGCCTCCAGATCGTCCGTCGCGTCCGTCATCGCGTCCAGGGACTCCCGCTGGCGTGCGGAGAGATCCTCACGCCGCTCCCGGTCGCCGATCGCCTCGCGCATCGCGCGCACCGCCCGGTCGGTGGAGCGCTGCTGCTGGGTCAGACCGGCGACGGCGGCAGCGCTGCCCTGCGGTCCCGCCCCCAAGTACGCGGCGGAGAGCCGCCGTTCGATCTGGATCTGTCCCACGGCGGTGTCGACCGGCGTTCCGAAGCTCTCGTACATGCTCTGGAGCCGTATGAGCGCGCGGAGATCACCGGTCACGGAGACCATGGCGAAGGTCCACAAGGACATCAGAGCAATGACGGGTATGACCGTCAGTGTCACGATCCGTCCCCGGATCGTGGGGCGGCGAAGTCGCCGGCGCATGGTCTCCCCTGGGCAAGAGAGCAACTGAACAGCGGTGATTACCCCCGAGTAGGGGGCAGTCAAGTTACGCGACGCAGCATGTGCAACGCAACGTTCCTGGGGGTAACCGGCCGTTCAGTAAGCGCGGTATTTTCTGACTTCCCGTCAGGTCGTTGCGTGGTGTGCAAGCACTGCTCCACGACCCGCAACCCGACCCTTGGAGGCCCCGGTGACCTGGCTCGATCCTCATCCATTCCTGCGCGGAGTGGCCTGGCTGGACCGAGGACGGCCGGTGCGTGCGGACCCGGCGGACGCGCGCCGGCTGCCCTGGGACACCTGGGAGCGGGCCACCCTGCCCATCGGCGTACGCCTGGAGTTCACGTCCGAGGACGCCGACGCGGTCGAGATCCGCTACCGCGCCTCGCCGCCGGGTGAGAACGACGCGCTGCGGGACCTGCCGCACTGTTTCGCGCTGTGGCAGGACGACCGGTGCGTCTCGGAGACGATCACCGAACCCTCCGCCGAGTCGGTGGTCACCGTGGCGCTGCCGGGCAGTTCCGCCGCGCCCTTCACCGTGCATCCGCCCGAGTCCGTGGCACCCGAGATCCTCGGGCTGCGCGCGGTCGGCGGCTCGATCACGCCCGCCCCACGACAGCCCCGCTGGCTCGTGCACGGGGACTCCATCACCGAGGGCTGGTGGTCCACCCGCCCCGCCCACTCCTGGCCGGCCACCGCCGGCCGGCGGCTGGGCCTGGACACCGTCAACCTGGGATACGCGGGGTGCGCCCACGGCGAACCGGCCCTGGCCGAACAACTGGCATCGCTGGAAGCGGACGCCATCACCCTCGCCTTCGGCACCAACTGCTGGTCCAGCACCCCCTGCTCGGCGCCGTTGCTGTACGAGACGGTCCGCACCTTCCTCACCCTCGTACGCCAGGGCCACCCCCGCACACCGCTCCTGGTCGTCTCCCCCGTCCTGCGCCCCGGTGCGGAGAACACCCCGAACAGGCTGGGCGCCACGCTCTCGGATCTGCGTGCGGCGATGGAGCAGGCGGTCACCGGCCGCAGGGAGGGCAGTGACGGACAGGACCCGGACGACTGGCTCGCCCTGCTTCCCGGTCGCGACCTGCTCGGGGCGGGGCAACTGGCCGACGGGGTGCATCCCGACGACGAGGGGCATGCCGTTCTGGCGGCCGCGGTGGCCGAGGCCCTCCCCTCGGCGCGTCCGAACGGATGAGGTGCAAGCGCAAATACATGCTCCGGGACGGGGTACGCGAGCTGCGATGAACACTGAACCGCGGATGGTGACCGACCCCCCGCTCCCCAGCGACAGCGCGCGGGCCCGCAGGGCGACCGCGGACTTCCTGGCGCGCCACTGCCCGTGGGCCGACCTGGACGCCGTACTGCTGGTCGTGTCCGAGCTGGTCAGCAACGCGGTGCAGCACACGGCCGGCTGGTGGCGGCTCCATCTGGCGGCGGCCCAGGACACGCTGGTGGTCGAGATCGACGACTCCAGCCCGGCGATCCCGGTCTCCCGCGAGCCCGACTTCAGCGGCAGCGGCGGGTTCGGCTGGAACATGGTGAACCAGCTCGCCGGACAGGTGGAGATCAGCCCCCTGCCCTGCGGCAAGCGGGTCCAGGCGACGTGGGTGAGGAAGATCCCCGCGACGGCGCCTGCCTGCTGACGGCATCCGAGAGGGGCGGGCACGCTGCCGGCCCATGGGCACTACAGCCATCGGTCGGTACACCACGCTGCGGTTACGCAAGAACGGCGCGCGCCCGTCTGGGAAACACAGAAGGCGGCGCGCCCTCCCGGGGAACACAGGAGGCGGCGCCCCCTGTCAGGTGGGGCGCCGCCTGTCCCGTGGGGGGATCTTCCCGTGGGGGGAAGTGTGAGGGCGGGAGTTCAGGCTCCCGCGAGCAGGCCCTCGCGAAGCCGCGAGGTGATGCGGTTCAGCAGCCGGGACACATGCATCTGCGAGACGCCGAGCTCGGCACCGATCTCCGCCTGCGTCAGCTCCTGGCCGAAGCGCATGGCGAGGATCAGCCGGTCCCGGTCGTCGAGTTCCTGGATGAGCGGCTTGAGCGCCTGCACGTTCTCGGCGATCTCCAGATCGGCGTCCGGTGCGCCGAGCCGGTCGGACAGCGGTGCCGACGCGTGGTCGGAGGTGTCGTCGACGGGGGTGTCGATGGAGCCGGCGGTGTAGCCGTTGCTCGCGACGATGCCCTCGATGACCTCTTCCTCGTCGAGCTTGAGGTGCGCGGCGAGCTCCGCCGTGCTCGGCGCCCGGTCGAGCCGCTGGGAGAGCTCGTCGGCCGCCTTCGCCAGATCTATCCGCAACTCCTGGAGCCGCCGCGGCACATGGACCGCCCAGCTGGTGTCACGGAAGAACCTCTTGATCTCACCGACGATGTACGGGACGGCGAAGGTCGCGAACTCCACCTCACGGCTCAGCTCGAACCGGTCGATCGCCTTGATCAGGCCGATGGTTCCGACCTGGATGATGTCTTCCATCTGCTCGGCCCGGTTCCGGAACCGGCCGGCCGCGTACTTCACCAGAGCGAGGTTCAGCTCGATGAGGGTGTTCCGCACGTACTGGTAGTCGGGGGTGCCTTCCTCCAGCGAGGACAGGCGCACGAAGAAGACCTTGGAGATCTCCCGTGCGTCCTTCGGAGCGACCGCCCTGGGGTCCCGCACCTCCGGAAGCTCGAGCTCGCCGCTCGGGCACCGTGTTCCCGGCTCTGTGCGTTCGGTCGCAACCGTACTCGCCGTGGACACTAAGTCCTCCCCTGCTCCGTGGTCAGTGCAACGGCCCGTCTACCCCCAGTCCTCCCAGACATGCCTACGAATTCCAAAGTCGTGGAAACACCTGGTGGGAGCGGCCCGCGGGGCCGGCTGATCGGGCAAACGCCGGATGCGGGCGCACACAAAGACGTCCGGCCCCGGACGATGCCGGGACCGGACGCGAACGGCCGTGCGGGCGAACGCTTGTCGCCCTGGCTCCTGTTGCCGGAAGGTCGGGCGCCGTCAGGCCCCGCGGTCCCCTAGCTCCAACTGGCGTGCAGCGGCTTGCCCTCCGCGTATCCCGCGGCGCTCTGCACACCCACGATCGCCCGCTCGGCGAACTCCTCCAGGGAGTTGGCGCCGGCGTACGTGCAGGACGAGCGGACGCCGGCGATGATCGAGTCGATCAGGTCCTCGACGCCGGGACGGGTCGGGTCGAGGAACATGCGCGAGGTGGAGATGCCCTCCTCGAACAGCGCCTTGCGGGCCCGGTCGTACGCGGATTCCTCACTCGTACGGTTGCGGACGGCCCGCGCGGACGCCATACCGAAGGACTCCTTGTAGAGCCGTCCGTCCGCGGTCTGCTGGAGATCGCCCGGGGACTCGTACGTACCGGCGAACCACGAGCCGATCATGACGTTGGACGCGCCCGCGGCGAGCGCCATGGCGACATCGCGGGGGTGGCGGACACCGCCGTCGGCCCAGACGTGCTTGCCGTACTTCTTCGCCTCGGCCGCGCACTCCAGCACCGCCGAGAACTGCGGCCGGCCCACGCCGGTCATCATCCGGGTGGTGCACATGGCGCCGGGGCCCACGCCGACCTTGATGATGTCCGCGCCGGCCTCGACGAGGTCGCGCACGCCCTCGGCAGCCACGATGTTGCCCGCCACGATGGGCACGTGCGGGTCCAGACCGCGGACCGCCTTGATCGCGGCGATCATCGATTCCTGGTGCCCGTGCGCCGTGTCGACGACGAGGGTGTCGACGCCCGCGTCGAGAAGCTGCTTGGCCTTGCCCGCGACATCGCCGTTGATGCCGACGGCCGCGGCGATGCGCAGCTTGCCCTGGGCGTCGACGGCAGGGGTGTAGAGAGTCGCGCGCAGGGCGCCCTTACGGGTGAGGATGCCGACGAGGCGGCCTTCCCGGTCGACCGCGGGGGCGTAGCGCCGGTTGGCCGCGTCCAGGGTGTTGAAGGCGTCGCGCGGGTCGATGTCCGCGTCGATCAGCAGCAGGTCCTTGGACATGACCTCGGACAGCTGGGTGAAGCGGTCGACCCCGGTCAGGTCGGCGTCGGTGACGACACCGACGGGCCGGTGGTCGGCGTCGACGACCACACCCGCGTCGTGGGCACGCTTGGGCAGCAGGGCCAGCGCGTCGGCGACGGTCTGCGTGGGGGCGAGCACGATCGGGGTGTCCAGGACGTGGTGACGCGTCTTCACCCAGGCGATGACCTCGGTGACGACCTCGATCGGAATGTCCTGGGGGATGACGACGAGTCCGCCGCGGCGGGCGAGCGTCTCCGCCATCCGGCGGCCCGCGATGGCGGTCATGTTGGCGACGACCAGCGGGATGGTGGTGCCGCTTCCGTCGGGGGACGAGAGGTCCACACCCAGACGGGAGCCCACGGCCGAACGGCTCGGCACCATGAACACGTCGTCGTACGTCAGGTCGTACGGCGGCTTCAGGTCATTGAGGAAACGCACGTGCTGATCATCCCAGTCGATCGGAGTTGGCCCCCGGTCATCTCAGCCGGGGAAATCGCACGTACTTCATTGTCCCATGCCCACCCGCATGCACGGCCCGGACGATTCCTCCAGGTCAGCGCGGGTGGGCTGGTGCGATCGTCCAAGTCGGTCCGTCCGGCCCGCACCCGTCAGTCGTCGGGGTCCGCGCGCTCCAGCGCCGGGCGCGGCCCCGCCTGCACCGAGAGCAGGTGGTCGGCGGCCGCCGTGTCCGTCACCAGGCTGGTGACGAGACCGGAGCGCAGCACGGCCGCGATGGCCTCCGCCTTGCGCTGGCCGCCCGCGATGGCCACCACCTCGGGGATCCGGCGCAGCCGGTCGGCCTCGACGGTGATGCAGCGTTCGCCCAGGTCACGCCCGACACGTCGGCCGTCCCGGTCGAAGAGGTGCGCCGACATCTCGGCGGCCACACCGAAGGAGGCGTACCGGGCGCGCTCCTCGTCGCTGAGCATGTCGTACACCGTCGAGATGCCCGGCTCCCAGGAGCCGATGGAGACAGCCGCGACGGTGACCTTGTCGAAGTACTCGAAGGCGCGCGCGATGCCGGTCTGGTTGCGCAGCGCGGCCGCGGTGGCGGCGTCGGGCAGCAGCATCGGCGCGTAGATGGGGTGGGCGTCGCCGCCGGAGACCTGGGCCGCGCGTCTGACTGCCTCCACCGAGCCGCGCTCGGCGGTGCCCGCGTCGTAGACGCCCGTGAGCTGGACGACGGTGCAGGGCGGCAGCCGGTCCAGCGCGGCGGCCATGTGGATGGTGGACCGGCCCCAGGCCAGGCCCAGCACATCGCCCTCGTTCACGAGCTCGCCGAGCAGGTCGGCGGCCACCTCGCCCAGGTTCTCCGGATCCGGCGACTCGTCGGCCGCCTCGGCCGGTGACTCGACCACGACCGCGTGACGCAGTCCGAAATGGGCACGGAGGGCGTCGGAGCGCTCGGCGTCCAGTTCCGCCGGGACGCGGATCTCGATCCTGACGAGATCGCGTTCCAGGGCGGTCTCCAGGACGCGCGCCACCTTGAAGCGGCTGACGCCGAACTCCTCCGCGATCTGGATCTTGGACTTGCCCTCGAGGTAGAAGCGGCGGGCCATGGCCGCCGCCTGCACCAGCTCCGCGGGTCCCATCCGCAGGGCAGACCGTCCCGCCGACCTTGCAGACACCGCGATCTCCTCACTGCTGTTCGCACTCCAGATCTGCAATCCTGTCAGATCCGGCGGTTGTCGATCAGCCCCGAAGGGCCGAGTTCACTTGCTTGTGGCTCAGTGGTTGCAAGCCCAGCTCGCCGAGGCGATGCTCCGCTCGCCCTTGGCCCGCAGGGCGCGCACGGCCTGCGCCGGGTCCTCGGCGCCGTAGACCGCGGAGCCCGCGACGAAGACGTCCGCGCCCGCCTCGGCGCACCGCTCGATCGTGGCGTCCGAGACTCCGCCGTCCACCTGGAGCCACAGGGCGAGGCCGTGCTTGGAGATCAGCTCACGGGTGCGGCGGATCTTGGGCAGCATGATGTCGAGGAAGGCCTGACCGCCGAAGCCGGGCTCCACGGTCATGATCAGCAGCATGTCGAGCTCGGGCAGCAGATCCTCGTACGGCTCGATCGGGGTGGCCGGCTTGAGCGCCATCGAGGCACGGGCCCCCTTGGCGCGGATCTCGCGGGCCAGCCGGACCGGGGCGGCGGCTGCCTCCACGTGGAAGGTGACGGAACCGGCTCCCGCCTCGACGTACTGCGGTGCCCACCGATCGGGGTCGTCGATCATCAGATGGCAGTCCAGCGGGGTGTCCGTCGCCCGGCTGAGGGATTCCACGATCGGCACGCCCAGCGTCAGGTTGGGCACGAAGTGGTTGTCCATCACGTCGACATGGAGCCAGTCGGCGCCCTCGACGGCCCGGGCCTCTTCCGCCAGGCGGGAGAAGTCGGCGGAGAGGATACTGGGGTTGATCTGTACGGCCATGGCCCAAGCCTGCCATGTTCCGGGGGTCTTCCCCTCCCCGGTACGGGTTCCGGTCCGGACCAAAGCGCTCCGTGATCACCACAGTCCGTGCAATCCTGGCGTTTTCGGCCAGGGTCGAGGCCAATTGGGGGCGTCATGCCGGACGGGAACACGGGACAGATGCGGCCTCGTCGAGGCGTCGCCCACCTGGTCTGCGGGCGACGTGCCAAGTGGGTCGTGGTCGTGCTCTGGCTCGCGGTGATGGTGCTGGCGTTCCCGCTCGCGCAGAAACTCACCGACGCCCAGGACAACGACGCCGCGTCCTGGCTGCCCGGCAGCGCGGAATCCACTCAAGTCCTGCATGAGGCCGAGGAGTTCAGGCCCGAGGTCATCCCGGCCATCGTCGTCTACGCCCGCGAGAGCGGCCTCACGGCGGCCGACCGCACGCGCATCGCCGAGGACGTCGCCGAACTGAGGCAACTGAGCGCGCACGGCGTGCTGGGCGACGAGGTGCGCGGTCCGGTGCTGGACCGGCCGGTGGATCCGCGGGCGGCGCAGGTCTTCGTCCCCATCGTCATGGACGAGAAGGGCTGGGAACGGATCGGCCCGGCCGTGGACTCGATCCGCGGGGTGACCGGCACAGCGGCCGCGGGCCTCGCGGTGCATGTCACGGGTCCGGGCGGCACGGCCGCCGACTCCTCCGCGGCCTTCGAGGGCATCGACTCGACCCTGCTGCTCTCGGCGCTCGCCGTGGTGATCGTGATGCTGCTGATCACCTATCGCAGTCCGACGCTGCTGCTGGTGCCGGTGATCGCGGCCGTCGCGTCGCTGTCCACCGCGCAGGCGCTGATCTATCTGCTGGCGGAGCACGCCGGTCTGACCGTCAACGGACAGAGCGCGGGGATTCTGACGGTCCTCGTCTTCGGCGCGGGGACGGACTACGCCCTGTTGTTGATCGCGCGCTACCGCGAGGAGCTGCGCCGTCACGAGGACCGGCACGAGGCGATGGCTCGCGCGCTGCACCGTGCGGGCCCGGCGGTGCTGGCGAGCGGCGCCACGGTGGTACTCGGCATGCTGGTCCTGGTCTTCGCCGAGATGAACTCCACCAGTGGCCTCGGCCCGGTTGCCGCGATCGGGGTGGCGGTGGCGCTGATCGCGATGATCACGCTGTTCCCGGCGCTCCTCGTCATCTTCGGCCGCTGGATCTTCTGGCCGGTGATCCCTCACTTCGGCTCGCTCGAGCCGACGGAGCGCGGAGTGTGGGCGCGGATGGGCCGGTGGATCGCCAGGCGGCCACGGGCGATCTGGGCCGGCACGGCGGTCGTGCTGGTGGCCTTCTCGATCGGCCTGACCCAACTGCGTGCCGAGGGCATCAGCAACGCCGACTCCTTCACGGAGAAGCCCGACTCGATCGTCGGCCAGGAGGTCCAGGCGACGTACTTCCCCGCGGGCAGCGGCGACCCGCTGATCGTCATCAGCGATGCGGCACAGGCAGGACAGGTGCGGGCGGCCGTGGCGGCCACGCCCGGTGTGGTCCCGGCCTCGATCGCCGTTCCGCCCGGCACCAAGCCCGTGCACGAGGGCCGGGTGCTGATCGAGGCGACGATGACGGCGCCCGCGGACAGCGCGGCCGCGAAGGACACCGTGGAACGCGTACGGGACGCGGTGCACGCTGTCCCGGACGCGGATGCGCAGGTGGGCGGCGGCACGGCCGCCCTGCTGGACATGGACACCGCCACCCGGCACGACAACCTGCTGATCATCCCACTGGTCCTGCTGGTCGTCCTGCTCGTGCTGACCGTCCTGCTGCGGGCCCTGGTGGCACCGCTGCTGCTGATCGCGACGGTGGTGCTGTCGTTCGCGGCCGCGCTGGGACTCAGTGCGCTCGCGTTCCGCTACATCTTCGACTTCGCGGGCGAGACGACGGACTTCCCGCTGTTCGTCTTCGTGTTCCTGGTGGCGCTGGGCATCGACTACAACATCTTCCTGTCCACCCGTATCCGCGAGGAGGCCGGCCGCCAGGGGACGCGCGCGGGCGTGGTGACGGGCCTCGCCGCCACGGGCGCGGTGATCACCTCGGCGGGCCTGGTCCTTGCGGGCACGTTCGCGGCGCTGGGCACCCTCCCGATCGTCGCCTTCGCCGAAATCGGCTTCGCGGTGGCGCTCGGCGTCCTGCTGGACACATTCGTCGTCCGCTCGGTCCTGGTCACGTCCCTGTTCCTGGACGCGGGCCCGAAGGTGTGGTGGCCGCACCCGATGTCACGCGAGGAGGACCCGAAGGAACCCCCGACGAAGACGGAGGAACCGGCGAAGGTCTGACGCCGACGTCCCCCAGCGCGGGCGGGGGGCCGCGTCTGCCCGCCCGGGGCCGGCGGACCTGCCGGGCCAGTCGGCCCGGCCGGCCTCACCCCGTGCGCCTCAGCAGTGCCAGATACATCGCGTCCGTGCCGTGCAGATGCGGCCAGAGCTGGACGTCCGGGCCGTCGCCGAGGGCCGGGACGTCCGGCATCAGGGGCCTCGCGTCCAGGAGTTCCGCCTCGATCGGGTCGCCTCCGCGGCCGCGGAGGACGTCGTCGACGACCACCCGCGTCTCGGCGAGGTGCGGCGAGCACGTCGCGTACCCCACCACTCCCCCGATCCGGACCGCGCTGAGCGCCTCGCGCAGCAGGGCGCGCTGGAGGGGGGCGAAGCCCTCCAGGTCCTCCGGGCGGCGGCGCCAGCGGGCCTCCGGGCGGCGGCGCAGGGCGCCGAGGCCCGTGCAGGGGACGTCGACCAGCACCCGGTCGAACGAGCCCGGCAGCCACGGCGGGCGTGTGCCGTCCGCGGCGATGACCTGGTACGGGCCGGGGTTGCCCGCCAGCGCCCGTTCCACCAGGCGCGCACGGTGCGGCTGCTTCTCGGCGGCCAGGAGTGAGGCCCCCCGCTGCGCCGCGAGCGCCGCCAGCAGGGCCGCCTTGCCGCCGGGGCCGGCGCAGGCGTCGAGCCAGCGCTCGTCGGAGCCCTCCAGCTGCGCACCGGCCAGCGCGATCGCGACGAGCTGGCTGCCCTCGTCCTGCACGCCCGCCCGGCCCTCGCGCACCGCCTCCAGCGCGCCCGGCTCGCCGCCCTCCGCCATCCGTACGGCATACGGGGACCAGCGGCCCGGCAGCCCGGACTCCTCGCCCACCGCCGCCAGCAGCTCGTCCGTCGTGGAGCGGCCCGGCCGGGCGACGAGGGTCACCTCGGGGCGCTCGTTGTCGGCCTCCAGCAGGTCCTCGATGCCGGCGCGGCCACCGCCGAGCGAGTCCCACAGCGCGGAGACGACCCACCGGGGGTGCGAGTGCACCACGGCGAGATGGTCCTCGGCGTCCTCGTCGTAGGGCGGGGCGACCCGCTCCACCCAGGTGTCGAGGTCGTCCTGCGAGATCTTGCGCAGCACGGCGTTGACGAACCTGGCGCGCCCGTCGCCGAGCACCACCCGCGCCAGCTCCACGCTCGCGGAGACCGCGGCGTGCGTCGGAATGCGGGTGCCGAGCAGCTGGTGGGCGCCGAGCGCCAGCACATCGAGCACCGGCGGATCGACCTCACGCAGCGGCCGGTCGATACAGGTGGCGATGATCGCGTCGTAGGTGCCCTGCCGGCGCAGCGTCCCGTACACCAGCTCCGTCGCCAGCGCCGCGTCCCGCGCGTCGAAGTCACCCTGCTCGCGGGCCTTCTTCAGCAGCGGCGGCAGGACGAGGTTGGCATACGCGTCCCGCTCGTCGACGGCCCGCAGTGCCTCGAAGGCGAGGATCCGCACCGGATCCTTCTTCGGGCGGCGGTAGGGCTTGGGGGTACGGCGACGTGCCTGCTCGTTCAAAGGTGCTCCGCGATCGAAAGGGTCCAACCCCCTCAGCCTACGTCGGCGACTCCGACGTGCTCACCGGGGGCGATGCGTACCCCGCGGGCCCAGTCGGCGGCGCGCATCGGCTTCTTGCCCTGCGGCTGGACCCAGAGCAGTTCGACCGCGTGGGACCCGGTGCCGACATGGACGTTGTTCTTGCCGGCCGCGAGTTCACCGGGCGCGAGGTCCGTGCGGTCGGCGGCCGGCCGAGCGTTCACGATCTTGAGCCGCTCGCCGCGGAACTCCGTCCAGGCGCCCGGCGCGGGCGTGCAGGCGCGGATGACGCGGTCCACCCGCAGCGCCGGGGTCCGCCAGTCGACGCGGGCGTCCTCGACGGTGATCTTCGGCGCCAGCGACACGCCCTCCGCGGGCTGCGGCACCGCGTGCAGGCTGCCGTCCTCGATGCCGTCCATGGTCGCCGAGAGCAGCCCGGCGCCGGCGAACGCGAGCCGGGTGAGCAGATCGCCGCTCGTGTCGGTGGACCGCACCTGCTCGGTGATCACGCCGTAGACCGGGCCCGAGTCGAGTCCCTCCTCGATCAGGAAGGTGGCGGCGCCCGTCATGTCGTCCCCGGCGAGCAGGGCGTGCTGCACCGGCGCGGCACCGCGCCAGGCCGGGAGGAGCGAGAAGTGGAGGTTCACCCAGCCGCGTGCGGGCACGTCGAGGGCGACCTTCGGCAGCAGCGCGCCGTACGCGACGACGGGGCAGCAGTCGGGCGCGATCTCCCGCAGCCGGGCCAGGAAGTCCTCGTCCCGCGGCTTGGCGGGCTTGAGCACCTCGATCCCGGCCTCTTCGGCGCGCTGCGCGACCGGACTGGCGACCAGGTGCCGTCCGCGTCCGGCGGGCGCGTCCGGCCGGGTGACGACAGCGGCCACCTCGTGCCGCCCGGAGGCGATCAGGGCGTCCAGAGCGGGTACGGCGACCTCGGGGGTGCCTGCGAAGACGAGCTTCATGGGTGGCTGACTGCCTCTCAGGCTGGATGGTGCGGTGGGGCGGCGACGCGTGCGTCGACGAGCAGCACACCAGTCTATGGGCCCCTGGCACAGGGGGCGTACGGAGCACCGCGCGCCCCGCGCATACGCGTCCACGCCCCCGAGGCGTGACCACATCGCCCGCTGGAGCGTTGGTCAAGAGAGATTGACCGAAACGGGCCGCCAGGATGCGGCCCACCCCCTTTTCAACGCCGGTTCGAGAGGCTTGCCAATGGCCGACCACGCAACCCATGACGCCCAAGCCCGGGCAAGTCTGCATCTGTTGGTGCGGGACATCGAGCGGGTCCGCCGGCAGGTGGACGCATTGCGCACGCTCACCGCACAGCTGGGCAATGTCTACCGGCCCCGCCGCTCCGGCCCCTCCGCGGGCTTCGTCGTCTACGGCCGGGCTCCCGCGCCGACCGTCCGTCTCGCCCAGGAGCTGCGGGACAGCGTCGAGACGCTGGTGACGGCGGCGGTGGACTTCGACCGTTCGCTGGGTTTCTCGTGGGACGCGGTGGGGTCGGCGCTCGGGGTCACCAAGCAGGCCGTCCACCGCCGTTACGGCGCCCGCAGGGCCACGCAGCAGGCGGCCGTCGACGGGGACCACGCCGTGGAGACGACGACGCGCACGCTCCCGCCGCCGGGAATCCCCTCGCCGGCGCTGCCGGCGCCCGGCCTGCCCGCGGTGCCCGCCGCCCGCACCATGCCGCCGCAGCCGACGGCCACCAGCCAATCCCTCCGGGAGGAGGCCCGCCCGAGCGCCTTCCCCGGCCCGCGCAACGGTTGACCCTCCGCCCCGGCTGCTGCCCCCGCCCGCGAGGACGGGGGCAGCGGTCTGTCGGCCGCGTACGACCGCGGGTGCGGCGGGACGCGCGGCCGGGAAGGGCCGGGCGCCACGCGGGGCGGGCCCTCAGCCGATGTCCGGGGGGTCGATCCTGATCCGCACCTGGTCCGTGCCCCCGCGTGCCATCCGGGCCGCCTGCGCCGCCTTCAGAGCGGCCGCGAGCGCCGCCCCGCTGCCCGGCGGGACACGCAGCAGCGCCCGCTCCCAGGTCTCCCCCACCGGCGGATCCCCCGGCCGCCGCGGCCGGCCGGGATCCGCTACGGGCAGCGGTACCGGGCCCAGCACCTCGACGTCCGGCGGGAGTGCGGCCGACGCGACGAAGGCGGCCACGACGTCCGCCCTGCCGGTCACGGCCGCCATCCGCGACACGGGCGGGAATCCGAGCTCGGCGCGCTCGGCCAGCTCCCGCTGGGCATGGCCGACGGGGTCCCAGCGGACGAGCGCCTGGACGGGCCGCAGGGTCGGTTCGGCGACGACCACCACGGTGCCGCCCTCGCTCTGGCCGCGAACCAGGGCCGATGCGTCGATCCAGCGTCTGAGCGCGTCCTCGCCGGCGCGAAGATCGGGCCGTCCCAGCATCGCCCAGCCGTCGAGCAGCAGTGCCGCCGCGTATCCGCCCTCGGCGACGGGCTCGGCGCCCGGGGTGCTCACCACCAGCGCCGGCCGCGCCGGGACGGTGTCCAGCACATGGTCGCGGCCCGAGGTGCGCACCGGGACCGCGGGAAAGGCCCGGCCGAGCTCCTCGGCGGTGCGCCGAGCGCCCACGACGCTCGCCCGCAGCCGCGTGGCCCCGCAGGCCACGCAGTGCCAGTCCGTGGCGCCACGTCCGCACCAGCGGCAGGTCAGATCGCGCGCGTCCGGTGCCTCGAGCGGTCCCGAACAGTGCCGGCACCGGGCCGGCGTACGGCATCGCTCGCAGGCGAGGCTGGGCGCATAGCCACGCCGGGGGACCTGCACCAGCACCGGTCCGCTCTTCAGCCCGTCCCGCACGGCCTGCCAGGCCACGCTGGGCAGCCGCGCGGCCCGGGCGGCCTCGTCCCGTGCCAGGTCCTGGTCGCCGACCGTACGGACCAGCGGTGCGGCGGAGCGCACCTGCTCCCGGTCGGCGGCCAGCGGCAGCGCCCAGCCGCTCTCGACCAGCTGGGCGGCCTCCACCGTGCAGCTCGTGCTGCCCAGCAGGAACGCGCAGGTCTCGTGGGTGGCGCGGAGTTCCAGTACCTCTCGGACGTGCGGGAAGGGGGCATTCTCGTCGCTGTGGCTGGAGTCGCCGTCATCCCAGACGGCGACCAGTCCGAGGTCCTGCACGGGGGCGAACATCGCCGCCCGCGTCCCGACGACGGCCTTCACGGAGCCTCTGCGCACGGCGAGCCACTGGCGGTAGCGCTTCTCGGGCCCGGACTCGGCGGTCAGCAGCGCATGCCGGCCTGCTCCCAGCAGCTCGGTGAGCGCGGCGTCGACCCGCGCCGCCCGCCGCCCGTCGGGCACGACCACCAGGGCGCCCCGGCCCGATGCGAGGGTGGCGGCGACGGCACGCGCCAGCTCGTCGGGCCAGCGGGGCCCCGGCAGCGCTGTCCACACGGCCCGGGGCGTCCCGCCCGTCGCCAGCGCCTCCAGGAACGCCGGCCCCCGGCCGTACCGCGTCCAGCTGCCGGGCTCGGGGGCCGGCGGCGCGGGCAGCGGCTCGGGCGACGGCTTGGACTCGGCCCGTCCGTTCCTCGGCGGGATCGCGAGCTGGAGCACGTCCGCGAGGCTCCCCGCGTACCGGTCGGCGACCGCGCGCGCGAGCGCCAGCATCTGCGGGCCGAGCACGGGCTCGGGCGAGACGACATAGGCGAGCGCTGCGAGCGCCCCGCCGTAGTCGCTCTCGGCACGCCGCTCGATCAGGAAGCCGTCGATCAGACCGCCGCCCTCGCGCCGTCCGTCGCGCACCCGGTGCGCCCCGGCGCCGAAGCGCACGCGCACCCGCACTCCCGGCTGCGCGTCGGCGTCGAGCTCCTCGGGCACGGCGTAGTCGAAGTACTGGTCGAGGTGCAGCACGCCTTTGTTGACCATCACCCGCGCCACGGGCAGGTCCCGGGCGAGCGCGGCTCCCCGCCAGGTCCGCGGTTTGGCCTTGGGCACGTTGGCCTTGCGGACGGTCTCCCGGATGAGCGCAAGCTGCTCCGGCCCACCGGCGGCGGGCTCGTCGGGCTGCTCGTTGTCGCTGCTCACAGCCAAATTCCTACCAGATGCCACCGACAGCGGGCCCGGGCCGTGGTGCGGCCCAGGCGCACGGCCGAGGCCCGGCGCCCCCTGAAGGGTGCCGGGCCTCGGGCCGTGCGGGAGATACGGGGGCTACAGACCCGCGGCGGTACGCAGCGCGTCCACGCGGTCCGTGCGCTCCCAGGTGAAGTCCGCGAGCTCGCGGCCGAAGTGTCCGTACGCGGCCGTCTGCGCGTAGATCGGGCGCAGCAGGTCCAGGTCGCGGATGATCGCGGCCGGACGGAGGTCGAAGACCTCGCCGATGGACTGCTCGATCTTCTCGACGTCGACCGTCGCGGTACCGAAGGTCTCGACGAAGAGACCGACGGGCTCGGCCTTGCCGATCGCGTACGCGACCTGGACCTCGCAGCGGGCGGCGAGGCCGGCGGCCACGACGTTCTTCGCGACCCAGCGCATGGCGTAGGCGGCCGAGCGGTCGACCTTGGACGGGTCCTTGCCGGAGAAGGCGCCGCCGCCGTGGCGGGCCATGCCGCCGTAGGTGTCGATGATGATCTTGCGGCCGGTGAGGCCGGCGTCGCCCATCGGGCCGCCGATCTCGAAGCGGCCGGTCGGGTTGACCAGCAGGCGGTAGCCGTCGGTGTCCAGCTTGATGCCGTCCTCGACGAGCTGCTTCAGCACGTGCTCGACGACGAACTCACGGATGTCGGGAGCGAGCAGCGAGTCCAGGTCGATGTCCGACGCGTGCTGCGAGGAGACGACGACGGTGTCCAGCCGGACCGCCTTGTCGCCGTCGTACTCGATGGTGACCTGGGTCTTTCCGTCGGGGCGCAGGTACGGGATCGTCCCGTTCTTGCGGACCTCGGACAGACGGCGGGAGAGCCGGTGCGCCAGGTGGATCGGCAGCGGCATCAGCTCGGGCGTCTCGTCGCAGGCGTAGCCGAACATCAGGCCCTGGTCGCCGGCGCCCTGCTTGTCGAGCTCGTCCCCCTCCGCACCTGCGGCGGCACCGACCCGCTTCTCGTACGCCGTGTCGACACCCTGCGCGATGTCCGGCGACTGCGCGCCGATGGAGACCGAGACTCCGCAGGACGCGCCGTCGAAGCCCTTCTTCGAGGAGTCGTAACCGATCTCGAGGATCTTGTTGCGCACGAGCGTGGGGATGTCGGCGTAGGCCTTGGTGGTCACCTCGCCGGCGACGTGCACCAGGCCGGTGGTGATCAGGGTCTCCACGGCGACGCGGGACGTCGGGTCCTCGCGCAGCAGTGCGTCGAGGATGGTGTCGCTGATCTGGTCAGCGATCTTGTCGGGGTGACCCTCGGTCACGGACTCCGAGGTGAAGAGACGGCGGGACACATCGCTCCCTGGGGTTGCAGCGGCTGCTGGCTGATCATTGGCGGACCGGCAGGGGGCTGCGCCCCGCGACGTTCCATGGGCAGTTTATCCGTCGACCTCCTCCGGCAGTCCACCTGTCTCGCTCCGTGGGAGTCCGATGGGACCACTCCCACCTGCGGCGGAGGGGTGACAGCAGGGCAGGAGGGCTGGATTTCACCGCCGGTACGCCTGGTTTGGCCGATTTTCGCCCAGCTGTCGATCCGCCATCAAGAATTCATCCGAGCCTGGGGGCCACCAGGTCCCAGACGATGTCCGCGAGGGCCTCCTTGGGCCCGTACGGCACGGGTGTCTCGCCGCCGTCCGCGCTGAGCACCACCGCCTCGTTCTCCTCCGAGCCGAAGGTCTTGCGCTCGCCGACCTCGTTGACCACGAGCAGGTCGCAGCCCTTGCGGCGGAGCTTGTCGCGGCCGTTGGCGAGGACGTCGTCGGTCTCGGCGGCGAAGCCCACGATCACCTGATCGGCTCGGGCCCGTTCGTGGCTGATCTCGGCGAGAATGTCGGGATTGCGGACCAGAGCGATGGGCGCGGGCTCCTGCCCGTCCTTCTTCTTGATCTTGCCGGAGGCGTAGGCGGCGGGCCGGAAATCGGCCACCGCGGCGGCCATCACGACCGCGTCGGCGTCGGCGGCGGCCTTGATCACGGCCTCCCGCAGCTGCACGGCCGTGCCGACGTGGACGACGTCGACCCCCGCGGGATCGGTCATCCCGGTGTTGGCCTCGATGAGCGTGACCCGGGCACCGCGGGCCGCGGCCGTGCGGGCGAGGGCGTAGCCCTGCTTGCCGGAGGAGCGGTTGCCCAGGTACCGCACCGGGTCGAGCGGTTCCCGGGTGCCGCCGGCGCTGACGACGACATGGTGGCCGGCCAGATCCGGCTCGGCCGCGCCGCGGGCGAGCACCCGGCGGCACACCTCGAAGATCTCGCCCGGATCGGGCAGCCGGCCCTTGCCGGTGTCGACGCCGGTGAGCCGGCCCACCGCGGGCTCGATCACCACGGCGCCGCGGCGCCGGAGCGTCGCCACGTTCTCCTGGGTCGCCGGGTGCTCCCACATCTCCGTGTGCATCGCGGGGGCGAAGACCACGGGACAGCGGGCGGTGAGGAGGGTGTTGGTGAGGAGGTCGTCGGCGATCCCGTGCGCGGCCTTGGCCAGCATGTCGGCGGTGGCGGGCGCCACCACGACGAGGTCGGCGCTCTGGCCGATGCGCACGTGCGGGACCTCGTGGACGTCGGACCAGACCTCGGTCGAGACGGGGTGACCGGACAGCGCCGACCAGGTCGCCGCGCCCACGAAGTGCAGTGCGGACGCGGTCGGCACCACGCGCACGTCGTGGCCGGATTCGGTCAGCCTCCGCAGCAGCTCGCACGCCTTGTACGCGGCGATGCCACCGCTGACCCCCAGAACGACCTTCGGCTTGTCCACTGCGTCTCCCCGCACTCGGCTCGCTTCCCTCCCATGACACACCACAGGCCCGGCGGATGCTCCGCCGGGCCTGGGATGAAAGTACCGCTACGCCTTACTGGGCCGGACCCTCAATGGCCTCGGAGGTCAGCAGACCCGCGTTGATCTCGCGCAGGGCGATCGAGAGCGGCTTCTCGTGGACGTGGGTGTCAACGAGCGGACCGACGTACTCGAGCAGGCCTTCGCCGAGCTGCGAGTAGTACGCGTTGATCTGACGCGCGCGCTTGGCCGCGTAGATCACGAGGCTGTACTTCGAGTCCGTGGCCTCGAGCAGCTCGTCGATCGGCGGGTTGATGATGCCCTCGGGCGTGGAAATGGAAGAGGACACGCTCTACCTTCCGACAGATGGGAAAAAGCGAAAACGGTGCTGGGATCCGGAACTCACTCTCCGGAATCCGAAGAAGACACCGCCATCAAGGCTAGCAGCTCGCGCGACACGTCCTCGACGGAGGTGTTGACCAGTGTGGTGTCGAACTCCGACTCGGCGGCCAGCTCCACCTTCGCGACCGTCAGCCGGCGCTCGATCACCTCGGTCGACTCGGTACCGCGGCCGGTGAGACGGCGGACCAGCTCGTCCCAGCTGGGCGGGGCGAGGAAGACCAGCTGGGAGTCCGGCATGGACTCCTTCACCTGTCGTGCGCCCTGGAGGTCGATCTCCAGCAGCACGGGCTCGCCCGCCTCCAGGCGGTCGTGCACGGCATGACGCGGCGTGCCGTATCGATTGCCCGCGAACTCGGCCCATTCGAGCAGCTCACCGTTGGCGATCAGCTTGTCGAATTCCTCGTCGGAGACGAAGAAGTACTGAACGCCGTGACGCTCGCCGGGACGCGGCTTTCTGGTGGTCGCCGACACCGAGAGCCAGACCTCGGGGTGGACCTTGCGCATATGCGCGACGACCGTGCTCTTACCGACCCCGGAGGGGCCGGAGAGCACGGTCAGCCGCGGACGTACCTCTGCTGCCATGCAGCGATTATCCAGGTTCCCGGGGGTGCCCGGAAACGTCAGGCGGCACCGCCGCCGAACTCGCGCTCGAGAGAGGCGATCTGGTTGGAGCCGAGACCGCGCACACGGCGGCTCTCGGAGATGCCGAGCCGCTCCATGATCTGCTTGGCGCGGACCTTGCCCACGCCGGGCAGGGACTCGAGCAGGGCGGAGACCTTCATCTTGCCGATGACGTCGTTCTCCTGGCCCTGCTTGATGACCTCGTGGAGGGAGGCACCGGAGTGCTTGAGTCGATTTTTGACCTCGGCCCGCTCCCGGCGAGCCGCGGCGGCCTTTTCGAGCGCGGCTGCGCGCTGTTCAGGGGTAAGGGGCGGAAGAGCCACGCCTACGTCACCTCGGATGTCGAACTGTCGGATACGGACCGGTGAGGAACCTAGTCGCCCCACACCAGGCGAGCAACGAGCAACGCACTGCACGTTCACTCTTCGACGGAGACTAGCGGCCATCACCGCTCCAGTCAGCGAGAACAGCGGAAAAGTCCTGGTCAGCATCGATCGACCAGGACTTTTCAGGCATATCGCCCCTGATTTCGGCCAAAGATCTGTCAACAAGCCCCGGACGGGAGTGGCGATGAGGCCGCAGGTCGACGCGCCGGAGCGGTTCTAAACCCCCGAAACCGCCGAACGGACCTCGTCCGCGAAGCGTTCGGCCGACGCGCGCAGCGCCACCGGGTCGGGCCCGTGCCGCAGCACACCCCGGCTCACATTGGGCACCACATTGCGCACCGCGGCGCCGAAGACCTTCGGCAGATCGGCGGCCGTCGCGCCCTGGGCGCCGATTCCGGGGGCCAGCAGCGGACCGTTGACGGCGAGGTCGAACGACGACAGATCACCGAGCGTCGCGCCGACGACCGCGCCGAACGAGCCCATCGGGGTCTGCCCGGCGTTCTCGGCGGCCAGATGGGCGAGCATGGTCGCGCCGATGGTTCGGCCGTCCTCGCGCACCGCGCGCTGGACCTCGGCGCCCTCCGGGTTGGAGGTGAGGGCGAGGACGAACAGTCCGGTCCCGCTCTCCCGGGCGAGGTCGACGGCCGGCTTCAGCGAGCCGTAGCCGAGATACGGGGACACCGTCAGCGCGTCGGAGAACAGGGGCGCGTCCTTGCGCAGGAAGGTCTCGGCGTACGCCGCCATGGTGGAGCCGATGTCGCCGCGCTTGGCGTCCATCACGACCAGCGCGCCGGCCGCGCGCAGATCCACCACCGCGCGCTCCAGAACCGCGATGCCCCGGGAGCCGAAGCGCTCGAAGAAGGCACTCTGCGGCTTGAAGACGGCGACCTGCTCGCCCAGTGCCTCGACGACCGTGCGGGTGAAGCGCTCCAGGCCCGCGATGTCGTCGCCGAGTCCCCACTCGCTCAGCAGCGACGCGTGGGGGTCGATCCCGACACACAGCGGCCCGCGCTCGTCCATCGCGGCCCGCAGCCGGGTGCCGAAGGGTTCCAGAGGGCTCATGCGTTCGCCTTTCGGGTGTCGGCGCCGACGGCCTCGGCGAGGGTGGCGTAGGGGCTGGTGGCCAGGCGGGCGGCCAGGCCCTTGTGGATCGCGCGGCTCCACAGGGGGCCCTCGTAGATGAAGGCGCTGTAGCCCTGGACGAGCGTGGCACCGGCGAGGATGCGCTGCCAGGCGTCCTCGGCGTTCTCGATGCCGCCGACTCCGACCAGCGTGATCCGGTCGCCGACGCGCGCGTACAGCCGTCGCAGGACCTCCAGCGAGCGCGCCTTGACCGGGGCGCCGGACAGTCCACCGGTCTCCTTGACCAGCGCCGGGTCGGAGGTGAGCCCGAGGCCCTCGCGGGCGATGGTGGTGTTGGTGGCGATGATGCCGTCGAGGCCGAGTTCCACGGCGAGGTCGGCGACGGCGTCGACGTCCTCGTCCGCGAGGTCCGGGGCGATCTTGACGAGCAGCGGGACGCGGCGGTCGGTGACCGTGCGGTCGGCCGCCTCCCGTACGGCGGTCAGCAGCGGACGCAGCGCCTCGGTGGCCTGGAGATTGCGCAGGCCAGGGGTGTTCGGCGAGGAGACGTTCACGACGAGGTAGTCGGCGTGGCGGGCCAGGCGCTCGGTGGAGGTCACGTAGTCGCCGACGGCCTCCTCCTCGGGGACGGCCTTGGTCTTGCCGATGTTGACGCCCACGGTGGTGCGGAAGACGGCCTTCCGCGCCGCGAGCCGTTCGGCGACGGCGGCCGAGCCCTCGTTGTTGAACCCCATCCGGTTGATCAGAGCGCGGTCCGGCACGAGCCGGAAGAGGCGCTGCCTGGGGTTGCCCGGCTGAGCCTGGGCCGTGACCGTGCCGATCTCGATGTGGTCGAAACCGAGCATCGACATGCCGTCGATGGCGACGGCGTTCTTGTCGAACCCCGCGGCGAGCCCGAACGGCCCGTGCATGCGCAGTCCGAGCGCCTCGGTGCGCAGCTCCTTGTGGCGGGGCGCGAGCACGGCGGCGACGAAGGTGCGCAGGACGGGGACGCCGGCTGCCAGCCGGATCCAGCGGAAGGCCAGATGGTGCGCCTGCTCCGGATCCATCCGCCGGAAGACGAGACGGAAGAAGAACGTGTACATGGTGGTGTCCTCGGGGGCCTCATGAAGAGGGGGACACCGTGTGGTGTCCCCCTCGTGGGTGGCTAGTCGCGGGCCGCGATCAGATGCTCGGCGTGTTCCTGGAGGGAACGGACGCCCACGTCACCGCGGTTGAGCGCGTCGATGCCCTGGACGGCGGCGGCGAGCGCCTGGACGGTCGTCAGGCAGGGCACGCTGCGCGCCACCGCTGCCGTGCGGATGTCGTAGCCGTCGAGGCGGCCGCCCGTGCCGTAGGGCGTGTTGACGATGAGGTCGACCTGTCCGTCGTGGATCAGCTGGACGATGGTCTTCTCGCCGTCCGCGCCCTCGCCCTCGGAGTGCTTGCGCACGATGGTGGCGTTGATGCCGTTGCGCTTGAGCACCTCGGCCGTGCCGGAGGTGGCGAGCAGCTCGAAGCCGTGGGCGACGAGCTCACGGGCCGGGAAGATCATCGAGCGCTTGTCGCGGTTGGCGACGGAGATGAAGGCGCGGCCCTTGGTGGGCAGCGGACCGTACGCACCGGCCTGCGACTTGGCGTACGCCGTGCCGAAGACCGTGTCGATGCCCATGACCTCGCCGGTGGAGCGCATCTCCGGGCCGAGGACGGTGTCGACGCCGCGGCCGTGGATGTCGCGGAAGCGCGACCACGGCATCACGGCCTCCTTGACGGAGATCGGCGCGTCCATGGGGAGCGTGCCGCCGTCGCCGTGGGCCGGGAGCAGGCCCTCGCCGCGCAGTTCGGCGATGGTCGCGCCCAGCGAGATACGGGCGGCTGCCTTCGCCAGCGGCACCGCGGTCGCCTTCGAGGTGAAGGGGACGGTGCGGGAGGCGCGCGGGTTGGCCTCCAGGACGTACAGGATGTCGCCGGCCAGGGCGAACTGGATGTTGATCAGTCCGCGTACGCCGACGCCCCGGGCGATCGCCTCGGTCGAGGCGCGCAGCCGCTTGATGTCGAAGCCGCCGAGCGTGATCGGGGGCAGGGCGCACGCCGAGTCGCCGGAGTGGATGCCGGCCTCCTCGATGTGCTCCATGACGCCGCCGAGGTAGAGCTCGGTGCCGTCGTAGAGGGCGTCGACGTCGATCTCGATGGCGTCGTCGAGGAAGCGGTCGACCAGGACCGGCCGGGTGGGGCTGATCTCGGTGGACTCGGCGATGTACGTCTCGAGGCGGCTCTCCTCGTACACGATCTCCATGCCGCGGCCGCCGAGCACGTACGAGGGGCGCACCAGGACCGGGTAGCCGATCTCGTCGGCGATGGCCTTGGCCTCGGCGAAGGTGGTCGCGGTGCCGTGCTTGGGCGCCGGGAGTCCGGCCTCCTTCAGGACGCGGCCGAAGGCGCCGCGGTCCTCGGCGGCGTGGATCGCCTCCGGGGAGGTGCCGACGACCGGCACACCGTTGTCCTTGAGCGCCTGGGCCAGACCCAGCGGGGTCTGGCCGCCGAGCTGGACGACGACGCCGGCGATGGGGCCGGCGAGCGTCTCGGCGTGCACGATCTCCAGGACGTCCTCCAGGGTGAGCGGCTCGAAGTAGAGCCGGTCGGAGGTGTCGTAGTCGGTGGAGACCGTCTCGGGGTTGCAGTTGACCATCACGGTCTCGTAGCCGGCCTCGCTGAGCGCGAAGGAGGCGTGGACGCAGGAGTAGTCGAACTCGATGCCCTGGCCGATGCGGTTCGGACCGGAGCCGAGGATGATCACGGCGGGCTTCTCGCGCGGAGCGACCTCGGTCTCCTCGTCGTACGAGGAGTAGAAGTACGGGGTCCTGGCGGCGAACTCGGCGGCGCAGGTGTCGACGGTCTTGTAGACCGGGCGGACGCCCAGCGCGTGGCGGACCTCGCGCACGACGTCCTCGCGCAGGCCGCGGATCTCGGCGATCTGGGCGTCGGAGAAGCCGTGGCGCTTGGCCTCGGCGAGAAGCTCGGGGCCGAGCTTCGCGGCGGCGGCCAGCTCGTCGGCGTGCTCCTTGATCAGGAACAGCTGGTCGACGAACCACGGGTCGATCTTCGTCGCCTCGAAAACCTCCTCGGGGGTGGCGCCCGCGCGGATGGCCTGCATGACGGTGTTGATGCGGCCGTCGGTCGGGGTGACGGCGACGCGCAGCAGCTCGTCCTTGTCGCCGGGCTCGCCGGTGAAGGCGAACTGCGAGCCCTTCTTCTCCAGGGACCGCAGCGCCTTCTGCAGGGCCTCGGTGAAGTTCCGGCCGATGGCCATGGCCTCGCCCACCGACTTCATGGTGGTGGTCAGGGTGGCGTCGGCGGAGGGGAACTTCTCGAAGGCGAAGCGGGGCACCTTGACGACGACGTAGTCGAGCGTGGGCTCGAAGGACGCCGGGGTCTTCTCGGTGATGTCGTTCGGGATCTCGTCGAGCGTGTAGCCGACGGCGAGCCGGGCCGCGATCTTGGCGATCGGGAAGCCGGTCGCCTTGGAGGCCAGCGCCGAGGAGCGGGAGACCCGGGGGTTCATCTCGATCACGATGATGCGGCCGTCGTCGGGGTTGACGGCGAACTGGATGTTGCAGCCGCCGGTGTCGACGCCCACCTCGCGGATGATGGCGATACCGATGTCGCGCAGCCGCTGGTACTCGCGGTCGGTGAGGGTCATCGCGGGGGCGACGGTGATCGAGTCACCGGTGTGCACACCCATGGGGTCGAAGTTCTCGATGGAGCACACGACCACGACGTTGTCGTTCTTGTCGCGCATCAGCTCCAGCTCGTACTCCTTCCAGCCGAGGATGGACTCCTCCAGGAGCACCTCGGTGGTCGGCGAGAGCGTGAGTCCCTGGCCGGCGATACGGCGCAGCTCGCCCTCGTCGTGGGCGAAGCCGGAGCCGGCGCCGCCCATGGTGAAGGAGGGGCGGACGACGACGGGGTAGCCGCCGAGCGTGTCGACGCCCTTGATCACGTCGTCCATGGAGTGGCAGATGACGGAGCGGGCGGACTCGCCGTGGCCGATCTTCCCCCGGACGGCCTCGACGACCTCCTTGAAGAGGTCGCGGTCCTCACCCTTGTTGATGGCCTCGACGTTGGCGCCGATGAGCTCGACGCCGTACTTCTCCAGCACTCCCTGCTCGTGCATGGAGATCGCGGTGTTGAGCGCGGTCTGACCGCCCAGGGTGGGCAGCAGCGCGTCGGGCCGCTCCTTGGCGATGATCTTCTCGACGAACTCGGGGGTGATGGGCTCGACGTAGGTGGCGTCGGCGATCTCCGGGTCGGTCATGATCGTCGCCGGGTTGGAGTTCACCAGGATGACGCGCAGGCCCTCGGACTTGAGGACGCGGCAGGCCTGGGTCCCGGAGTAGTCGAACTCGGCGGCCTGGCCGATGACGATCGGGCCGGAGCCGATGACCAGAACGGACTGGATGTCGGAGCGCTTAGGCACGCTGGCCCTCCATCAGGGATACGAAGCGGTCGAAGAGGTACGCGGCGTCGTGCGGGCCCGCGGCCGCCTCGGGGTGGTACTGGACGCTGAAGGCGGGCCGGTCGAGCAGCCGCAGGCCCTCCACCACGTTGTCGTTGAGACAGACGTGGGAGACCTCGGCGCGCCCGTAGGGCGTCTCGGAGACCTGGTCGAGCGGGGCGTCGACGGCGAAGCCGTGGTTGTGCGCGGTGACCTCGACCTTGCCCGTGGAGCGGTCCTGGACGGGCTGGTTGATGCCGCGGTGGCCGTACTTCAGCTTGTAGGTGCCGAAGCCGAGCGAGCGGCCGAGGAGCTGGTTGCCGAAGCAGATGCCGAAGAGCGGGGTGCCGCGCTCCAGGACCGCCTTGACGACGGTCAGGTCGGCGGTGGCGGGGTCGCCGGGGCCGTTGGACAGGAAGACGCCGTCGGGCCGGACCGCGTACACCTCGTCGACCGTGGCGGTGGCGGGCAGCACGTGCACCTCGATGCCGCGCTCGGCCATCCGGTGCGGGGTCATGCCCTTGATGCCGAGGTCGAGAGCGACCACGGTGAAGCGCTTGGTGCCGATGGCGGGGACGACGTAGGCGTCGGTGGTGGCCACCTGGGCGGACAGGTCGGCGCCCGACATCTCGGGGGCCTGCCGGACGCGGGTGAGCAGCGTCCCGTCGTCGGCCAGGCCCTCTCCGGAGAAGATGCCGACGCGCATCGCGCCGCGCTCGCGCAGATGGCGGGTGAGGGCGCGGGTGTCGATGTCGCTGATGCCGACGACGCCCTGGGCGACGAGCTCGTCGTCGAGGGTGCGCCGCGAGCGCCAGTTGGAGCGGACCCGGGCGGGGTCGCGTACGACGTATCCGGCGACCCAGATCTTGCGGGACTCGTCGTCCTCGTCGTTGACGCCGGTGTTGCCGACGTGCGGGGCGGTCATCACGACGACCTGGCGGTGGTAGGAGGGGTCGGTCAGCGTCTCCTGGTAACCGGTCATGCCGGTGTTGAACACCGCCTCGCCGAAGGTCTCCCCCACGGCCCCGTAGGCACGGCCGCGGAAGATGCGGCCGTCCTCCAGGACGAGTACGGCGGGAACCTTCGCGGTTCCCCGGGTGGAGGTCGTCATCGTGCGGTGCCTTCCGTCGTGATGTGCTTGTTCATGGAGTTGACGGCCTCGACCCAGGCGGTGTGCTCGGCCGCGTGGTCCGAGCGGAAGCCCGAGTCGATGAGCGTCTCGCCGTGCTGCCAGGTGACGATCAGCAGTCCGCCCTCGGCGAGCACCTTGCCGGCGATCCCCTTGTCGAGCCGTGCCTCGCGCAGCTGTGCCGCGGGGACGAAGAAGTCGGCGGCCCCGGGGCGTACGACATCCAGTCCCGCGTCGGTCAGGGTGAGCTCCACACGGCTGCGGGTGCCCAGACCGTGCGCCACGATGCGGTCGAGCCACTGACCGGCCGTGGTCGAGCCGTGGTAGCGGCCCGTCATGGTCAGCTTGGCCTCTCCGGGCGCGTCCGGCGCGGTGGGGAGCTCCGGCAGACCGGACTGCAGGCTGCCCCGCCACTTCCAGCCCTGGCGCATCAGCCAGTAGACGAAGGCGATGAAGAGCAGCAGCCCGACGACCCAGCCCGCGCGGGCGGCCCAGTCGGTGACCTCCGCTGACTGCTTCGCGGCGGCGATGTGGAGATGAGTTGTCACGCGAGCTTCCCGTCGACGACCGTGGCGCGGCCCCGCAGGAAGGTGTGGGTGACGCGTCCCGGCAGCTCACGGCCCTCGTACGGCGTGTTGCGGCTGCGGGACGCGAAGCCCGCGGGGTCCACCGCTCCACGGTATGCCGGATCGACGAGCGTGAGGTTCGCGGGCTCACCTGCCGAGACAGGGCGTCCGTGGCCCTGCAGACGGCCGATCTTCGCGGGCCGGAAGGACATCCGGTCGGCGACACCCGCCCAGTCGGTCAGGCCGGTCTCGATCATCGTCTCCTGGACGACGGAGAGCGCGGTCTCCAGGCCGACCATGCCCATGGCCGCCGCGCCCCACTCGCAGTCCTTGTCCTCGTGCGGGTGCGGGGCGTGGTCGGTGGCGACGCAGTCGATGGTGCCGTCGGCGAGCGCCTCGCGCAGGGCCATCACGTCGGCCTCGGTGCGCAGCGGCGGATTGACCTTGTAGACGGGGTTGTAGGTGCGCACCAGGTCGTCGGTGAGCAGCAGGTGGTGCGGGGTGACCTCGGCGGTGACGTCCCAGCCCTTGGACTTGGCCCAGCGGACGATCTCCACGGAGCCGGCGGTGGAGAGGTGGCAGATGTGCACCCGGGAGCCGACGTGGGCGGCGAGGAGGACATCGCGGGCGATGATCGACTCCTCGGCGACGGCGGGCCAGCCACCGAGTCCGAGCTCGGCGGAGACGACGCCCTCGTTCATCTGGGCGCCCTCGGTGAGGCGGGGCTCCTGCGCGTGCTGGGCGACGACGCCGTCGAAGGCCTTCACGTACTCCAGCGCGCGACGCATGATCACCGCGTCGTCGACGCACTTGCCGTCGTCGGAGAAGACCTTCACCCCGGCGGCCGAGTCGTGCATCGCGCCGAGCTCGGCGAGCTGCTTGCCCTCCAGGCCCACGGTGACCGCGCCGACCGGCTGGACGTCGCAGTAGCCGGACTCCTTGCCGAGCCGCCAGACCTGCTCGACGACACCGGCGGTGTCGGCGACCGGGAAAGTGTTGGCCATGGCGTGGACGGCGGTGAAGCCGCCGACGGCGGCGGCCTTGGTGCCGGTCAGGACGGTCTCGGAGTCCTCGCGGCCGGGCTCGCGCAGATGTGTGTGCAGGTCGACGAGGCC
This sequence comes from Streptomyces sp. NPDC058685, assembly GCF_042714725.1. NCBI lineage: Bacteria > Bacillati > Actinomycetota > Actinomycetes > Kitasatosporales > Streptomycetaceae > Streptomyces > Streptomyces sp. NPDC058685. The sequence goes on from NZ_JBHXSL010000041.1 coordinate 66,767, forward strand.
CGGCAGCAGGATCCTGCCCTCGGCCTCGATCACGGTCGCGTCCTCGGCGCTCAGACCGGCGCCGACGGCCGCGATGGTCTCGCCGTCGATCAGGACGTCCTGCGGCTCGCCGCCCAGCACCTTCGCGCCACGGATAAGGATCTTGCTCATGGTTACTTGCTCTCCTCGGTACGGGAGTGGGCGGGGCTGACGGCGGGCTCGTTGCCGCCCAGCAGCAGGTACAGGACGGCCATCCGGATCGAGACGCCGTTGGCGACCTGCTCGACGGCGGTGCAGCGGTCGGAGTCGGCGACCTCGGCGGTGATCTCCATGCCGCGGTTCATCGGGCCGGGGTGCATGACGATGGCGTGCTCCGGCATCCGCGCCATGCGGTCGCCGTCCAGGCCGTAGCGGCGCGAGTACTCGCGCTCGGTGGGGAAGAACGCGGCGTTCATCCGCTCGCGCTGCACCCGCAGCATCATCACGGCGTCGGACTTCGGCAGCACCTCGTCGAGGCTGTACGACACCTGGCACGGCCAGTTCTCGACGCCGATCGGGACGAGCGTCGGCGGGGCGACCAGGGTGACCTCGGCGCCCAGGGTGTTCAGCAGCAGGACGTTGGAGCGGGCGACGCGGCTGTGCAGCACGTCGCCGACGATGGTGATCCGGCGCCCTTCCAGGTCGCGGCCGAGACCGGCGTCGCGCCCGACCAGGCGGCGGCGCATGGTGAAGGCGTCCAGGAGGGCCTGGGTGGGGTGCTCGTGGGTGCCGTCGCCCGCGTTGACGACGGCCCCGTCGATCCAGCCGGAGTTCGCCAGCCGGTAGGGGGCGCCGGAGGCGTGGTGGCGGATGACGACGGCGTCCGCGCCCATCGCCTCCAGGGTCAGCGCGGTGTCCTTGAGCGATTCGCCCTTGGAGACCGACGACCCCTTGGCGGAGAAGTTGATGACGTCGGCGGAGAGCCGCTTGGCGGCGGCCTCGAAGGAGATCCGGGTGCGGGTCGAGTCCTCGAAGAAGAGGTTGACGACGGTGCGTCCGCGAAGGGTGGGCAGCTTCTTGATCGGCCGGTCCGCGACCCGGGCCATCTCCTCGGCGGTGTCGAGGATCAGGACGGCGTCGTCACGGGTGAGGTCGGCGGCCGAGATGAGGTGACGCTTCATCTGGGTGTGCTCCGGTGTGTGGCGGTCGGTGTGCCGGCTGGGGGTGACCCGGGCGGGGCACGGTGGACATGCGGGCGTGCAGAGGCGTCCGTACGGCACCTGGGCCGTACGGAGGGAGCGCTACTGCTCGCCGGCCGGGGCGGCCTCGCGGACGCCGAGGAGCACGGTGTCGCGACCGTCCTCCTCGGCGAGCAGGACCTTGACCGTCTCCCGCAACGACGTGGGGAGGTTCTTGCCGACGTAGTCGGCGCGGATGGGCAGCTCGCGGTGGCCGCGGTCGACCAGGACCGCCAGCTGCACGGCGCGCGGGCGGCCGATGTCGCCGAGCGCGTCGAGGGCGGCGCGGATGGTGCGGCCGGAGAAGAGCACGTCGTCGACGAGGACGACGAGACGGCCGTCCACACCGTCACCGGGGATGTCGGTGCGGGCCAGCGTGCGGGCGGGCCGCATCCGCAGGTCGTCGCGGTACATGGTGATGTCGAGCGAGCCGACCGGCATCGTGCGGCCGGTGATCTCCTCGAGCTTGTCGGCGAGCCGACGGGCGAGGAACACACCACGGGTCGGAATGCCGAGAAGAACCACGTCGTCGGCACCCTTGGCGCGTTCGACGATCTCGTGGGCGATGCGGGTCAGAACCCGCGCGATGTCGGGCGCCTCGAGAACGGGGCGTGCCACATCGGAGCTGCTGGCGTCCATAAGAAACGGACCTCCTTCTCCGCCTCACGGGACGGACCTTAAAGGACGTCGGATTTGCGCCACCCACCGTATCAGGGCCTTGCGGGGCGGTTGGTCGCGCCCCTGTCAACAACCGGTCCGGCCCCATTCGGCTTGACGCATCCAAGTAACGCTGCGTAACCTCACAGTGAGTTACCAGACTTCGTCCGGGGAGCTATATGTCCAGCGAATACGCAAAGCAGCTCGGGGCCAAGCTCCGCGCCATCCGCACGCAGCAGGGGCTGTCCCTCCACGGCGTGGAAGAGAAGTCCCAGGGCCGCTGGAAGGCCGTCGTGGTCGGGTCCTACGAGCGCGGCGACCGCGCCGTGACCGTGCAGCGCCTCGCCGAGCTGGCCGACTTCTACGGGGTTCCGGTCCAGGAGCTGCTTCCCGGCACCACGCCCGGCGGAGCCGCCGAGCCGCCGCCGAAGCTCGTGCTGGACCTGGAGCGCCTCGCCCACGTCCCGCAGGAGAAGGCGGGCCCGCTACAGCGTTACGCAGCGACGATCCAGTCCCAGCGCGGCGACTACAACGGCAAGGTGCTGTCGATCCGCCAGGACGACCTGCGCACGCTGGCGGTCATCTACGACCAGTCGCCGTCGGTCCTGACCGAGCAGCTGATCAGCTGGGGCGTCCTGGACGCCGACGCACGCCGTGCCGTGACCCACGAAGAGGGCTGATCCCCCTTCAGGAGAAACGTCACATCGGAGGGCGAACCCGTCGTACGCGGGTTCGCCCTCCGACGTTTTCCTCCAGGCCCCGCGCCGGGTCCCCACCCGCTCCGGGCCGAACCCGTTCGCCGCGGTCCCACCGGCTTGACGGAACGTCGGATCGGGTTGGGTTCGGGAGGCCCCGGCCGCCCGGACCGCTCCCGACCTTTGGCCAACGCTTGGGCGGCAGCGGGCTGCTGTCACCCCGTCAGGACATCCGCACGGCCGCCGTCATGGTGCGCCCGGAGGGCGGATCGAAGAGGCACGGCGCGAAGCGGGCCGGCCATGCACCGGGCCCGGGGCGGGAGAAAGTTAGGGAAACCAGACAGGCCCCCG